>NZ_JAZDCX010000004.1:0-309874 GCF_036323805.1 Streptomyces rubellus
GGGGCCCCGGCCGATCGCCGGGGCCCCGCTCCGTCACACAACCCGCTGCCCGGTCCGCAACACCGCCGCCGGGCGCGGCGGGAGCTCAGTACTTCTTGGTGCGGCCGGTGAGGGCGTCCCGGACCCGGTCGACCATGCCCACGCCCGGCCCGAGGATCTTGTTGGCCGGAGGGGTGTCCGGGGCCGAGGGGTGCGGACGGGTGGGAGCCGCCTTCTTGGCCATCCGGGCCTTGTCGCCGAGCTTGTCGAGCTGCTCCCCGGTCGCCGCCTGGCGCAGCCGCGGGAAGAGGTTGTCCTCCTCGTCCCGGATGTGCTCGCGGATCTCCTGCATCAGCTCGCCGATGAGCCGGTCGAACTCGGGATCGTCCGCGTCACGGCCCTCCAGCTCCTTCATGGTCCGCTCCGCCCCGGCGTGGTCCTCGAGCTCCTTGTCGGCGATCTCGTCGCCGTCCGGCAGGAACTCCCGCACCGCGGGGTACAGGTACTGCTCCTCGGCGATGGAGTGCCGCACCAGCTCGATGACGGCCTCGTCCGCGTACTCCTTGCGCCGCTCGTCCCCCATGGGCAGGGCCTCGATCTTGCCGAAGAGCTCCTCGACCTCCCGGTGGTCCGTGGTCAGTTCCTGGATGATGTCCCCACCGTGTCCCATGGTCGTCTTCATTCCTTTCGCTCACCCGTGTCGCATACGCCCGCGATCGCGGGCGTATGCGACGTGTTCCCGGAGGAGGAAGCGCCTAACGTGTTCCTGACGGCCCGTCATGCCTGCGGCGGAGCGGTTCCGGACGGACGAACGGCGCGGCGACGCGGAGCCGCGGCCTCACGGGCCGTGGCTCCGCGTCGCCGCGCGGACGGTGGGTGACGGCCCGGCCGGCCGCCCCCCGCCGACTGCTACTTCTGGGTCAGCATGCCTTCCCGAAGCCGTGCCAGCGCCCTGCTCAGCAGCCGGGACACGTGCATCTGCGAGATGCCGAGCTCGGCTCCGATCTCCGACTGGGTCATGTCCCCGCCGAACCGCATCTGCAGGATGCGCCGGTCCCGCTCGTCCAGCTGCTCCATCAGCGGCTTGAGCGCCTGGAGGTTCTCGACCTTCTCCAGGGCGGGGTCGACGTCCCCCAGCTGGTCGGCCAGCGGGGTGTCCTTGCCCTCGTCGCCCACCGGCAGGTCGAGGGAACCCGCGACATAGCCGTTGCTGGCCACCTGCCCCTCGATGACCTCCTCCACCGTCACGCCCATGAACTCGGCCAGCTCTTCGGTGGTGGCGGAGCGGCCCAGCCGGCGGCCCAGTTCCTCGTTGGCCCGGGCGAGCTCGATGCGCAGCTCCTGCAGCCGGCGCGGAACGCGCACGGCCCAGCTGGTGTCCCGGAAGAAGCGCTTGATCTCACCGACGATGTAGGGAACGGCGAACGAGGTGAACTCCACCTCGCGGGACAGGTCGAAACGGTCGATCGCCTTGATCAGTCCGATGGTGCCGACCTGCACGATGTCGTCCATCGGCTCGGCACGGTGACGGAAACGGGAGGCGACGTAATTCACCAGGGTCAGATTGAGTTCGATGAGGGTGTTGCGCGCGTACTGGTACTCGTGCGTGCCCTCCTCCAGCTCTCTCAGCCGCTCGAAGAACAGCTTCGACAGCTGTCGCGCGTCACGCGGCGCGACCTTCCCCGCGTCCTCGATTCTCGGCAGATCAGGGGAGGTCGTCTCCTGCTCCTGGCCCGGCAAGACGTCACCGCTCGTCAGCTGAACCTCTGGGCTCAGGCTACGCATATGCCCTCCTCGTTTGACCTGTCATGTGCAGCACGGCGCGTACCCCCACTCGGAGGGCTCACACCCCCATCCGGGTGAGGTTTTCATAATGGACACACGATGTCCGGTTGGCACCCTGGGCAAACACGAGCATATCGGAATTACCGTCCGCACATCAGAGCGATGGACGAAACACCCGGGAGCACCCGTAGCGCCCGCGCGGCACACGTCCGACCGCCCGGACCGGCAGCATTCCCCCCTGCCGTACGTCACTCTCCGTGACGGGCGGCGGAGGCGACCCGCGGACTCCGGAAACCGGCCGGGCCCGGCGGCGGGCCGGGGTCAGCGCCGGGCGTGCCGGCCCCGTGCCCGTGACCGCCCCGGAGCCGGCGCGCCGGCCGCGCCCACCACCGGATCCGGTGCCGGCCCGGCGCCGGGAACCTCTACGGCGGGGAGCACACCGGCGCGGGGCCGGCTCCGGGCGCGCAGGTACTCGAAGACGATCGGCAGCACCGAGAGCAGCACGATGCCGACCAGGATGAGCTCGATGTTCTCGTGGACGAACCGCACCTGCCCGAGCGCTGCTCCGAGCAGCGTCACCCCCGCGCCCCACAGCACACCGCCGAGGATGTTGAAGGTGAGGAAGGAGCGGTAGCGCATCCCGCTGACACCGGCGACGATCGGCGTGAAGGTCCTCACGATCGGCACGAAACGGGCCAGCACCAGCGACTTCGGGCCGTGCTTCTCGAAGAACTCGTGGGCCTTCTCCACGTTCTCCTGCTTGAACAGCCGGGAGTCCGGGCGCCGGAAGAGCGCGGGCCCGACCTTCCGGCCGAACATGTAGCCGACCTGGTCGCCGAGGACGGCGGCCACCACCACCAGTGCGCAGACCAGCCACAGCGGGTAGTGCAGATACTGGTCGGTGGCGACCAGCAGTCCCGCGGTGAACAGCAGCGAGTCACCGGGGAGGAAGAAGCCGAAGAACAGCCCCGACTCGGCGAAGACGATGCAGAGGATGCCGATCAGACCGAAGGTCTGGATGAGGTAGTCCGGGTCCAGCCAGCCGGGACCGAGCGCGACGGTGGTCACGAGTACATGCTCCTGGGGAGATGCCATGCGCCCGGGGAAAACCGCAAGCGCATGCGCCGCCCGGACGTCGTGGGGCCGGGTGACGCCCACCGGCACAATCTACCGCGCGATCCCCCGGGAACTCCCCGCACGGCGGAGGAGGACGGGCCCGGACTAGGGGAGGTACCTCTCGACGGCGGCGGCGCCCCGCTCCTCCAGTTCCTTCCTGGCCCGCTCCACCCGCTCCGGGGTGGGCTCGCGGCCGGACAGCCTGACCAGGTCCTCCGGATCGATCGGCTGGTCGCTGCCGGTGCGCAGGCGCGGTCGCGGCGCGGCGGACTCGTCCCTGTCGCGTTCACCCTTCACAGCGAACCTCCTCTGCTCGGTTCGGCCCCGAATCCGGGGTTGTCTGGCGCGTACCCCCGCACATCACGCTGATTCCGCCGTACGGCCCCCTCCCGGGGCGATGCCCGCTACGCCCGCCCCTCGGGATTGTCCTCGGAGAACTTGCGGGTGTCGCGTGGTTCGACGTAGGGCTCCTCGTCCGGCGGGTGACCCCCCCGGATCGCCCGCCCGCGCTCGATCTCGGCGTTGAACTCCTGGCCCAGCAGGATCACGATGTTCGTGATCCACAGCCAGATCAGGAAGATGATCACGCCGGCCAGGCTGCCGTAGGTCTTGTTGTAGTTGCCGAAGTTGGCGACGTAGAGGGCGAAGCCGGCCGACGCCACCATCCACAGCAGCACGGCGAGCAGGCTTCCGGGGCTGATCCAGCGGAAGCGGCGCTTGACGTTGGGCGCGGCCCAGTACAGCAGCGCGATCATGAAGGCCACCAGGAGGACCAGCACCGGCCACTTGGCGATGCTCCACACCGTCAGGAACGTGTCGCCCAAGCCGAGGACGTCACCGGCCCGCTGCGCCAGGCCGCCGGTGAAGACCACCGCGACCGAGCTCACCGCCAGCAGGACCAACAGGGCCAGCGTGATGCCCACCCGCAGGGGCAGCGTCATCCAGATCGGGCGGCCCTCCTCGATGTCGTAGACGGCGTTGGAGGCCCGCATGAAGGCGGCCACGTAGCCGGAGGCCGACCAGACCGCCAGGGCGATACCGATGATCAGCGCGAGCCCGGCGGCGCCCTGGTTGTTCTGGAGTTGCCTCAGCATGCTCAGCAGGATGTCGCGCGCGGCGCCGGGGGCCAGGGTGCTGATGTTGTCGATCAGGGGCTGGATCGCGGACCTGCCGATCACCCCCAGGATCGACACCAGGGCCAGCAGCGCGGGGAAGATGGACAGCACCGCGTAGTAGGTGAGGGCGGCCGCCCAGTCCATGAGGTTGTCGCCCTTGAACTCGGCGCCCGTGCGTTTCAGCACGTCCTTCCAGGACTTCTTCGGCAGGTCGGCCGGCTTCTGCGGGCCCCCGCCGGACTCCCCCCGCTCGTACCGCCGGTTTTCGTGTTCGGACATCGTGTACCTCGTCGGTGACTGGGGCGGCCGTCCGGTGAGGGCGGCCGACGGTCGGCGGGCGGATCTCCCCCGCGCCGCCGCGCGGACGCCCGGGGGAGGGCGTCCGCGGTCGCAACGATCGTCGTCGTGCCGGCTACCGGCCCGTCGCACCGGGACGCTGCTCGCGGGCCTCCCCCGCGACGCTCTGCCCGGACTGCTGTGCCTGGCCCTTGACCTCACCGGCCTGCCCGCGGGCCTCCTCCGCGGTGGTGCGGGCGGCGTCCGTGGCGGTCTCCTTGACCTGCTGGGCCGCCTGCTGCGCGGACTGGGTGGCGTCCTGCTTCAGGTGCTCCACCGACTCCATCGCCGCTTCCTTGACCGGCCCGGCCTTCTCGGCCAGCTGCTCCACGGCCTGCTCCTCGGCCCGCGAGCTGCGCCCCATCGAGGCGGCCAGCAGCCCGGCGCCGAAGGCCACGACACCGGCGGCCAGCGGGTTGCCCTGGGTCTTGCGGGCCGCGTGCTGGGGCGCGGACTTCACGGCCTCGCCGGCCTGCCCGGCGCCCTCACGCGCCCGTTCCGCGGTCTGCCGCGCGCTGTCCGTGGTGTGCTGCGCGGTCTCGGAGGTGCTGCCCATCACTCGCTCCCGAACTACGGTCATCCTGTTGCGCGCCCGCTCCCCGCGGCGGCGCACCGCGTTACGGGGATTGGCATGGTCGGCGAGCCGGCTCACGTCCTCGGTCAGCTCCTGCCGGGTCGTGTCGATCTGAGCCCTCAGCTCGTCGGGTGACGTGCCCACTTGGCATCCTCCTTGAGAGTTTCGACCGTGCGTTCGGGCTTGGAGACCTCCCGCATCCGGGAACGGCCCATCACGTACAGCACGACGGCCGCCGCTGCCCACAGGGCGGTGACGATGAGGGCCGCCCAGCCCCAGTCCATGACGTTGGCCAGGGCGAAGACGATCGCCAGCGAGGCGAACAGAGCCGTCATGTATCCGGCGAACCCGGCGCCGCCGAACATTCCGGCGGCCTTGCCCGCCTTGGTGGCCTCCTCGCGGATCTCGGCCTTGGCCAGCTCTATTTCCTGCCGGAACAGCTTCTGGGCGTCGGAGGTGACCGCGGACAGCAGCTCACCGATCGAGCGGTCGTCGTCCGTACGCTCCGGCCGCTGGGTGACGTGCGCCATCTCAGCCCACCTCCGGCCTGCGCGGCGCGTCCGCGCCGTAGGTGCCGGTGCCGTAGGCGCCGGCGGACCCGTAACCGGGCTCGCCGTAGCCCGGCATCGGCCGGACGTCTCCGCCACCCGTGGTGACCGGCTCACCCGGAGCCGACGGGTACCCGTCCCGGGTGTACTCGCTCCGGCCCGCCGTGTGCTCCCGGCCGGCGCCGTCCGAACCCTGCTGGACGTTCTTGCCCGCCTTGGCCAGCCGGCCGACGGCGAAACCGGCCACCGCCGCACCGGCCAGGAAGGCGCCCGGGCGGCGGCGGGCGAACGACTCCAGCCCTTCGACCAGACCGCCCGCGCCCCGGTCCTCCAGCAGGTCCGCCGCACGGCGGCCGCCGTCGGCGGCCTGGGAGACCAGGCTCCGCACCGGGGAGTCGGACCGGGTGTTCTCCGCCATGCCGGACAGGTCGTCGGCCCACTGGCGTATGGTGTCGGCCGTCCTCCTGGTCTGTGAGTCGGCCTCCCGCGTCGCGCGCTCCTTCAGCTGGCCGGCCATGCCGGCGACCTGGTGGCGCGCCTCGCCCGTCACATGCCCGGCCTGTTCCCTGGCACTGCCGGCCACGGTGCCGGCCGCTTCCTTCGCCCGGTCGGCCGTGGCCCGGGTCTCCTGCTTCGCGGTCTGCCCCGTCTGCCGGGCGGGACCGTTGCTCAGGTTCGGAGATTCACTCACCGGTGCCTCCTGTCGCTGCGTCTACTTCGGTAGGTTTGCGCCGTATATGACTAACGCCTTACAACGACCGAAGTACCCTTCCTTTCGCACAGCATTCGCATAACATCTCTTCTGTCCCGCCGGGCGTGTCCGGCCGGACACGCCACGGGGTGCCCGGCCGGGCCTACGGCGAGGTCCGCCCGGCGAGCGGACTCTCCCCGGACGGACCCGCGAACCGGCAGCTCAGCGGCGGCGCCGCTTGTCGTCCTCGCTCTCGGTCGTCTCCTCGATGCGTTCCTTGCGCACCTGCCCCCCGACGGTCTCCTCCTCGGTGCGCTCCTCGGTGGACAGCCGCACCCGCTCGACCGGACGGACCTCGGTCTCGGCCACCGGACGCTCCTCGTGCAGGGTCACCTCGTGCTCGGCCTCGGTGATCTCCTGACCGCTCATGGCCCGGTCGGCGTTCTCGTCGGTGATGGGCTCGCGCTCGACGCGGACCTCCTCGCGCCGCACGGGGACCGTCTGCTGGACGTCCTCGGTGACCACGTACTTGCGCAGCCGTGCCCGGCCGGCCTCCCGGCGCTCGACACCGACGCGCATCTCCTCCTCGGAGCGCGTCATCGCGTCGTCCCGTCCGCCGGTCGCCCCGGTCCTGCCGGGCTTGCCGACCCTCTTGGCCGTCCCGGCCGTCCCGGCCGCCCCGGTACGCTCCGTCTCCTGGCCCTGGGCCCCCCAGTCGACGCCGTAGTACTGGTACAGCCTCCGCTCCTCCTGCTCGGACAGGTGGCCGCCCTGGTCCACGTCCACATGGGGGGCGCCCTTGACCTGGTCCTTCGTGTACGGAACCTCCAGGTGGTCCTCCACCATCGCGGCGTCGTGGATCGGCACGAAGGTCTCGCTGGTGCCGAACATCCCGGTGCGGACACTGGCCCACTCCGGCTCGCCCGTGACGTCGTCGAGGAAGATGTGCCCGGTCTCCCCGATCTTCTTCCCCTCGGCGTCGTACACCTGATGGTCCAGCACCTGGGGTATCTGCTCCTTGGTGATCATGGAGATCTCCTAGCTGGCGGTTCCTCTCGGTTGCACGGCGCGGGTAACCCCGAAGACTTCACGAAAACCACAAAAAGGACATATTCCAAATGACCCGTCTCGCTGGTGAAGCAGTGGAAGCGGACAAGGAAAAGTGAGACGCCTCCTCCGCCGGTCCGCCGCCGGATTCACCGTGTAACGCCGGGCCCGGGAGGGTACTCCCCGGCGATGACCGGTACGGATCGACCCGTACCGGTCGCGTCCGCACCCACGTGTCGAGGGACCCACCCCGGTCCGGAAGGAGATGTCCGTGCCGCTCCGGCTCGAGGACTACGCCCTGCTCGGCGACACGCACACCGCGGCGCTGGTCGGCTACGACGGTTCGATCGACTGGCTGTGCGTGCCCCGGTTCGACTCCGACGCCTGCTTCGCGGCGCTGCTGGGCCGTCCCGAGCACGGCCGGTGGCTGCTCGCCCCCAATGACCGGGCCCGGCCGCTGGCGCGCCGCTACCGGGGCGACAGCCTGGTGCTGGAGACCGAGTACGCGGGCGCCGAGGGCAGGGCCCGCGTGATCGACTGCATGCCCGTCCACACCCCCACCGACGGGCCCGGCGGCAACGGGCAGCCCACCGTGATACGCATCGTCGAGGGACTTCAGGGACGGGTCCGGTTCCACTCCCGGCTGCGGCCGCGCTTCGACTACGGTCTCACCCCGCCCTGGCTGCGCCCCGAGGGACGCAGAGTGCGCGCCTACGCCGGGCCGGACGTACTCGTCATCGACTCCGACACGGACCTCACCGTCCGGGACGGCGAGTGCACCGCCGACTTCTCCGTCCGCGCGGGCGACCGGGTGGGCTTCCGGATGGCCTGGAGGGGGCCGCGGGACGAGGAGCCCGGCCCCTTCGACACGGCGGAGGCGGTCGGCACCGCGGGGGACACCGAGCGGTGGTGGCAGACGTGGGCCGACCGCTGCACCTACACCGGCGAGTACCGCGACGCGGTGGTGCGGTCACTGGTGACCCTCAAGGCCCTGAGCTACTCCCCCAGCGGCGGCATCGTCGCCGCCCCCACCACCTCGCTGCCCGAGCAACTGGGCGGGGTGCGCAACTGGGACTACCGCTACTGCTGGCTGCGCGACGCCACCTTCACCCTGCTGACACTGCTGGACGCCGGATACGAGCGGGAGGCGGTCGCCTGGCGCGAGTGGCTGCTGCGCGCGCTGGCCGGGGACCCCCGCCGCATGCACATCCTCTACGGCATCGAGGGGGAGCGCCTGCTGACCGAGGCCGAACTGGACTGGCTGCCCGGCTACGAGCACTCCCGTCCGGTGCGCATCGGCAACGCCGCCTCCGGCCAGCTCCAGCTCGACGTCCACGGCGAGCTCATGGACGCCCTGCACCAGGCCAGGGTTCGGGGCATACCGCCGGACCAGGACGCCTGGCGGGTGCAGCAGGTGCTGATGGACTTCCTGGAGTCCCACTGGCGCGATCCCGACAACGGCATCTGGGAGATGCGCGGCCCCCGCCGCGACTTCACCCACTCCAAGGTCATGGCGTGGGTCGCCGCCGACCGGGCGGTCCGGGCGGTGGAGGAGTTCGGCCTCGACGGTCCGGCCGACCGGTGGCGGCGGCTGCGGCACGAGATCCACCGGGACGTGTGCGCGTACGGCTACGACACCGAGCGCGAGACCTTCACCCAGTACTACGGCTCCACGACGCTGGACGCGTCGCTGCTGCTCATCCCGTCCGTGGGCTTCCTGCCCGCGGACGACCCGCGGATGAAGGGCACCGTGGCCGCCGTCGAGCGGGAACTGCTGGAGGAGGGCTTCGTCCAGCGCTACACGATGGGGCCGCAGACCGCCGCCGTGGACGGCCTGCCCACGGGCGAGGGCGTCTTTCTGCCCTGCACCTTCTGGCTGGCCGACAACTACATCCTGCAGGGCCGCCGCCAGGAGGGCAGGGAACTGTTCGAACGGCTGCTGGCGGTACGCAACGACCTGGGGCTGCTCTCGGAGGAGTACGACACCGGCCACCGCCGGCTGATCGGCAACTTCCCCCAGGCCCTCTCCCACATCCCGCTGGTCGACACCGCGCAGAACCTCTCCTCGGAGCAGGGCCCGGCCCAGCGCCGCTCCGGCGCTGGGCGGTCCGCCGCTGTCAGCCCGCGGGCCTCAGCTCGACGACCGTCTTGACGTCGTCCGGGTGCCGCTCGAAGGCCTCCTCCCAGGACTCCAGCGGCACCCGGCGGGTGATCAGCGCGTCCAGCCAGCCGCGGTCCGCCCCGGCCAGGGCGGTGGCCGCGGCGGCGTAGTGCCGGAGATTGGCGTTGACCGTCCCCACCACCACGGAGTTGTCCAGCACCAGGTCGCGGTTGATGTACCCGGCGTCCACCTCCAGGGTGCGCCCGGCCGGCGAGAGCCCGGTCAGGCACAGCACCCCGTAGGGGCCCATGCCCGCCATGGCGCCGAAGACGACCGGCGCGGCGCCGGTGGCCTCGATCACCAGGTCCGGACGCACCCGCGCCATCACCTCCTCCACGTCCGCGCGGTGGTACTCGGCGCCCAGCCGCCGCACCAGTTCGGGCTTGACGCCCGACTCGACCCGGTCCAGCACATGGACCTCCAGACCGCGCTGCCGGGCGAGCAGGGCGGCGAGCAGACCGATCGGCCCCGCCCCCGTGACCAGTACGGAGTGGGGGGCGAACCAGGAGCGCGCGCCGATCCGCTCGATCTGGTCCCATGCCTTGGCCACCACGGTGGCGGGCTCCAGCAGCACTCCGACATGCTCCAGGGACGGATCCAGCCGCACGGCGTAGTCGGCCTCGACCGTCCAGGAGGTCGCGGCGTAGCCGTCCAGTCCCTTGATCCCCCGCTCGGTGAAGCGCCCGTTGCGGCACATGTCGAACCAGCCGTGGGCACACGCTCCGCACGGCACCGGGTCGGGCCGGCGGACGACCCCGACCACCAGGTCGCCCGGTACGAGGCCGCTCCCGGGCGGCGCCTGACGCACCCGGCCCAGCGACTCGTGGCCGATGACCAGCCTCTCCCGCCCCTCCCGCGGGGTCCCGTACAGGCCCTCCACGATCTCCCGGTCGGTGCCGCAGATCCCGACGGCCAGACCGTCCACCAGCAGTTCCCCCTCTCCCGGCACGGGGTCGGGGAGGGTGTCGAGACGCAGCGATTTCTTCCGCTCCGGGACCACGGTCAGCGCTTGCACGGCCACTCCTGTCGGGACGGGGGACGCCGGGGGGGACGGTGACTTCCGTGCACCCGGGTACCCCCGGTCCCGGACGGGCACGCTCCCCTCACCGCGCACGGCGGTCCGCTCCCCTCCCGCCGCGCCGCCGCACCGGGCGCCGCTTCCGGCGCCGCTCCGCCGCCAGGGCCGGAGCCGCCGCCAGAGCCAGGGCGACGACCAGATACGGTACGGCGGCCAGCGCCAGCAGCGGCCCCGGCGCCAGCCGCGCCGAGCCCAGGGCGTAACCGGCGAAGACCAGCACCGCCACCACCTCCGAACCGAAGCCGGCGATCGAGGTGACCGTGGCCCTGGCCCGGTCCCGGACGCTCTCCTGGAGCCGGGCGTCGGCCGTGACCATGGCCCACTGGAAGACACCGAACCCGGCGGCGACGGCCGCCATCCCCGCCGGGTGGCCGCCGGCCGCCCCGGCGGCCAGGCAGAGCGCGCCGGCGGCCAGCACGGGTGCGAGACGCCGGGCACCGTACCCGGCGCACCAGCCGCCCACCGCGGTACCGGCCCCTACCAGCAGCACCAGCAGGGGCACGGCGGTCCCGTCCACGCCGGTGGCGGCGGCGAGCAGCGGCACGTACTCGTCCAGCGCCGTGGTGCCCGTCAGCACCGCCGCCAGGAGCAGCCGGCGCCGTACGACGGGCTCCCGCCGCACCTCGGCCAGCCCGGCGCGCAGCACGGCGCGGAACGACCCGCCGTCCCCCTGTTCACCGTCCTCCTCCCCGCCCTGCCCGGCTTTCCCGGAGCCCGCGCCGTGCTCCCGCCGGGGGCCGCGGGACTCCGGCAGCGCCCACCCGGCGGCGGCGGTCAGCAGGCACACGGCCACGCTCGCGGCTCCCAGCGCCCCGTAGCCGCCCACCGCCAGTACGGGCGCGGCCAGCGCGGTGGCCAGCGTCACCGCCGTGGTGCGCAGCGCCTGCGCGCGGCCCATCAGCCGGGCGTAGTCACCGGCCGCGCCGCGGTGCGTCAGCTCCTCGTGGACGAGCGCCTCCAGGGCGCCCGAGGCCAGCGCGGTGCCGGTGCCCCAGAGCACGAAGCCCGCGGCGAACGACGGGTAGCAGGGCAGCACCGTCCACAGGGCGAAACCTGCGGCGGTCGGCAGGGAGGACAGCGCCACCAGCCGCCGGCGGGAGAAGACGTCCGCCCACACGCCCGAGGGCACCTCGAGGGCGAACGAGGTCACCGACCAGATGACGAACAGCGAGGAGATCTCCGCACCGGACAGCCCGGTGTCGGCGAACAGCACCGCGTAGAGCGGGTACAGCGGGACGAACTCGTCCAGGAAGGCGTGCGTGTACACCCTGCGCGCCAGTGCCGTGCGCGCGGGATCTCGACGGGAGCGGGACGCGGATCAATGTCGTCGGGCCATACCGGCAGCGTACGGCGGCAGCCCGCGGCGCACCAGGGATTTGCGTCCCGCGCCCGGCCGGATCGCGGCAGACTGGGGGCATGTGCCGCAGCATCCGGACGCTCCGACCGCCCATGGCCCCCGAGACGACCGACGAGGACATCAGGGCGGCGGCCCTGCAGTACGTCCGCAAGGTGTCGGGCTTCCGCGCCCCCGCCGCCCACAACCGTGCCGCGTTCGAGGAGGCCGTCGACGCGGTCGCCGAGGCGACCCGGCGGCTGCTGGACGGGCTGGAGGTGCGCGGCCGGGGCGCCGCGCGGACGGACACCTGAGCGGGCCGGGCAGCTGTCACTCCCGGGGACGCAGCCGGGCGAGCGGTGCCGGCAGCTCACCGGTGTGCACCACGCCCAGCCGCCGGGTGGCGCGGGTGAGGGCGACGTAGAGGTCGCCCGGGCCGCGCGGCGAGTCGGCCAGGATCCGTTCCGGCTCGACGACCAGGACCGAGTCGAACTCCAGCCCCTTCGCCGCGGGGACTTCGAGCACCGCCACCGTGCTCTCCAGCCGTACGTCCGGACCGGTCTCCGCCCCCGGGACGGCCGACGCGACCGCCCGCCCCAGCCGGGCCAGCCGCGCGGTGGGCACGATCACCCCCAGCCGCCCCTCCCCCACCGCGGCGGCCTCCTCCGCCACCAGGGCGGCCAGCACGGCGGGCAGCTCGCCGGGCGGCACACGCAGCCGCCACGGCCGGGTCCCGGTGGACCGCACCGGGCGCGGCGCCTCGAACACCGCGCCGTGGGCGGCGGACACCTCGGCGGCGATCTCCGCGATCTCGGCGGGGGTCCGGTAGTTGACCTCCAGCCGCTCCAGCCGCCACCGGTTCCCCAGCCACGGGGCGAGCGCCTCCTCCCAGGAGGCGGCTCCGGCCGCGGCCCCGGTCTGGTCGATGTCCCCGACCAGGGTCATCGACCGGCTCGGGCAGCGCCGCGCCAGCAGCCGCCAGTCCATCGCGGACAGCTCCTGCGCCTCGTCCACCACGATGTGCCCGAAGGCCCAGGTGCGGTCGGCCGCCGCGCGCTCGGCGGGGGTGCGGCCGTCCGCCTCGTCCTGGCGCTCGGCCAGCCGCTCGGCGTCCAGCAGGTCGTGGACGGTGAGGATCTCCGCCTCCTCGCCCTCCTCCAGGTCGGTGGAGCGGGAACCGTGGGCGATGTCCAGCGCCTCCTGTGCGAGGGCGGTACGCATGCGGCGCTCGGCCTCGGCCTCGGCGCGGGACGCCCGGTCGTCCTCCCCCAGCAGTTCGGCCGCCTCGTCCAGCAGGGGGACGTCCGACGGGGTCCACCGGCTTCCGGGCGCGCGCAGCAGCAGTGCGCGCTCGGCGGGGGTGAGGCCGGGGGCGGCGGACGCCAGCCGCCCGGGCGAGGCGTACAGCTCGGCCAGCAACCGCGGTGGGGTGAGGCGCGGCCACAGCGCGTCGACCGCCGCGCGCACCCCGGGGTCGGCCCGCAGCTCCCGGCGGATGTCCTCGACGCCGTCCGCGCCGAGCAGTCCGCCGGACGCCTCGGCGAGCGGCTCGCCGAAGGGGTTCTCCCGGGCCTCCAGCTCCTCCAGCAGCCTCGTCACCTCGGGGGGCACCCCGTTGAGCACGTCCTGCTCGACCAGCTCGGCGGCCCGCCGGGCGAGGGCGTCCAGGACGAGCCGGACGAACACCGGGCGGGCCCGGTTGTGCGGCAGGCCCGTGGCACGGGCGCGGTCCCGGGCGGCCGCCAGGTCCCCGGGGCCGAGCCGGACGGGTCGGCCGTCCCAGTCGGCCTCCAGCCCGTCCTCCGGGATCCGCTGCCGGTCGCGCACGGCGGCGGCCACCACCTCCGCCATGACCGCCCGGCCCTTGACCTCGGCGGTCCCGGGCGGCTCGGTGCCGTCCGCGGTGATCCCGGGGTACAGCTCGCCGACGGTCGCCGGCAGGACGCTGGTCTCGCCCAGGGAGGGCAGCACCTCGCCGACGTACCGCAGGAAGACCGGACTGGGGCCGACCACCAGCACCACGCTCCTGGCCAGCCGCTCCCGGTGGGTGTAGAGCAGATAGGCGGCCCGGTGCAGGGCCACAGCGGTCTTCCCGGTGCCGGGGCCGCCCTGCACGACCAGCACACCGGCGTGCGGGGCGCGGATGACCCGGTCCTGTTCGGCCTGGATGGTCCGCACGATGTCGCCCATCCGGCCGGTCCGGTCGGCGTCCAGGGCGGCCAGCAGCGCGGCCTCACCCGTCAGCCCTGTCGGTTCCGCCGATCCCGGCGCCCCGGCGCCGCCGGCCGCGTCCGGGCCGAGCAGCTCGTCCTGGAGCCCGGTCACCCGTCGGCCGCCGCTACGGATGTGCCTGCGCCGCCGCACACCCTCCGGGGAGAATCCGGTGGCGGTGTAGAAAGGCCGTGCGGCGGGTGCCCGCCAGTCGACCAGCAGTGGTTCCAGGTCGGCGTCGGCCGTTTTCCCGGCCGCCCCGTCGAGGATTCCGATGCGTCCGATGTAGCGGCGCACACCGTCGCACATGTCGAGGCGCCCGAAGCACAGGCCGTGCTCCGCGGCGTTCAGGCGGCCGAGCAGCTCCTGGGAGCGCGCGGCGGCGGCCTCCCGCTCCAGCAGGGCCTGTTGACCCCTGCCGACCTGGGCGAGCGCCTGCGCGAACCGTTCCTCCTCCTGGGCCCGGAGTTCGTCCAGCCGACGGTACAGAAGGCTGAGACGACGCTGTTCCACCTCGATTTCCCGCCTTGACACAGCGGATCCCCATTCACTAGAATTAGCTTTGTGCGCCAGATTGTGCACATTCTCAGGAATTGCGTGAACTGGCGAATATAGCGAACGACGGAAACGGTCATCAAGTACCGTCGGCGACTTCTCCCGAATTCTCCGGGTTTCCTTTCCGCGTTTCTTCCGCTGCCCGCTACCGTCCTGTCGAGCCGTCGATCCGCTCGCGCAGGATGTCGGCGTGTCCCGCGTGCCGGGCGGTCTCCTCGATCATGTGCACCAGGATCCAGCGCAGCGTCGGCGCCGGGGTCTCGCGCAGCGACCGGGCTCCCGGGCGGTCCAGCCGGTCGCAGGCCGCGACGATCCGGTTCGAGCGGTCAGCCGCCGCCCGGTAGGCGGCCAGCAGCCCGTCCGCCGTCTCGCCGGGCGCGGGCGGTACCTCGTCGTCCAGCGGTTCGTCCCCCTCGCCCGCGAACGCCCAGCCGAACCAGTTGTGCTCGACCGCCGTCAGATGCTTCACCAGGCCCAGGAGACTGGTGCCGGAGGGCACGCCCGGAGCACGGGCCGCCTCCCCGGGCACTCCGGTCGCCTTGGCGGCGACGGCCTCCCGCAGGTAGTCGAGAAAGGCCAGCAGGGTCTCCCGCTCGCCGGCGTCGATCCCGGGCGGCCGTACGTCGCCGCGCCACGTGTCCGTCATGTCCGTCCTCCGAAGAACGCCGCCCCGGCGGGCGGCTGTGCCGCTTCACCCCGGGCTGATTCACGGCTACTTTCGCGGGAGCGCCCCCAGAGCCATTTCCCCGCCCGGTCACTCATGTGAGGAGCCGCGAGCATGCCACAGCCTCCGTTACCCCCGCTCCCCCGGCGGCGTACGGCCCGCCGGACACCGGCCGCCCCGGCCCGCGTCACGCCCCGCTCGCCGACCGCCGTACTGGCCGCCGTCCTGACCTCCGTCCTGGCCCTGGGTGCGGCGGCACCGGCCGGTGCCGCCGCACCCACCGGGGAAGCCGGCAATCCGTACGCCGGCGCCCGGGGCTATGTGAACCCCGAGTGGTCCGCCCGTGCCGCCGCCGAACCGGGCGGCGAGGCCGTCGCCGGTCAGCCCACCGCGGTCTGGCTCGACGAGATCGCCGACATCGGGGGCAGGGGCGACGCCATGGGCCTGCGCGACCATCTCGACGCCGCCCTCGCGCAGAACGCCGGTCTCGTCCAGCTCGTCCTGTACGACCTGCCCGGCCGCGACTGCGAGCGGGAGAATCCCAGCGGCGAGTTGGGCCCCGCCGAACTCGACCGCTACAAGAGGGAGTTCGTCGATCCCACAGCCGGCATCCTCGCCGACCCCGACTACGCGGACCTGCGGATCGCCGCCGTCGTCGAGCCCAACTCGCTGCCCCGGCTGATCACCAACACCGGCAGCGCCTGGAACGCCACCTTCACCTGCGAGACGGTCAAGGAGAACGGCGCCTACGTTCAGGGGGTGGGCTACGCCCTGGCCGAGCTGGGCGCCCTGCCGAACGTCCACCCCTACCTGGACATCAGTCATCACGGACTGCTGGGCTGGGAGGAGAACCGCGACGCGGCCGCCCGGCTGCTGTACGAGACCGCGGCGCGCGCGGACGCCGTGGACCTGGTGCGCGGCGTCACCACCAACGTGGCGGACTACTCGGTGCTGCACGAGGAGCACTTCGGCGCCGACGACACCGTCAACGGAGTGCACGTGCGCCAGAGCCGCTGGGTCGACTGGAATCCCCACGTCGACGAGGTGCCCTACGCGCTCGCCTTCCGCGACGAGCTGGTCCGTCTCGGCTTCGGCCGGGACCTGGGCGTGGTGGTCGACACCTCCCGCAACGGCTGGGGCGGTCCCGGCCGGCCCGCCGGCCCCGGCCCGAGGAACGGCAGCGTCGACGACTACGTCGACGGCAGCCGCCTCGACCGCCGGATCTCCCTGGGCAACTGGTGCAACCAGGACGGCGCCGGCCTGGGCGAGCGCCCCGCCGCCGCCCCCGAGCCCGGCATCGACGCCTACGCCTGGATCAAGAACCCGGGGATCTCCGACGGCACGGGCGAGCCGAGCCCCGTCGACGTCCGGCCGCACCAGCCGATGTGCGACCCCGCGTACGGGAGACCGCCGCGCGGCAGCTCCACACCGTCCGGCGCCGTGCCCGGCGCGCCGCCCGCCGGCGAGTGGTTCCCGGCCTACTTCCGCATGCTGCTGGCCAACGCCTGGCCGCCGCTGCCCTGAGGCACCGGGACACCTCAGCCGCCGCCCGGCCGCACACGGCCGGGCGGCGGCGCCCTCAGGCCAGGAGCGCGCGCAGCGACGCGGTCAGCGCGGCGGCGAACGCCTCCCGCGTGCCGGCGTCCACCCGGTCCAGCGACAGATAGGGATTGAGGTCCTCCAGCTCCACCAGCAGCAGTTCCCCGTCGGCGGTGCGGCAGGCGTCCACCCGCTGGATGCCGTGCCCGATGGCGTTCCACGCCACGAACCGCCGGGCGAAGGCGAGATCGGCCGCCGTGGCGCGGTACGGCTCCAGCTCCCAGCGCCGGCCGGGGTCGGGGGCGTACAGGGCGTACTGGAAATCCCGGTCGACGAAGTGGAACGAGACCTCGTGGCGGAAGTCGATCCTCGGCTGGACCAGCAGACCGCCGTCGAGGTCGAGGGCGAGCTCCGCCAGCCGGTCCGCGGGGACGACCCGCATTCCGATGGAGTCCGCGCCGAACTCCGGCTTGACGACGTACTCGGCGGCCGGCGGGAGGCGGTCGAGGTCCTCGCGGCGGTCCACGGTCGGGATGACGGCCTCCCCCGCCGCGCTCAGCTCGGCCAGGTACCGCTTGCCCGCCATGTCGCCCCGCCCCGTCAGCTCGTTGAAGACCCGGGTGCCGCGCTCCAGGGCCCGGGTGCGGAAGGCGTCCCAGGCCTCCCGGTGGTGCAGGACGGGACCGCTGTTGCGCACCACGACCGCGTCGAAGCCGTCCATCAGGGCCACCGCGTCGCGCGGATGGCACAACGCGATGTGGAAGTCCGCGCGGAGCCGGGCGGTGAGGCCGATGTCCTCGTCACCGTAGCGGCGGCCCCTGGCCTCGTAGGCGAGATCGGTGACGTACAGCAGCGCGTGCTGGTGGGGCATGGGCGGGCTCCTCGCGGCGGTCCGGTCGAGGTGGTCCGGCACCTCGACCTGTCGGCTCGAACCTACCGATTCATGGACGGTGCCCGTCGGCCGGCACCCCCCGGGGAGAGACGTCCGGCCTCTCCTGAGAAGTCGTCGAAGATACGAAGAATCACCCCCTTGCCGCTTTCCGCTTACTGGACACTCTGTGAAGCTTGAGGCACACGCGGTGACAACCCCTCTCGTCACACAGGAGTCCCCATGGTGCTGTCGATCTCCGGTGTCCTGCTGCTCGGGGTGATCGTCTTCCTGTTCTTCCGCAAGGACAACCTCAAGGTCTCCCACGCCGTGGTGTGCGCGCTGTTCGGTTTCTACCTCGCGGGATCGACGATCGCCCCCGGCATCCGGGCGGGCGGCGCGACCCTCGCCGACTTCATCGGCGGGCTCAGCTTCTAGCTGTACCGACTCGCCGCGCCGGCCGGGGCTTGCCCCGGCCGGCCCTCGGCCGGGAGGGAGGCATCCCCAGAGGCATCCCCACCTCGCGCACCGGCCGGAAGCCCGGCCAGGACGACCGCATGCGGCTTCCGGCCACCGCACGAGCGTGTTCCCCGCCCCCGGCGGCGAGACCCCGGCCGCCGGAACACCCCGCCACCGGGCAGCCCCCGACCGGCGCGGCACGGGGCGTCTCCCGGCCGAAGACCAGGGGGTCGCGCCCCGGCGGCCCCGGCCGCCGCGGTGCCGCCGGGGCGCGACCGGACCCGGTGCGCCGCCTCCCGGTGCCCGGCGCCCGGGACCCCGGGCGGCTCCCGTCCCGACCTCAGGCCACGAAGGTGCGCGGGGCGTCGGCCCCGGCGCTCCGGCCGGCGGCGACCAGCCGCGCGGCGGCGGCCAGCCGCACCGCGGCCTCGTCGGCGACCGGACCGGAGACGGTGAACGGCAGCCGCACATACCCCTCGAAGGCACCGTCCACCCCGAAGCGCGGCCCGGAGGGCACCCGTACGCCCACCCGCTCCCCCGCCTCGGCGATCCGCGAACCGGACAGCCCGCCGGTGCGCACCCACAGGGTGAGGCCGCCGTGCGGAACGGTGAACTCCCAGTCGGGCAGCTCCCGCCGCAGCGCCGCGACGAGCGAGTCGCGGTTCTCCCGGGCCCGCTCGCGGCGGACGGCCAGGGCCCGGTCCCAGCCGTTCCCCCCACCGCCCGCGGTGCCGCCCGTGCCGCCCGCCACACCCGCCTCCGGGCCGCCGTCCGCCAGCATCCAGGCCACGGCGAGCTGCTCCAGCACGGGGCTGCCCAGATCGCCGTACGCGCGGGCGGCGACCAGACTGCGGATGGTCTCGGGAGCCGCGCGGACCCAGCCGATGCGCAGTCCGGCCCAGATGGACTTGCTGGCCGAGCCGACGGTGACGACGGCCGAGCCGCCGGGGTCGAACGCCGCGACCGGGCGAGGCGCCCGGCCGCCGGGCAACGGATCGAGGTCGAGACCGGACATGGTCTCGTCCGCCACCAGCACGGTGCCCGCGGCGCGGGCCGCGGCGACCAGCTCCCGGCGCTGCTCCTCGTCCGCCTGGGCACCCGTGGGGTTGTGGTAGTCGGCGATGACGTAGGCCATCCGGGGCGCGGCGTCGCGCAGCACCCGGCGCCAGGCGGGCAGGTCCCAGCCGGACAGCCCCTCGCCCATCGCCACCGGGACCAGCCGGGCGCCCGCCTCGCGCAGCAACTGCAGGACGTTGGCGTACGAGGGGTGCTCGACGGCGACGCGTTCGCCGCGCGGGGCGAACAGGCCGCGCAGGGCGGCCACCGCGCCCATCGCCCCGGTGGTGATCATGATCTGCTCGGGCATGGTCGCCACACCGCGGGCGGTGTAGCGGTCGGCCACGGCCCGGCGCAGCACGGGCAGTCCCGCCGGGTAGTCGCCGTGGGTGTGGGCGTAGGGGGGCAGCTCGGCCAGCGCGCCCTGGAAGGCCCGGGTGACCCAGGGCTCGGGGGCGGGCAGGGCCGCCCAGCCCAGGTCTATCACCGTCCCGGCGGCCTCGGGCGGCAGCGGCTCCAGACCGCCCGACGGCAGGGGATTCCCGGCCGGCAGCGCCGTCCAGCTGCCCGCTCCGCGCCGGGAGGCGAGGAACCCGTCGGCGCGCAGCACCTCGTAGGCGGCGGCCACGGTGGTGCGGCTGACGGCGAGCGCGGCGGCCAGCTCGCGTTCGGCGGGCAGCCGGGCGGCGACGGGGACACGGCCCTCCAGCACCAGCAGGCGCACGCCATCGGCCAGCGCCCGGTAGGCGGGCAGCCGGCGGCCGCTCGGGCCGGGAGCGGACGCGGGACCGGGAGTGGCGACGTGCCCGGCGGTGCGCTGGGAGGCCAGGAGCCTGGCGAGCTGCTGCGCCCCCACCACCGAAGTCCACTGAGTCATTTGTCAGGTCCACCTTCTTCGAATTGGCCGTGGCCACGAGCCACTCACGGGCCACAGGGTGGCACGCACCGGTCCACCGCGCCAGAAAGGAAGGATCGTTGTCCGTCTTCACAGGTTCACCCGGAGGCTCCTCCGGCCGTCTGGTCCGCCGTGTGCTCCGGCTCTCCTTCGGGCTGGTGCTCTACGGCGTGAGCCTGGCCCTGATGGTCCGGGCCGGACTCGGTCTCGGTCCGTGGGACGTCTTCCATCAGGGCGTGGCGGAGCGCACCGGGCTGTCGATCGGCACCGTGGTGATCATCACGGGCGCGGCGGTGCTGCTGCTGTGGATACCCCTGCGGGAGCGGCCGGGACCGGGCACCGTCGCCAACGTGTTCGTGGTCGGGCTCGCCATGGACGGCGCCCTCGCCCTGCTGCCGGAACCGCGCGCCATGGCGGTGCGGGTGCCGCTGCTGGTCGTCGCGGTCGTGCTGAACGGGGCGGCCACCGGCCTGTACATCGCGGCGCGCTTCGGGCCGGGGCCGCGCGACGGCCTGATGACCGGGCTGCACCGGGTCACCGGGCGGTCGGTCCGGCTGGTGCGGACGGGCATCGAGGTGGTGATGCTGGTCACCGGTTTCCTGCTGGGCGGCACGGCGGGCGCGGGCACGGTGGTCTACGCCCTGGCCATCGGGCCGCTGGCGCAGCTCTTCCTGCGCCTCTTCGCAGTTCCCGCGCCCGAGGCCCCTTTGCCGGAGGAGTCCCCCGAACCCCCCGGATCCCCCGGCGCCGGACCGGCCGCCGGTGCCGGTACGCCGGACTGCCCCGGGGAGGGCCGCGACGGGCAGGCGATACTGCGTCCGTGACCACTTCCGTCCCGCCCCGTCCACGCCCCGCCCACCCCTTCCTCGACCATCCGGCCCCGCTGGCCTTCGCCCACCGGGGCGGGGCCGCCGAGGGGGCGGCCGGCCTGGAGAACACCCATGCCGCCTTCGCCCGGGCGGTGGCACTGGGCTACCGCTACCTGGAGACCGACGTGCACCGCACGGCGGACGGTCGTCTGGTCGCCTTCCACGACGCCACCCTGGACCGGGTGACGGACGGCAGCGGCCCGATCACCGCGCTGCCGTGGTCGGAGGTGCGCCGGGCCCGGGTGGGCGGCAGCGAGCCGGTGCCGCTCTTTGCCGACCTGCTGCGCGCCTTCCCCCGCGCCCGCTGGAACATCGACGTCAAGACGGACACCGCGCTGGCCCCGCTGCTGGAGGTGCTGGACGGCTCGGACGCCTGGGACCGGGTGTGCGTGGGCGCCTTCTCCGAGCCGCGGGTGGCGCGGGCCCGGGCGCTGGCCGGACCGCGGCTGGCCACCTCCCTGGGCACCCGCGGGGTGCTCGGCCTGCGGCTGCGCTCGTACCGCCTGCCCGGCGCGGTGCGCCGCGGTGCGCTGTGCGCCCAGGTCCCGGTGCGGCACGGCGGGATACCGGTGGTGGACCGGGCGTTCGTGCGCCATGCCCACGCCAGGGGCCTGCAGGTGCACGTGTGGACGGTCAACGACCCGGACCGGATGCGGGCACTGCTGGAACTGGGGGTGGATGGCATCATGACCGATCACATCGAGACACTGCGCACGGTGCTGGCCGAGCGGGGGGCCTGGGCCTGAGGGCGGTCGGCGGCCGCGCCGGTGCCCGCCCTCAGACCCAGGCCCCTCCCGCCCGCCCGTGCGAGGGACACCGAGGGGGCGCGGGTGGGCACCGAGACCGTGGCGGGGACCGGGGAGGACGGGGGCACCGGCCCTCTCGCGGACGCCGCCGAACGCCGCCGCGAGCAGCGCGGCTGGTACTTCTACGACTGGGCGATCTCGGTCTTCTCCACCAGTGTGCTCACCGTCTTCCTCGGCCCCTACCTGACCGAGGTCGCCGAGGCCGCCGCGGGCCCCGACGGCTATGTGCACCCGCTGGGCATACCGGTGCGGGCCGGGTCGTACTTCGCCTACGCCGTCTCCCTGTCGGTGCTGCTGTCGGTGCTGGTGATGCCGCTGGCCGGGGCGGTCGCGGACCGGTCGGGCCGCAAGAAACCGATCATGGGCGTGTTCGCCTACCTGGGGGCGGCGGCCACCACGGGCATGTTCTTCCTGGACGGCGACCGCTATCTGCTGGGCGGGGCGCTGCTGGTGGTGGCGAACGTCTCCTACGCCACGGCCGTGGTGGTCTACCACTCGTTCCTGCCGCAGATCGCCTCCCCCGAGGAGCGGGACGCGGTCTCCTCCCGGGGCTGGGCCTTCGGCTACGCGGCGGGGGCGCTGGTGCTGGCGGCCGATCTGGCGCTGTTCCTGGGCCACGAGTCGCTGGGGGTGACGGAGGGCACGGCGGTGCGGATCTGCCTGGCCTCGGCCGGGTTGTGGTGGGCGGTCTTCGCGATCGTCCCGCTGCGGCGGCTGCGCGAGCGGCCGGGCACGGCGCACGGCGCGGCGGGTGGGACGGCCGGAGCGGTGTGGTCCTTCCGGGGTGGCGGGCGGCAACTGGCCGCCACCCTGCGCGATCTGCGGCGGTACCCGCTGACCCTGCTCTTCCTGCTGGCCTATCTGCTCTACAACGACGGTGTGCAGACGGTGATCACCCAGGCCTCGGTGTACGGCTCGAAGGAGCTGGGCATGGACCAGACCTCGCTGATCGGCGCGATCCTGCTGGTGCAGGTCCTGGCGATCGCCGGGGCGCTGCTGCTGGGGCGGCTGGCCGCGCGCCACGGTGCCAAGCGCACGATCCTGGGCTCGCTGGTGGCCTGGACGGCGACCGTTGCGGCCGGATACGTGCTTCCCGCCGGGGCTCCGGTGTGGTTCTTCGCACTGGCCGCGGCGATCGGACTGGTGCTGGGCGGCACCCAGGCGCTGTCGCGGTCGCTGTTCGCGCAGTTGGTGCCGCCCGGCAAGGAGGCGGAGTACTTCTCCCTGTACGAGGTGAGCGACCGCGGGACGAGCTGGCTGGGGCCGCTGGTGTTCGGGCTGACCTACCAGCTCACCGGGAGCTACCGGGACGCGATCGTCTCGCTGGTGATCTTCTTCCTGCTGGGTTTCGTTCTGCTGTGGCGGGTACCGGTGGGAAGGGCGATGGCGGCGGTGGGCGCCACCGCACCGGATCGGATTTAGCCATCGGGCGAAGGACGGGTAGTGTACGCGTTCGGCTCGCCGGATGGGCCGTTACTGCACGAAAAGGACAAGAGAACGTCATGTTGCGCCCCTTGGCGGATGTGACAAAGCAGGCAGCGGCGGGTACCGCATATTCGACGAGGCAGCGGCACGACGGGCGACGCATGTCCCGGATCGGGAATCTTCACCGCCGACCGGACGTTGACCGGATGACGACGACAGCGACACCTGTCCTGTGGGCGACAAGCCCGGGAGGCACGATTCATGAGTGAGCGAGCTCTTCGCGGCACGCGACTCGTGGTGACCAGCTACGAGACCGACCGCGGTATCGACCTGGCTCCGCGCCAGGCCGTGGAGTACGCATGCCAGAACGGTCATCGGTTCGAGATGCCGTTCTCGGTCGAGGCCGAGGTTCCGCCGGAGTGGGAGTGCAAGGTCTGCGGCGCCCAGGCGCTCCTGGTGAACGGCGAGGGGCCCGAGGAGAAGAAGAGCAAGCCCGCGCGTACGCACTGGGACATGCTCATGGAGCGGCGCACCCGCGAGGAGCTGGAGGAGGTGCTGGCCGAGCGGCTGGCCGTCCTGCGCTCCGGCACCATGAACATCGCCGTGCACCCGCGGGACAGCAAGCGGAAGTCCGCCTGACGGCGGGCGCCGCACGACGGCGCGGGAGAGCGGTCACGAGGGCCCGGCCACCGGAAGGGTGGCCGGGCCCTCGTGCGTTGCCGGTCGACGGACCGCCTCCGCGGACGGGCGGACGCGTGTCCGGCCAGGGCGCTCCCCCGGCGGTGCCCGCTATCGGGTACCGGCCCGCCCGCCGCCGTCGTCTCCCCGGCCGCCGTCGTCCTCGCGGATGACCTCGCCCTGGACGACCTTGCCGTCGGGCCGGTGGATGCGGAACTGCCGCTCGGCGTCACGGGCCTGCCGGAGGGTGTCACCGAGCGGGCCGGGTCCGGCACCGGGGCCCGCGGTACGGCCCAGCCGGCCCTCCAGAGTCCGGCGCAGCAGTCCGGCCGTCGGCGGGAAGAGACACAACAGCCCCGCCGCGTCGGAGATCAGGCCGGGCAGCATCAGCAGCAGCCCGCCGAGCATGGCCAGTCCGTTGCCGCCGCGCGGCCGGTCGACGGACGCCTCGCGGGGGCGTGCCCCGGCGTCCGGCTGGAGGCTCTCGACGGTCTCGACCAGGCCCTGCCAGGCCCGGCGCCCCGCGCGTTTGACGGCCGCGGCGCCCAGCACGGCCCCCGCGACGAGGACGGAGAGCACCACCAGCCCGCTCGTGGCGTCGGCGAGCAGGGTCAGCAGCCAGATCTCCAGGACCGCGAAGGCCACCAGGCCCAGCGGCAGCAGGCTCCGCCGGCGCCGGGGCGGCGGGGTGCCGTCGGCCGTCGGCCCGGTGCGGGGCCGCTGCGGTGGGGGCTCGTACGGGTACGGTGCGCCGGTCGTCATGTCATCCAGTGTGCCTGCGGCCGAGAACCTGGTTCACCCGGGACCGCACTCCCCAGGCCGTGACCCGCCACAGCGCCTCGGCGACGATGTCGCGGTTCATCTTGCTGTCGCCGCGCTCCCGCTCGACGAAGGTGATGGGCACCTCGACCACCTGGTAGCCGGCCCGGTGGGCGCGGTGGACGAGGTCGACCTGGAAGCAGTACCCCTGGGAGGCCACGTCGTCCATGTCCAGCCCCAGCAGGGTCTCCCTGCGGAAGGCCCGGAAGCCGCCGGTGATGTCCCGCAGCGGCATGCCCAGCAGGAACCGGGAGTAGGTGCTGCCACCGCGGGAGAGGAGCTCCCGGTACCGGGGCCAGTTGACCACGCGTCCGCCCGGCACCCAGCGCGAGCCGAGCACCAGGTCGGCGCCCTTGAGCGCGGTGAGCAGCCGGGGCAGTTCCTCGGGCTGGTGGGAGCCGTCGGCGTCCATCTCGACCAGGACGTCGTAGCCGTGCTCGATGCCCCAGCGGAAGCCGGCCAGATACGCGGCGCCGAGCCCCTCCTTGCCCTGCCGGTGGAGCACCCTGACCCGCTCGTCGTCGGCTGCCAGCTCGTCGGCGGCCTTCCCGGTCCCGTCGGGGCTGTTGTCGTCGGCGACGAGGACGTCGGCCTCGGGAACGGCCGCGCGCACCCTGGTGACGACCGGCCGGATGTTGTCGACCTCGTTGTAGGTCGGGATGATCACCAGGACCCTGCCGAGCGGATCCCTCCGGCGCTCTCGGGCGTCGTTCACTGCTGCTGCCTCTTCCCCTCTGTCCCGACCTTCCCCGCTGCCCGCCCCCGCCGGCCGAGGAGATACGCCGCGGCACAGGACAGGACGCCCACGATAGCGAGCACCCACTCCGGTGCGGAGCCGATCCGGTCGGCCGCCGTGATCTCGTCCCGAAGGGGCAACTCGGCGGTGAGCACGTCCCGGGTGAACTCCTCGGTGCGCTGCTCGATCGTTCCGTCGGGGGCCACGACCGCGCTGATGCCGCTGGTCGCGGCGGTGACGACGGCCCGCCCGTGCTCGACGGCCCGCACCCGGGACATCACCAGCTGCTGCTCGGGCTGGCCGGTGCGCCCGTAGGTGGCGTTGTTGGTCTGCACCACCAGGGCGCGGGCGCCGTCCAGCACGGTGCCGCGCACGATCTCGTCGTAGGCGACCTCGAAGCAGATGACGTCGCCGAGCCGGGCGGGGCCGACGTCCAGCACACCGCTGCGCTCACCGGGCCAGAAGTCCCGCGGGACCCGCTGGAGCCGGGTGATGACCTTGCTGATCTGGTCGCGGTAGGGCACGTACTCCCCGAAGGGCACCGGGTGCTGCTTGGTGTACGAGGCGCCGGGACCGGTCTCCGGGTCCCAGACGATGCCCTGGTTCTCGACGTACCCCTCGTGCTCGGCGTGGTCGACGAGGGCGCCGACGAGGACGGGGACGCCCACGGCCTTCGCCGCCCGGTCGATGGCGTCGTACGCCTCCGGGGAGCGGTAGGGGTCCAGATCGGAGGCGTTCTCCGGCCAGATCACCAGATCGGGCCGCGCCTCCCGGCCGGCCGCCACGTCCTCGGCCAGCTCCAGGGTGGCCCCGACGTGGTTGTTGAGGATCATCATGCGACGGCCGGCGAAGTCCATGCCGGGCCGCTGCACATTGCCCTGTACGACGGCGATGCGGACGGTGTCGGCGGCGTCGGTGGGGACGGGCACGGCGTATCCGGCCGCGGTGGTCGCCGCCGCCGCGAGCAGGGCGCCGGCCGCGACCGCCGTCGGCCGGGCGGTACGCGCCCGGCCGCCGCGCTCCCCGTCCCGTTTCCCGTCCGGGTCCGTCCCCGGACCGGTGCCCCGGTCCGCGCGCGGCGCCCGCCGTCCGGCGGCCAGGTGCCAGGCCGCTGCGGCGAGCAGGGTGCCGGTCAGCGCCGCGGCGAAGGTGACCAGGGGCGCACCGCCCAGGGCCGCCAGCGGGAGCAGCGGCGAGTCGGTGACGGCGAAGGCCAGCCGTCCCCACGGAAAGCCCCCGAAGGGGATCCGGTCGCGCGCCCACTCCTCGGCGACCCACAGGCAGGCGCCCCACAGCGGCCACAGCGGCAGCCGCCCGGTGAGGGCCAGTCCGGCGCCCAGCGGCACGAAGAACAGCGCCTCGATCAGCGCCAGGCCGAGCACCGCGTCCCAGCCGATCATGTGGAGCCACTTGAGCAGCACGAAGAAGAACGGCAGCCCCGCCGCGAAGCCGAGCCAGGCTCCCTGGCGGACGGTACGGCCCCGGGTGAGGAGGGAGAGCCCGGTCACGGCGGCGATCGCCAGCGGCCACAGGCCGTACGGCGGGAAGGCCGCGGCCAGGGCGACGCCGGTGACGGCGGCGAGCGCCGAGCGGCCCGCCTCGCGGCGCACCAGCCGGGCCGACCTCGCCGGGAGACGGGGGCGGTCCCGGCCGCCCGCCGCCGGCCGGGCGCCGGCCGCGGGGGCTCCGGGGCCGGCGGCACCGGGGGGAACGGCACCGGGGGCGGCGCCGGAGGAGTCCGGACGCGGTGGCGCGCCCGGCCGCCCGGCGGCCGGCTCCGGCGTCTCGGCTTCGGCGGTGGTCTCGGGGCCCGATGGCACGCTCGCGGCCTTTCTGGCAGATCGTGCGGTGACGAGCCCGACCGTACAACGCCGGACGGTGTCCGCGGACGCGGGGTGACGGACCGAACCGGGACACGACCACAGGAACGGGACCCTCCGCGGGACCGGGGCCCGGTGCCCTTCGGGCCGACCTGGCACCCGCTGGCTGCGGATCGACCGAGAGCCGTTGTCTACTGGGCGCCGGGCCCCACCCGGGTCGCACCCGCCGACCGGCCGGACCTCTTCCGTCCCCGTGCCGCGGGCACTGGGCCTGGCTCCCGGCCGTACGCCGGTGTGACGCACCGCCCATGACCCAGCCCGATCGACTACTGCGTGCGGAGGATCACCGGTCGGACGTCCTGTGGTGGACCCGGCAGAACCTACCGGCCGACCGCCGCGACCTGTCAACACATACGTGACCTGCGACGTTCCAGGAAAACAGCAGGTCAGAACGGGAGTGGGGGCAGACGGGCGGCAACCCGGGGCCGTGCCGTTCGGCGGGATGGACGCACCCGGCGTCACTCGTTCGGATGCTCGTACACCGTCCGTCCGGCCACCACCGTCCGCAGGCAGACGGGCAGTTCGCGGCCGGGTGTGAGGTCGGGCAGGCCCGGGGTGCCCGAGCGCGGGTCGGTGGACCAGGCGGCGATCCGGTCGTCCGGGACCTGCACCACCAGGTCACCGGTGTGCCAGAGAGCGTAGTCGGCCGGGGCGCCGGGGACCAGGACACCGGCGTCGTCCCGGCCGATCGCCCGCCAGCCCCCGCGGGTGTGGGCGGTGAAGGCGGCGCGGACCGAGACCCGGTGTCCGGGGGTGCGGTGGAAGGCCGCGGCCCGCAGGGTCCCCCAGGGGTCGAGCGGGGTGACGGGGCTGTCGGAGCCGAACGCGAGCGGTACGCCGGCGCGCAGCAGCGCCGCGTACGGATTGAGGGTGCGGGCGCGCTCGCGTCCCAGCCGCCGGGCGTACATGCCGTCCTCGCCGCCCCAGGCCGCGTCGAAGGCGGGCTGGACGGAGGCGGTGAGGGCGAACTCGGCGAAGGCGGCGACGGTGTCCGGCGTGAGCATCTCGGCGTGTTCGATCCGGTGCCGCGCGGCGCGCACCCGGCCGGTGCCGACCCGCCCGGCGGCGGCCCGCACCCCCTCGGTGACAGTGCTCAGGGCGGCGTCGCCGATGGCGTGGAACCCGGCCTGGAGCCCGGCCTCGGTGCAGGCGGCGACATGGGCGGCGACGGCGCCGGTGTCCAGCAGGCCGGTGCCGCGGTGGTCCGCGTCGGCGTAGGGGGCCTGCAGGTGAGCGGTGTGGGAGCCCAGGGAGCCGTCGGCGAACAGGTCGCCGGCCGCGCCGGCGGCGCCCAGTTCCCGCACCCGCGCGGCGTCGGCGGCGGAGGTGACGAGCTCGGCCCAGTAGCCGACCACCCGGGGGCCCGGTTCCTCGGCGGCCAGGGCCAGCAGACCGGTCAGGTCGTCCGCTCCGGAGATGTCGGGACCCGCGCACTCGTGGAGGGTGCCGATGCCGTGCGCGGCGGCGTGGCGCAGCGCGGCACGCTGGGCCTCGGCACGCTGGGCGGGGGTCACCGAGGCGTGGGCGAGGGCCCGTGCCGCGTGGTGGGCGGCACCGGTCAGCGGCGCGTCCCCGTGCCAGCCGGGCAGGGCGGTGACATCGGTGGCCGCCGGAAGGAGGTCGAGCAGGGCGGTGGTGACCAGGGCGGAGTGGACGTCGACACGGGTGAGGTAGAGCGGCCTGCCGCCGGTGGCCTCGTCCAGCTCGGCACGGGTGGGCGGCCGTCCCCCGGGCCAGTCGGTGCTGTCCCAGCCGTGGCCGAGCAGGACCCGCTCTCCGGGGCGGGCGCCGGCGTACTCCCGGATCCCGGCCAGGGCGTCGGCCGGAGAGCGGGCACCGGACAGGTCCAGGCCGGTGAGCGCCAGTCCGGTCGCGGTGGTGTGGACGTGGGCGTCGGTGAAGGCGGGGGTGACGAGCGCGCCGTCCAGGTGCACCACCTCGTCGACGCCGTCGGCGAAGGAGTCCGCGGCGCCCTCCGAGCCGACCCAGGCGACGCTGTCGCCCTCGACGACCATGGCCGTGGCGAAGGGGTCGGCGGGACTGTGGACCTCGCCGCCGCGCAGCAGGACGGTGCGGGGCCGGCCGGACCGGACCGGCCGCTCGGATCGCTCGGAAGGGGTCGTGCTGTCGCTCATGACCGCCAGTCTCCCCCGTAGGCGGGGTGTCCCGCCGCCGGGGGTGGCCCGGCGGCCGGGCTTCTCAGATGCGCGGCGGCCGCGCCTCGTACGGAGTGGACAGCACGACGGTGGTGCGGGTGGAGACACCGGCCAGGGAGCGGATGCGGGCCAGCAGGTGCTCCAGTTCGCCGGGCGCGGCGACCCGGACCTTGAGGATGTAGTTCTCGTCGCCCGCCACACTGTGGCACGCCTCGATCTCGGGGACCTCGGCGAGCCGGTCGGCGATGTCGTCCGGCGCGCTGGGGTCGAACGGCTTGACCGAGATGAAGGCGGTCATCGGCAGTCCGACGGCCTCCGGGTCCACGATGGCCGTGTAGCCGCGGATGACACCGCGCTGCTCCAGCCTGCGGACGCGCTGGTGCACCGCCGAGGTGGACAGGCCGGTGGCCTTCCCCAGGTCGGTGTAGCTCATCCGCCCGTCCCTGACGAGCAACTCCACGATGCGACGATCCAGCTCCTCCACAGCAGGCAACCTACTGTGCCGGGCGCACCGCGGCACAGCGGGCGTGCGGCCGGCCGCCGCACGACGCGGGCGTGTGACAAACGACACACCCTCCACCCTCGCTCCAGGGGGGCGGTGCGATTACGCGCGGAGCCGATGGGAAAACCTTGCTGTGGCCGGGACACCCGGGGACACGGGCGTCCTTCCGGCCCGTCCAAGGGGGATTGCATGCGCACTGTGAAGTCACGCCACGCCGGTCATCCGGACACCGAGTCCCATGACGAGCCCCACGAGGAGAGCACCGAGGCGTACGAGTCATACGAGATCTTCCGGGTGGTCTGCCCGGACTGCGCACAGCCGATCGCGCTGCTCGCCGACGAGGAGACGCTCCCCGAGCACGCGCTGTGCCCGACTCCGTGGAACCCCTTCGGCCTGACCGTCTGCCGGGGTTCCGGGCGCTCCGTCGCGGACGCCGGTCCCGACGGCTCCGCGGACGAGGCGCGGGGGCGGGACGCCGCCATGCTGCTGACGCTGCCCGAGGGGCTGGACTGGCGGACCCAGCCGTTCTCCCACGCGGGCGGCCCGGGCACTCACCCGATGCGCGTTCAGCGCGGGCGGCACGCCCGCCACTGACGTCCCGTACCGTCCCGGCGGAGGCCGGGACGGCGCGCCCGCCGGCGCCCCGCCCGCAACGTAGCAGCGGCCCCGGCCGGCGGACCGTTCTTTGTCGGTTGATGACGAAGCCTCGGCGCCCTCCCGCACCGGCGCGTTAGCGTCCGGTGCCACCCCAGGAGGGAATGTACGACCGAGTACCAGGAGGCTTCATGCGGTCCGTCATCGGCCGGTCCGTCGCGTCCGGACGGACGATCGGCACGGTGCTGGTGATCGGTGCCCTCGCGGCCACGCTCACGGCACTGCTTCTTCCCGTTCATCTGTTCGGCGCCGGGCAGGCCGTGAACACCGCGGCGGCGGCCCAGGGCTGGGAGGACGACGGCCGCGGCACGGTGAGCACCCCCTACGGGCCGCTCACCGCCATGGACCGCGACTTCGTCCGCAAGGTACGGCTCGCCGGGCTGTGGGAACTGCCCGCGGGCCGCCAGGCCCAGGAGCGCAGTTCGCGGGAGGAGGTCCGGGTGGCCGGCGAGCACCTGGTGGAAGGCCACACCGAGCTGGACCAGATGGCCATCGACGCGGGCCGCACGCTCGGCGTCGAACTGGCCAACCAGCCCAGCGAACAGCAGCAGCAATGGCTGGCCCAGATGGACGCCGCCCAGGGCGACGAGTACGACCGGCTCTTCGCGAACCTGCTGCGCCGCGCACACGGGAAGGTCTTCTCCCTGGTGGCACAGGTACGGGCGCGGTCCCGCAACTCGATGGTGCGGAACCTGGCCACCCGCGCCAACGACATCGTGCTGGACCACATCACGGTGCTGGAGGACACCGGGCTGGTGGACTTCGAGTCGCTCGACAGCGACGGGCCGCCCGGGCAGCCCGCCACCCCCTCCCAGGTCGTCGGTCTGGGGCGCCCCGAGCGCGCCGGAGCCGTCCGGTGAACCGCGCGGTGCGCCACCACGGCGGCCACGGCCCGGTCGGCGGCAGCGGACGGGGAGCGGCGGGAAGCACGACGGGAACCGCCGAGGAGACGGGCGGGCGCGGCGGTCCGGTCCGGGCACGCGGACGGCGGTCCCGGGCCGGTGGGGCCCGGGACCGCCGGGGTGCGGGAGCCGCACACGGCGGCGACGACGGACGGAAGGTGTCACGCGAGCCGTTCGCGGGGGGCGTGCGAACGGCCGGACGGCCCTGTGGTCACAGGCCGTTGACGCGCGCCTGCCGTGCGCCCGCCAGCGGGCGGATGCCCGTCATGGCGCGCCCCGTACGTCCCGCACGCGCGTACCTGCGCCGCACCTGCGCCATCAGACGCCTGCTGCGCAGGGTCATCTCGAGTTCGAACCGGGTGCGCGGGTCCCGCAGGGCCGATCCGAAGAGCTTCTCTATCTGACGCAGCCGGTACCGCACCGTCTGCGGGTGCACCTGGAGCGTCTTGGCCGCCTCCGGAGCGCCGCCCCCTTCCAGCCAGGCCAGCAGGGTCATCTCCAGCCGCTCGCTCTGCCGCGGCGTCAGGTCGTCCAGCGGCTGGAGCCAGCGGGCCGACAACGCCCGGGTGAGGGACTCGTCCTGCAGCAACAGGAGCATCGACAGGTGGTCGTCGACGAAGGTCACCGGAATCTCGGCGCCGGCGGCGCGCGGCGGGGTGAGCGCCAGCAGGCGCCGCGCCCAGCGCAGCGAGGAGAGGGTCTCACCGGGTGGTACGGGGTGTCCGACCACCGCGCGGCGGCCCCGCAGGGCGTTCTCCAGAGCGGTACGGGTGGTGACGCCGTGGTCCGGGACGATCAGGCAGGGCTCGCCGTCGGCGATGCTGATCAGGGCATCGCCGAGCATCGCCGCCACCTGGAGCGCCTCGGCCGGCGCCGCCAGGACGACGACCCGGACGGCCTCGGGCAGCGGCCAGCGGGCGGAGCGCGCCAGCTCCGTCAGGGAACTCTCGGGTTCACGCGCGTCGCTGGTGAGCGCGGCGAACAGATGGCGGCGGGCCCGGTCGATCGGCACCGGGGCGGCGAGCGGTTCGCGCCGGGCGTTCCGGCCTGCTCCCGGGCCGCGTCTCGCCTCACCGGTCTCCCGGCCGGCGGCCCCGCGGGGGTCCTCGGCCTCGTTCCCGGTGACCCCGGTGTCCGGCGCGCACTCCGCCTCCGTCCGGTAGCCGAGCACGGCCAACAGCGCCTGCTCCACTGCCTCCCGCACACATTCGCGCTTGGTATCCGCAAACACCCCGGCGAGGCGGGGGTCGTACCGGAGCTCCTCGGCCACCCGCTCGGCGAGCGAGGGAAGTTCCTTTCTCAGGACGTGGGCCCACTCGCCGCGGGGACGCGACCAGATGCGGTTCAGAAGTTCACACATCTCTACCTCGTTCCTGCCGGGGTGGGGCCCGTTCCACGCGGGGCGGAACGGGCCGACGGAGGGGTAACCCCTGCCATCTCCCCGTCATGGCAGGGGCACTGAGGGTCCTCCAGCGCCCTCCCGGGTGGGGGACGCGGCTTTTTCCGGACCGTCTGGGGGACAGTACGGATCTGGTTGGGCATCATGTTCAGCCACCGGAGCGGCAGCGACGCACCCGCTGGATTTTGTCACAGCACGATAAATACTATGAAGATCTCGCGAAGCTCGTGGATGCTTCTGCCGCCCGACCATGACGCCTTTGGTCGCGCAAAGTACCGGCCGCGGTACCGGACGTCACCGGGCGTCACCGGTCGACGAGCCGGTAATACTTTGCGGTTCACGACCGGAGAAGGACCGCGCACCATGCCGCGCGTCCGGTCACCGCCCGCTCGGGAGGTTCCGTTTGTCCCCGCCACCCCCGTCCCCGACCACCGTGGTGCAGCAGCCCCCCCGTTCCCGCAGAGCCCAGCGGGCCCAGCGCCCGCCGGACCTGTCACGCGCGTCGCGGGGGGAGTTCCTCCACGGCCGGCGCGCCGGAGACCTCCGGTCGAACATGCAGCGCAGCCTGGTGCTGGCCGCCCTGCTGGCCCTGCTGGTCGCGGCCAACGCGGGCGCCTTCGAACGCATGTGGGAGTTCCTCGACTTCGGCGCCGGAGTGCTGGCCCTGGTGTCGCTCACCGCCACGGTGCTGTGGGGCCTGGCCGCCACCGACCGGATGCTGCTGGGTTCCGGTCACCGGCTGTTCGCCCAGGCCGTGCACCGGGGAACGGCCGTCGGCGGACTGGGTTTCCTGGTCCTGCACATCTGGGTGAAGATCGCCGAGGGGCGAACGAGCGCCGTGGCGGCCCTGGTGCCGTTCACCGACGCCGGGCGGCCGCTGCTGATCGGGCTCGGCACCCTGGCCGGTTATCTGTTCCTGGTCGCCGCGGTCACCGGCGCGGTGCGCAGCGCCTTCGCCGCGCGGGGCCGCTCCCGCTGGTGGCGCGCCCTGCACATGTGCGCCTATCTGGCCTGGTGCGCCGCGCTGGTGCACGGTCTGCGCGCCGGACGGGCGGCCGCCGCATGGGCCGAGGCGGCATACCTGCTGGCCCTGGCCGGCGCCGCCGTCGCCCTGGCGCTGCGGCTGGTGGTCGCGCGGCGGGCCGAGACGGCCGCGGGCAGCCGCGGGAAGGACAGCGGGAGGAACGGGTGAGCGGGCCGGTGGCCTCGCTCGCCTCGGTCGGACCCCCCCGGCTGCTGGCGGGGCTGCACGAGGTGGCACGGCTGGACCGGGTGGCGCACCTGACCCAGCACGGCTCGCTGCCGCGGCTGCGCGCCCAGGAGGTCGTCGATCTCGCCGAGAACATCGACCTGCGCGGTCGCGGCGGGGCGGGTTTCCCCTTCGCCCGCAAGATGCGGGCCGTCGTCGACTCCGCCCGGCGCCGGGGCGGCCGCTCGGTCGTCGTGGTCAACGGCAGCGAGGGCGAGCCCAGTTGCCTGAAGGACACCGCGCTGCTCCTGCAGGCCCCGCACCTGGTCATAGACGGTGCCGTACTGGCCGCCACCGCCCTGGACGCGGAGGGCGTGTGGATCGGGGTGACCCGCGGCGACGTGCAGCGGTCGGTCCAGGCCGCGGTCGACGAACGCGGCCCCACCGGCCCCAGGGTGCGGGTGGCGATGCTCCCCGAGCGGTTCGTCACCGGGGAGAGCAGTTCCATGATCAACGGGATCGGCACGGGCACCACCCTGCCCTCGGGACGCAAGGTCCGCTCCAGCGACAGCGGTCTGGGCGGTCTGCCCACCCTGTTCTCCAACACCGAGACCTTCGCCCAGCTCGCCGTCGCCGCCCGGCTGGGCGCGCTGGAGTACCGCTCGGCCGGGCTGCCCGCCGAGCCCGGCACCATGCTGCTGACGGTGGCCGGGAGCGTGGTCGTGGAGACGCCGACCGGGGTGCCGCTGCCGTACATCCTCCAGCTGTGCGGTCTGGAGATCGGCCAGGGCGTGCTCATCGGCGGCTATCACGGCACCTTCATCGGGCCGGAGGCCGCCTGGGCCGCGACGATCTCCCGGGAGTCGCTGGCCGCGTTCGACGCGGTGCTCGGCGCGGGCGCGGTGCTGCCGGTCCCCGAGAACACCTGCCCGGTCGGCGAGACGGCCCGGGTGGCGCGCTGGATGGCCGGGGAGACCGCGGGCCAGTGCGGGCCCTGCTTCCTGGGCCTGCCCTCGCTCGCGGACGCCGTCGACGAGGTCGCCGCCGGTGGCGGCATGGCCGCGCTGGACGCCGTGCGCACCCGCATCGAGACCGTCACCAAGCGCGGGGCGTGCAGCCATCCCGACGGCACCAGCCGGTTCGTGAAGTCGGCGCTGGAGTCCTTCCCCGAGGAGTTCAACGACCATGCCCTCGGCCGGGGCTGCGGCCGGCCGGTGGCCGGTGTGCTGCCGCTGATGCCGGAGACCGGCAACCTCCCGGTCCTGGCCCTGCCCCCGGGCTCCGGCGCGTCCGCGCAGCGGAAGCGGGAGCCGGCGGAGAAGAAGGAGAAGCTGCTCGTGGACTGGACGCTGTGCCAGGGACACGGGCTGTGCGCCGACATCGTGCCCGACGTGGTCCGGCTCGGCCCGGACGGCTACCCGTCGAAGGCCACGTACTCCGTGCCCGGGGAGGTGCGGCAGCAGGCGCTGCGCGCGGTGCGCCGCTGCCCCGCCCTGGCACTGCGCATCCAGAACTGAGCCGGAGGCCCCGGCGCGGGTCACGCCGCAGACGGCGCCGGGAGCGGGGCCGGACGCCGGGCGTCCGGCCCCGCTCCGCGCTCCCGCGCCCCCCGGCCCGCGTTCCGTCGCCCAACGTCCGCCGCCCACCGGGCCGTTCGTCTCACCGGTTGTCATGACGCGACAACTTTTCGCGGGTTTACCGCGGTCCTGAGCAGGGCCGGCCGCCCTCCCGTATCCCCCGGCGACAACGGCGGAAGACCGCCGGACCGATGCGAAGGAGTGGTCATGAGGAATCGGCGGTACGCGGCGACGGGTCTGATGGTCGCGGCGTTGCTGGCGGCGTCGGGCTGCGGCAACGGTCAGGCCTCCTCCCAGGACGGCACCGTCCAGCCCGCGGGCGACACCTCGCCCGCCGGGCAGGGGTACACCGGCGGCTACGGTGACGGCACCGAGCAGGCGGGCCAGAGCGCCGACCGCAGCGGCCCGGCCGGGACACTGGCCCTGCGCGAGGACACCAAGCTGGGCGAGCTCGTCACCGACAGCAAGGGCTGGGTCCTCTACCGGTTCGACGAGGACTCCGCCGAGCCGCCCACGTCCAACTGCGAGGGCCCCTGCGCCACGGCGTGGCCGCCCGTGCCGGCCGACGACGCCGCGGCCACCGCCGGCATCGACCCCGAGGAGCTGGGCTCGGTCAAGCGCCCCGACGGGAGCACCCAGCTCACCCTGGGCGGCTGGCCGGTGTACCGCTACGCGAAGGACGCCAAGCCCGGGGACACCACCGGCCACGGGGTGAACGGCACCTGGTTCGCCCTGGCCGCCGACGGCAAGAAGGCCGGGCAGGAGTCCGCCGGCGACGAGGGCTCGGGCGCGGAGGACTCGACCGTACCGGCCGGGAGCGAGAGCTCCGACGACACCGGTGACGCCGGCGACAGCGGTGACGCCGAGCTGAAGGTCGCCGACAACTCCGAACTCGGCGAGATCCTGGTGGACGCCCAGGGCCGGACGCTGTACCGGTTCGACAAGGACTCCGCCTGGCCGATGAAGACCGGCTGCCTGGGCGACTGCCTGGACACCTGGAAGCCCGCCAAGCCCGTGGACAAGAAGCTCATCGAGGGCGTCGACCCGAAGCTGATCACCACCTTCGAGCGTCCCGACGGCACCGAGCAGATCGCCATCGACTGCTGGCTGCTGTACTGGTTCACCGGTGACACCGAGCCCGGCGACATCAACGGCCACGGCAAGGGCGGCGTCTGGCACGCCGTCACCGAGGACGGCAAGAAGGCGAAGGCCGTGAACTGACGCCTCCCGCGACCACCGGGCCGGAAACCGGAGCAGAGAACCGCACAAGGGTGCGCCGCGTCCCCTCCGGCGCGGCTGGTGCGGGCGGGTGTTCCGGCCCGGTGCCCACCGCAGGCGGATCCGGTGACCTCCCAGCCGTACGGGAGGTCACCGGATCCGCCGCGTCCGGGCCCCGGTGTTCAGCGCCCCTGGGGGCCCGCCAGACGGCGGGCGATCACCATGCGCTGGATCTGGTTGGTGCCCTCGACGATCTGCAGGACCTTGGCCTCCCGCATCAGCCGCTCGACCGGGTAGTCGCGGGTGTAGCCGTAGCCGCCCAGCAGCTGCACCGCGTCGGTGGTGATCCGCATGGCGGCGTCCGTGCAGAACAGCTTGGCCGCCGCGGCCTGCGGGGCGAACGGCTCCCCGGCGTCGCGCAGCCGGGCCGCCGCCAGGTACAGGGCACGCCCGGCCTCGATCTGGGTGTACATCTCGGCGAGCATGAACCGCACGCCCTGGAAATCGGCGACCGGGCGGCCGAACTGCTCGCGTCCGGTGGTGTACGCCAGGGCCTCGTCCAGCGCGGCCTGGGCCACGCCGACCGCGCAGGCGGCGATGCCCAGCCGGCCGGAGTCCAGCGCCTCCAGGGCGATGGACAGGCCCTGGCCCTCCTCGCCGACGCGGCGGGCGTCGGAGACCCGGACCCCGTCGAAGTGGACCTGGGCGGTGGGCGAGCCGTTCATGCCCATCTTGCGCTCGGGGGCGGCGGCGCTCAGCCCCTCGGCGTCGCCGGGGACCAGGAACGCGGTGATGCCGCGGGGCCCCTCGCCGCCGGTGCGCGCCAGGACGGTGTAGAAGTCGGCGACCCCGCCGTGGGTGATCCACGCCTTGGTGCCCTCGATCACCCAGTCCTCCCCGTCCCGTACGGCACGGGTGCGCAGCGCGGCGGCGTCGGAGCCGGAGGACGGTTCGGACAGGCAGTACGCGCCCAGCAGCCCGCCGCCGAACATGGCCGGGAGGTGCTCCGCGCGCTGCTCCTTGGAGCCGTGGTGGGCCAGGGCGTGGCAGGCGAGGGTGTGGACGCTGGCGCCCAGCCCCACGGTGAGCCGGGCCGCGGCCAGTTCCTCCAGGACCTGGAGGTAGACCTCGTACGGCTGGCCGCCGCCGCCGAACTCCTCGTCGTAGGGCAGCGAGAGCAGCCCGGACTCCGACAGGAGGGTGAAGACCTCGCGGGGGAAGCGGCCGGCTTCCTCCTCCTCGGCCGCCTTCGGCCGGATCTCGCGTTCGGTGATCTCCCGCACCAGGGCGATCAGGTCGCGGGCCTCCTCGGTGGGCAGCCTGCGGTCCACCGGCCGGGGGCCGTGTTCGGACGTCACGGCGCTCTCCTCCCTGTAGGGCGCCTGTGGGGCGCTGCGGCGGCGGACGCCTGGGGTGGGGCGGCACCACCGTGATGTGGTCGGTCGGCCGCCGGCCGCCTCTCCGGGTCGCGGAGCGGCTGACCAGCGGCTGCGGTGTTCTGGAGTATGCCCGATCGGCGGCGTGCCGTCACCGCGGACGGGCGCGGCCGTCCGCGGACCGGTCACGTTCCGGGGGCGCCGTGCGGGTGCCGGGCGGACGCGGGCTCCGGGCGGTGTCCCGGCACTCCCGCCGCTCCCGCCGTCCCCGGCCCGCCGGCCGCGAGGAAGGCCCGCAGCGCCCCGGCGAGCTGCTCGGGGGCCTCCTCGGCCATGTGGTGTCCGCTGTCGATCGTGCCGCCGGTGACGTCGTCCGCCCAGCCGCGCCAGATGCCGGGGATGTCGGGGTACAGATCGCCCAGGTCGTCCCGTTCGGACCACAGCACCAGCACCGGGCAGGTGATCCTGCGCCCGGCGGCCCGGTCGGCCTCCTCGTGCGCCCGGTCCACGGTCAGCCCGGCCCGGTAGTCCTCCAGCATGGCGCGCACGGTCGCCGGGTCGTCGATGGCCCGCCGGTAGTCCTCCCACGCCGCGGCGCCCATCTTCTCCTCGGAGCCGCCGTACCAGGCGGCGGGGTCGGCGAGGATCGCGCGTTCGGGCTTGTCGGGGACGGCGAAGAAGAACCAGTGGTACCAGGCGCGGGCGAAGCGCTCGTCGCAGCGGGCCAGGTGCTCGCTGATGGGGATGCAGTCCCCCACCGCGAGCCGGGTCACGGCCTCCGGTGCGTCCAGGGCGAGCCGGTAGGCGACACAGGAGCCGCGGTCGTGGCCGAAGACGGCGAAGCGCTCGTGGCCGAGGTGCCGCATCAGCGCCAGGCAGTCGCGTGCCATGGCCCGTTTGGAGTAGGGGGCGTGGTCGGCGGTGGTGGGCGGCTTGGAGGACTGCCCGTAGCCGCGCAGGTCGGGGCAGACCACGGTGTGGTCCGCCGCGAGCAGGGGCGCCACCCGGTGCCAGGTGGCGTGGGTGCGCGGATGTCCGTGGAGCAGCAGGACGGGCGGCCCCGAGCCGCCGTGCCGCACCCGCAGGACCGTGCGCTCCCCCGTCTCCGGCCCCGTCCTGCCCAGGTCGACGTGCTCCAGCGTGAAACCGTCGAACACATCCGCTCCCTCCACCGGCCGCCCCCACCGGTTTCCCGGGGCGACCGCGGGCCACACCCGGCCGGGTGCGGCGGATCCGCCGGCCGGCCGTGCGATCCGCCGCGCCGCGGGACACGGGCGAGACCATCGGGGTCCGCGGCCGTATACCTCGGCATACCGACAGCACCGCGCCTCCAGGCGTGGAAGACAGGAGTGAACGACATGAGCAATCCGGCACAGATCGGCGTCACCGGACTCGCGGTCATGGGCCGCAACCTGGCCCGCAACTTCGCCCGCCGCGGCCACACCGTCGCCGTGCACAACCGCACCGCCGCCCGGACCCGGGAGCTGGTGGCGGAGTTCGGCGGCGAGGGCGACTTCGTGCCCGCCACGACGGCCGGGGAGTTCGTGGCCGCCCTGGAGCGCCCGCGGCGTCTGGTGGTGATGGTCAAGGCGGGCGAGCCGACCGACGCCGTGATCGAGGAGTTCGCCCCGCTGCTGGCGGAGGGCGACATCATCGTCGACGGCGGCAACGCCCACTTCGCCGACACCCGCCGCCGCGAGCGGTCCCTGCGCGAACGCGGCATCCACTTCGTGGGGGCGGGCATCTCCGGCGGCGAGGAGGGGGCGCTGAACGGCCCGAGCATCATGCCGGGCGGTCCGGCCGAGTCCTGGGCCGCGCTCCGCCCGCTGCTGGAGAGCGTCGCCGCGAAGGCCGCCGACGGCACGCCCTGCACCGCGCACATCGGTCCCGACGGCGCCGGGCACTTCGTGAAGATGGTGCACAACGGCATCGAGTACGCCGACATGCAGCTCATCGCCGAGGCGTACGACCTGCTGCGCACGGTCGCCGGGTACGAGCCGGCCCGGATCGCGGAGGTCTTCCGCACCTGGAACACCGGCCGGCTGGACTCCTATCTCATCGAGATCACCGCCGAGGTCCTGGCCCACACCGACGCCGCCACCGGGCTGCCCTTCGTCGACGTCGTCGCCGACCGGGCCGAGCAGAAGGGCACCGGCCGCTGGACCGTGCAGACCGCCCTGGACCTGGGCGTGCCGGTCTCCGGCATCGCCGAGGCGGTCTTCGCCCGCTCCCTGTCCGGCCACGCCGGACTGCGCGAGGCCTGTGCCGAGCTGCCGGGCCCGCGCTGCCAGGTCCTCGACGAGCGGGACGCCGCGCGCTTCGCCGACCAGGTGGAGCAGGCCCTGTACGCCTCCAAGGTCATCTCCTACGCCCAGGGCTGGAACATGATGCAGGCGGCGAGCGCGGAGTACGGCTGGGGCATCGATCTGGCGGACGTGGCCGCCATCTGGCGCGGCGGGTGCATCATCCGGGCCGCGTTCCTGGACCGGGTCCGCGCCGCCTGCGCGGCCGACCCCGCGCTGCCCACCCTGCTGGCCGACGAGGAGTTCGCCAAGGAGGTCGGCGAGGCGCAGCCGGCCTGGCGTACGGCGGTCGCCACCGCCGTCCGGTACGGCGTCCCCGTGCCGGGCCTGTCCGCGGCGCTGGCCTCGTACGACGCGCTGCGCGCCGAGCGGCTGCCGGCCGCTCTCACCCAGGGCCAGCGGGACTACTTCGGTGCCCACACCTACCGGCGCACCGACCGGGAAGGGGCCTTCCACACCCGCTGGGGCCAGGACCGCTCCGAGGTGCGCACCGACGGCTGATCCCCGCCCGGGCGCCGCGAGCCGTTCTCCGGGGCCGTTCCCGTCGTTTCCGCACCTCCCCGCCGGGTGGCCGGGCAACGGCGGGAACGGCCCGTGTCATTGGTATGGACATGCCGAAAGGGACCGCCCTACCCTTCCATTGGACCAGACCTGAGAGCGCTCTCAGACCTGGTCTCCGTCCAGCTCCCCCACCCCGGCCCCGCCGGGTCGGACGACAGCGAGGAGAACACCCCCCATGCCACGTCCCGCAAGACGCACCGCCCGGCGCGCCACCGGCCTGCGCGCGGCCCTGTCCGCGCTGCTCGTGCTGGGCACCCTGACAGCCGCCGGAAGCGCCCTCTCCCCCGCCGCGGCCGCCCCCGCCCCGGCCGGCGGCACCCCCGCTCCCGCGCCGGGGCTGGTGAAGGCCATGGAACGCGACCTGGGCCTGGACGAACGCCGGGCCGAGCGACGGCTGCGGCAGGAGGCCAGGGCCGTGAAGATCGCGCCGCGGGCCGAACGGGCCGCGGGCGCGTCCTTCGGCGGCTCCTGGTTCGACCCCGGCAGCGGCGCGCTGGTCGTCGGCGTGACCAGCGCGGACAAGGCCGCCGCGGTGAAGTCCGCGGGCGCCTCGGCCCGCGTCGTGGAGCACAGCGCGGCGGAACTGGACGCCGCCAAGGCCCGGCTCGACTCCCGCGCCGAGCGCGCGGGCACCCCGGACGGGGTGGTGAGCTGGTACGTCGACCCGCGTGCCAACGGCCTGGTGGTCGAACTCGTCGAGGGCGCCGAACGCGGCGCCGGACTGCGCGCCTTCCTCGCCGACGCGCCGGAGACCGTCCCCGTCACGGTGCGGGAGACGGCCGAGGAGGCGCCCGCCCCCGTGGCCGCGGGCACCGTCGGCGGTGACCCGTACTACACCGGCAACAGCCGCTGCTCCATCGGCTTCTCGGTGGAGGGCGGCTTCGTCACGGCCGGACACTGCGGGAGCACCGGGCAGACCGTCCGGGGCTGGGACGGCTCCGAGATGGGCCGCTTCGAGGGGTCCTCCTACCCCGGCAACGACTACGCCTTCGTCCGGATCGGCCACGGCTGGTGGACCGAGCCGGTCGTGCTGGGCTGGGGCCGGACGCCCGACGCGCTGGTCCGCGGCTCGGCCGAGGCCCCGGTCGGCGCCTCGGTCTGCCGCTCCGGCTCCACCACCCAGTGGCACTGCGGACAGATCCTGGCGAAGAACCAGACGGTCCAGTACCAGGGCGGAGCAGTCCTGCACCAGCTCACCAAGACCAGCGTCTGCGCCGAGCCCGGCGACTCGGGCGGCTCGTACATCAGCGGTGACCAGGCCCAGGGCGTGACCTCCGGCGCCTGGGGCAACTGCACCGGCGGCGGGGAGAGCTGGTACCAGCCGGTCAACGAGATCCTGTCGGTGTACGGACTGCGCCTGCGCACCGCCTGACACCGCCGGACACCGCCGGACACCGCCGGAAAACAGCCTTCCGGATCCGTCCGGAACACGTTTGCATATGACGGGCCGCCCGGCCGGGCGGCCCGTCGTCCTGTCCGCGAGGGCGTCTCGGCCGACGGCGCGAACCCTCGGCGGCAGCCGGGAGAACGCATTTCTCCCGAAGTCTTGACGGCCCCGGGGGCCACTCCTAGGGTCTCGGCCAACGTTTAACCCGCTGAAGCGAGTTCATACACATGAACGGAGAAAACCATGCAGCGTTTCTCCAGGGGACCACGGTCCCGCCGGACACGCGGTGCGCTGGCCCTGCTGGTCTCCGGTGCTCTGATCACCACGGCGAGCGGCTGCGGCGGGGAGGACTCCTCCGCCGACTCCGACGCCCCGCTGGAGGTCTGGACGCGCAGCGCCCCGGACCCCGCCGCCACCTACAAGAAGATCTTCGCCGCCTTCACCGAGAAGACCGGCATCAAGGTCAACTACCAGCCCGTCGTCGAGTTCGACAAGCAACTGCAGTCGCGCGCCTCCTCCAAGAACCTGCCGGACGTGATGATCAACGACAGCGGTTCGATGGGCACCTACCAGTCCCAGGGCCTGCTGCTGCCCGTCGACCGCGAGTCCATCGCCGGGCAGGACGACATCTCCGAGGACACCTGGAAGAGCACCGTCGGCCTGGACGGCGACCACTACGGCATCCCCTTCTCCCGCCAGGCGCAAGTGACGCTCATCCGCAAGGACTGGCGCGAGAAGGTCGGCCACCCGGTGCCCGAGACCTGGGAGGACCTGGCGAAACTGGCCGAGGCCTTCACCACCGAGGATCCCGACGGCAACGGCAAGGACGACACCTACGGCATGGTGGTGCCCGGCAGCACCGAGCGCGGCTACCTCTCCTGGTGGGCCTCGTCCTACGTCTGGCAGGGCGGCGGCAGCTACGTCGAGGAGGCCGGTGACGGCAAGTACCGGGCCGCCGTCGACTCCTCCGGCTCGGTCAAGGCCGTCAACTGGATCAAGGAGCAGTTCTGCGAGAAGCGCGTCCAGCCCGGCGCGCTGACCGCCAACACCATGAACGCCCCGCACTTCCAGGAGGGCACCGCCGGCATCTACCACACCGGCGCCTACTACTTCATCCCCTACGACAAGCGCCCCGGGAAGGAGAAGTACGAGGTCATCGCCCCGCCCGCCGGACCGGGCGGCGTCGCCACCCTGGCCGAGGGCGAGAACATCTACTTCGGCGCCGGCTCGAAGAAGACCGAGGCCCAGAAGAAGCTCGCCGAGTTCCTCATCAGCCCCGAGGCCCAGCAGCTCGGCATGAAGACCGAGACCCAGGCCGTGGTGCGGCTGCCGGTCAACACGACCCTCGACGCAGCCGAGGTCCTGGGCGACGACCGCTGGAAGGTCGTGCAGGACATGTACGAGAACTCCTCGCACTCCTTCCCCGAGGCCATCGACTTCACCCCGATCCGGCAGTCCGTCGCCGAGGGCCTCAACAAGCTGTTCGCCGACTGCGGCAGCGACGTGGAGGCCGGGCTGAAGCAGCTCGCCGAGACCGTGGACAAGGAGCTCGAGTCCCAGGACCTGCTGCCGTGACCGCACCCGTCGTCGAACCCCCGCCCCGGCTCAGCCCCGCTCCCCCGGGGAAGAGCCGGGGGCGGGCCCTCCGTCTGGGCCGCCCGTCCCGCCGGTCGCTGACGCCCTGGCTCTTCCTCGCCCCGGGACTGCTGCTGGCGCTCGTCTTCAAGTTCATCCCCATGTTCGAGGGCATCCGGCTGAGCCTGTACGAGGTCCAGCCGTTCCTCGGCAACCAGTGGGTGGGGCTGGAGAACTACACAACGGTGCTCCAGGACGACCGCTGGCGCGAGGCCATGGGCCACACCCTGCTGCTCGGCGGCGGGCAGGCCTTCGGCGCGCTGGTGGTCGGCTTCCTGCTCGCCCTGCTGCTGGAGGGCCAGTCCCGCTCGCTGTGGCTGGTGCGCACCGCCGTCTTCCTGCCGGTGGTCACCGCGATCGCCGTGGTCGGCGAGGTCTGGCGGCTGCTGTACACCCCCACCCCCGACGGCTTCGCCAACTCGGTGCTGGGCTTCCTCGGCCTGGGCCCGCTGCCGTTCCTCTCCAGCCCCGACAGCGCGCTGTGGTCGGTGATGACCGTCGGCATCTGGATCGGCGCCCCCTACAACATGGTGATCATCCTCGCCGGCCTGTCCGGAGTGGACCGCACGCTGTACGAGGCGGCCGCCGTCGACGGCGCCTCGATACGGCAGCGGCTGCGCCACATCACCCTCCCGGCGCTGCGCCCGGCCATCACCATCGTGCTCACCCTGGCCGCCATCCGCAGCCTGCGGATCTTCACCGAGGTCTACGTCCTCACCGGGGGCGGCCCGGCCGGCTCCACCGAGGTGTGGATGACCCGGGTGTTCTCCCTGGGCTTCACCCGCAACGACATCGGTGTCGCCTCGGCGGCCTCGATGCTGCTGCTGGCCGTGACCCTGGTGCTGACGGTGGCCGTCCAGTACTTCCGCCGGAGGGCCGAACGATGACCACCACCCTCGACAAGACCGCCGGCGAGGCCGGTGGCGGGACCGCCCGTCCGGCCGCTCGCCGCCCCACCACGGACAGCCGGCGCTTCGACACCGCACTGGGCTGGTCGCCCCGGCTGGGCCCGTCGCTGGTACTGCGCGTGCTGCTGTGCGCACTGGCGCTGTTCGTCTTCGCCTCGCCCTTCCTGGTGATCATCTCCGGCGCCTTCGACAACGACACCCGCACCACCGCGCTGTCCCTGTTCCCCGGCGACATCACCCTGCGCAACTTCACCGTCGCCGGGGACCGAGGCGTGTGGAGCTACTTCGCCAACTCCCTGGTCATCGCGGGCGGCGGGCTGCTGCTGCAGATGACCGTGTCGGTACTGGCCGCCTACTCGCTGGCCCGGCACCGGTTCCGCGGGCAGGCGCTGGTGCTGATGCTGTTCCTGCTCACCATGATGCTTCCCGAGGAGATCATCGCCGTTCCGCTGTCCCTGGTCATCGGCGATCTGCCGGTACTGGACATCAGCCTGAAGGGCACCGTCCTCGGCGTCATCATGCCCGTCGGCATCTGGGGCTTCTCGGTACTGGTGATGACCGAGTTCATGAAGGAGATACCCACCGAGATCGAGGAGGCCGCCCGCCTGGACGGGCTCGGGGAGCTCCGGCTGCTGTGGCAGATCGTCCTGCCGCTGTGCCGACCGGCCCTCGGTGTGATCGGCATCTTCGGCTTCCTGATGATCTGGGACCAGTACCTGCTGCCCCTGATCGCGGCCAACGATCCCAGTGACTACACCCTGACCGTCGCGCTCGCCGTCCTGCGCACCGACGTCGAGGTGGGGTCGGGGGTCCTGCTGGCCGGAGCATTCATCGCCCTCCTGCCCAGTCTGATCGTCTACCTGTGCCTGCAGGGCTCCCTCATCCGCGGCATCACCGCGGGCGCGACGAAGGGTTGAGCAAGGAGATGACCACACCCATGGACGCACCCGACACACTCACCGCCCCCCGCGGGAACACCCGTACGGACACCGCCGGGCGGCCCGCCCGGGAGGGGGGCGAGCGGCGGCTCGACGGCCTGCTGTTCTTCCCCGTCACGCCCTTCGCCCCCGGCGGGGAGGTCGACGAGGACCTCCTGGCCCGGCACATCGACGACGGGGTGAAGGCCGGGGCGGGCGCGGTGTTCGTCGCCTGCGGCACCGGCGAGTTCCCCGCGCTCTCCCTGGAGGAGATCGAGGCCTGCACCCGGGTGGCCGTGGCGGCCACCGCCGGACGGGTCCCGGTCTACGCCGCCGCGGGCGGCCCGCTGCCGATCGCCCGCTCCCAGGCGCGGTGCGCCGAGCGGGTCGGCGCCGACGGACTGCTGCTGTTGCCGCCCTACCTGGTCTCCAGCCCCCCGCAGGGACTTCTGCGGTACGTCGAGGAGGTCGCCGCCGCCTCCGCCCTGCCGGTCATCGTCTACCAGCGGGCCAACGCCGTCCTCACCCCGCACAGCGCCGCCGAGCTCACCCGGCTGCCCGGTGTCATCGGGATCAAGGACGGCCTGGGAGACATGGAGCTGATGCACCGCATCGTGCGCGCGGTGCGGCGCGAGGCGGGCGAGGACTTCCTCTTCTTCAACGGCCTGCCCACCGCCGAGATGACCATGCACGCCTACCGGGCCATGGGGGTCCCCCTGTACTCCTCGGCCGCCTTCGCCTTCGCCCCGGAGGTCGCCCTGGACTTCCACCGGGCGTTCACCGGCGGGGACGACGCCCGGGCGCGGCTGCTGCTCGACGAGTTCTTCGTGCCGCTGGTCACCCTGCGCAACGAGGTGCCCGGCTATGCCGTTTCCCTGGTCAAGGCGGGGGTGCGGATGCGCGGGCTGCCCGTGGGCGGAGTCCGCGCGCCCCTGATGGACCCCACTCCGGCGCATCTGGACCGGCTGGAGAAGCTCGTCGACCACGGCCTGCGGCTGGTGACGGCGTAGGGACGACCGGAGGGCCGGCCGGGCGGCCGGCCCTCCCCCCCTCCTTCTTCACCTTCCCGGCCCGGCCCGCCAACGGCTCCGGTGGCTGTGTTAGCCTGACTTCAGTTGCAGTTTTGGTACCCATGAACGTTGTGCGCGCCTGACGGTTTGTGACCTTCGGGCGCGTTTTGTTTTTCCGGCTCTTCCGGCGGGGTCTCATTGCGGCGACTCGGAGCTCCGCGCAGTGTGGTCCTCCGTTCCTGCCCCCGACATGGAGGAGAACGACATGGCCACCGGTACCGTGAAGTGGTTCAACGCCGAAAAGGGTTTCGGCTTCATCCAGCAGGACGGCGGCGGCGCCGACGTCTTCGCCCACTACTCGAACATCGCCACCCAGGGCTTCCGTGAGCTCCACGAGGGCCAGAAGGTGAGCTTCGACGTCACCCAGGGCCAGAAGGGCCCGCAGGCGGAGAACATCCTCCCCGCCTGAGCCCTCGGCGCCCATCCCCGCGGAGCGTCATCCGACGTCCGCCCCCCCGTGGCGTCACGCGTACCGGGGCCCGCACCTCAAGGTGCGGGCCCCGGTACGTTCCACGGATTCCCGCCCCCCGGCTCCACGTCCCGGCGGGTTCCGCTCCCCCGGCTCGTCCCCTCGATTCCCTCCGGCTGCGCCCGCGGGGTCTTCCTCGGTACGCGCCACCCCGAGGAAGGTCCCTTCCCCATGCCCGCGAATCCCACCGCCCGCTCCACCCGCCGCCGGCCGCCCCGCGCCGCGGCTCCGGCCCGTCCCCGCGTCCGCGGACACGCGGGCGCCCCGCCCCGTGAGGCACCCGCCACGGTGACCGGCACCCCGGGGCTGCCCCCGGCCGCCTCCTTCGCCGAGCTGGCGATGCCCGCCCCGCTGCTGGAGACCCTCGGACACGAGGGCGTCACCGTGCCGTTCCCGATCCAGGCGGCCACCCTGCCCGACTCGCTGGCCGGCCGCGACGTCCTGGGGCGCGGCCAGACCGGTTCGGGCAAGACCCTCGCCTTCGGACTGGCCCTGCTCGCCCGCACCGCCGGGCAGCGTGCCAGACCGGGCCGCCCCCTGGCCCTGGTGCTCGTGCCCACCCGGGAACTGGCCCAGCAGGTCACCGACGCCCTCGCCCCGTACGCCAGGGCCGTCCGGCTGCGGCCGACCACCGTCGTGGGCGGGCTGTCGATCGGCCGCCAGGCGGCCGCCCTCAAGAGCGGCGCCGAGGTGGTCGTCGCGACCCCCGGACGCCTCGCGGACCTGGTCGAGCGCGGCCACTGCCGGCTGGACGAGGTGCGCACCACCGTGCTGGACGAGGCCGACCGGATGGCCGACATGGGTTTCCTGCCGCAGGTCACCGCCCTGCTGGACCAGGTGCGTCCGGACGGCCAGCGGATGCTGTTCTCCGCCACCCTGGACCGGGACGTGGACCGGCTCGTGCAGCGCTTCCTGACCGATCCGGTGGTCCACTCGGTGGACCCCCCGGCGGGCGCCGTCACCACGATGGAACACCACCTGCTGCGGGTGAGCGTCGACGACAAGCAGGCGGCCACCGCCCGCATCGCCGCCCGTGAGGGCCGCGTGATCATGTTCGTGCACACCAAGCGCTCCGCCGACCGGCTGACCCGGCGGCTGCTGGCCGACGGCGTACGGGCCGCCGCGCTGCACGGCGGGAAGTCCCAGAACCAGCGCAACCGCACCCTGGAGCAGTTCCGGGCCGGGCACGCCACGGTCCTGGTGGCCACCGACGTGGCCGCCCGCGGCATCCACGTCGACAGCCTCGACCTGGTCGTCAACGTGGACCCGCCCGCCGACCCCAAGGACTACCTGCACCGCGGCGGCCGCACCGCCCGGGCCGGGGAGTCCGGCAGTGTCGTCACCCTCGTCCTGCCCGACCAGCGCCGTGACGTCGAACGCCTGATGGCCGGAGCAGGGGTGACACCGCGGGTCACCGTGGTGCGCTCCAGCGACCCGGAACTGGCCCGCATCACCGGTGCGAGGATGCCCTCCGGGGTCCCGGTCGTCCTCGACCCGCCGGCCGCCGGGGAGCCCCAGCGCGGCGCCGACGCCCGGCGGGGGCGGCCGCGCCCGGCCCGTGCCCGGCGTACGGCCGCCCCAGCCGCGGGCCGGACCGGACGCGGCCGCCCCCGCCGGACCGCCTGACCGGGCCCGCCCCGGCGTCTCCCGGCCTACGGCCCGCCCCGTTCGGGCGGGCCGTAGGCCTTTCGCGCATACCGCCCGCGTCACCGGGTACCCCGGCCGCCCGAACAGGACAGGAGGCACTCGATGGGCAAGCTGAACAACCCGATCGAACTGCAGAAGGCGCTGGGCGGCGTGGACTACCCCGCCGACCGCGACGCCCTGGTCGAACACGCGAAGAAGAAGGGCGCGAAGGAAGAGGTGGTCAAGGAGCTCTCCGCGCTGAAGAAGGACCGCTTCGACGGCCCGGACGAGGTGAGCAGGGAGGTCTTCGGCAAGGGGGGCTGACACCGCCGGACCACCGGCGTCCGCCCGGGGCGCGGCCGGCCACCGGCCGCGCCCCGGTGCGTGCGGCCTACCGGCGGCCGCCCTCCTCCTGCTCCCCGGTGAGGTCCTCGCGGTCCACACCGGCTTCGGACATGGCGTCCTCCAGCTCCCGTCCGACGTTCCCCCGGTCCTTGTTGGCCGCCTCCGCCCGGCGGGCCGAGTCCTCACCCTGCTCGTCGAAGACGACCTGGTCGGTCTTCTCGGTCTTGGGGCGGCTCTCCTCGGGCATGGTCATGGCGGTCTCCTCACTGTGCTGCCTGTGCGCTCCCCGTCCGTTTCGCAGGGGGACAGCAGAACGCCGTACCCGTTCACGCGCCGCGCATGCGGCCGGCGGGCGGGAACCGCGCACCCCGCCCCGGGTGTCTGAGACGGCGACGGCGGGGCGTGGGGGCGCCCGGCCGGTTCCCGGGGGGGGTGGGACCGATGACCGGATGGACGGTGCCGGGGTACGGGGAGCTGCGCGAGCTGGGCTCCGGCGCGAGCGGACGCGTCGTACTGGCCGTGCACGAGGCCACCGGCACACAGGTGGCCGTGAAGTACCTCGGCGAGACGCTGCTGGGCGACGAGGGCTTTCTGCGCGCCTTCCGCACCGAGGCCCGGCTGCTGGGCGAGCTGCGCTCGCCGTACGTCACGGGCCTGTACGAGTACGTCGAGTCACGGGACGGCGCGCGGCCCGGCGCGGCGATCGTGATGGAGCTGGTGGACGGCGTCGCGCTGCGCGCGCTGCTGCGCCGAGGGGGGCCCACCGGCCCGGAAGCGGCCCTGGTCCTCCTCAAGGGCTCGCTGCTGGGTCTGGCCGCCGCCCACCGGGCCGGTGTGGTGCACCGCGACTACAAACCGGCGAACGTGCTGGTCGCGGCGGACGGTTCGTCCAAGCTGGTGGACTTCGGCATCGCCGCCCGGGACGGCGCCTCCGGCGGGTCCTCGGGCACCCCGCTCTACATGGCGCCGGAGCAGTGGCACGGCGGACCCGCGTCCCCCGCCACCGACGTCTACGCGGCGACCGCGACCTTCTACGAGTGCCTGACCGGTGAGCCCCCCTACCCTGGCGAGAGCCTCGCCGAGCTGGCCGTACGGCACATCAGCGCGCCCGTGCCCGCCGAGCGGGTGCCCGAACCGGTGCGCGGCCTGGTCCTGCGCGGGCTGGCCAAGGACCCCGGGCAGCGGCCGTACGACGCGGCGGCCTTCGTCACCGAGCTGGAGTCGGCGGCGGCCTCCGCGTACGGGGCGGACTGGGAGGAGCGCGGCCGTCGCGCGCTGGCCGCGCTGGCCGCGCTGTTGCCGCTGCTGTTCCCCCTGGCGCAGGGGGGCGCGGCCGGTGGCGCCGACGCGGCCGTCACCGTCCTGGGCGGAGGCGGGAGCGGCAGCGGCAGGGCCGCCGGCCTGCTGGGACGGCACGGCCGGCTGATCGGCGCGGGCGTACTGGCCGTGGCCGGAGTACTGGCCGTGGCGGCGGTCGCCTCCGGCGACGGGAACGGCGCGGACACCGTCCGCGCCGTGGCCACGACCAGCGCGGAGCCCGGCGGAACCGGGGAACCGTCCGGCCGGACGGCGACGACGGGCGGGACGGGCTCACCGTCCGCAGCGCCGTCCTCGTCGGCCACGTCCTCTCCGCCCTCCGCCTCACCCGGTTGGGAGGGCGGCACGGAGGACGGGCCCTCGGAGCACCCGTCGGGGGAGACGGCCGGCACACCTGCGGAGGGAACCCCCCACGGCGGCACGGAGACCGACGGGACCACAGCCGGTACCACCACGGACGGCACGGACGAGGGCGAGGGGGGCGACGGGGACGACGAGGCCCCGGACTCCGGCGAGCCCTCCGCCGCGACGGAGGTCCGCACGGTGACGGCCGCAGGCCTGACCCAGACCGGCGCCACCACCGCCACCGCGACCGTGCGGGTGGCCACCAGCGGGACCGGCCCGGTGACCCTGACCGTCGGCTGGCACCTCAGCGGCACCGAGGGCACACCGGGCAGACAGGACGGCAGCCGCACCTACCGGCTGAGCGGCGACACCGCCTACAGCCTCACCGTCGACCACGCCTTCGGCGCCGAGGGCTGCCACGACTACTGGGGCGTGCGCGCCGCCACGGATCCGGCCGCCGCCGGCGGCGGCTCCTTCCAGCAGATCCGGAACCGGCAGTGCGGTCTGCGATGACCGGCGGGGAGTACCGGTACGGCGCGGGTGACGAGGCACGGCCCCGTCGTCCGCCCCGCGCGCACCGCTCCGGAGCGGGCCCACCGGAGGACCCACCCGCACCCGCACCCGACGACACCTACAGCGCGACTCTCCTGGGCACCCACTGGGGCCAGACCCCGGTTCCGGACACCCGCCTTCCGGCCCCGGCCCCCGGCGACCCGGCGGGCGGGGTGCTGCGCTTCGGGCCGGGAGTGCCCCGCGGCGGGACCGGCGCGGCCCCGGCGGCGTCCGCGTGGCACGGCGCCCCGCCGCCCGGCCGTCCGGCTCCCGGTACGGCGCGCCGCCGGCCGTGGCCGCGCCGGTGGGCCCTGGCCGCCGCCCTCCTGCCGGCCGTCCTGGCGTACCCGGCCTGGCAGTGGCTGGGCCCGGAGCTGACGGTCGAGCAGGTGGCGGTGCGCGCCGATCCCGCCGGCCCCGGCTGCGACGGCACCGCCGACGTGGTGGGCGTGGTGACCACCAACGGGTGGTCCGGGACGATCCGCTACCGCTGGCTGCGCGACGGCGGCACCTCCTCCGGCGTCCTGGAGGAGAAGGTCGCCCGGGGGCAGCGGGAGGCCCGGCTGCATCTGCTGTGGACCTTCCGCGGCGAGGGCGTCCGGCAAGCCTCCGCCCGGCTGGAGATCCTCTCCCCCGGCAGCCGCGCGGCGAGCGCGGACTTCACCTACCGGTGCCCGTGAAGCCCGTGCGCGTCACGCCCGCGCCGTCCGGGTAGGCGTCCTCCCCGGGGGGGACGTACCGCCGGGGATGCGAGGTTCGACTTTGACCGTCAACGCCGACGAGCCGTGGTGGAAGACCGCCGTCGTCTACCAGATCTATCCGCGCAGCTTCGCCGACTCCGACGGCGATGGCGTCGGCGACCTGCGCGGCATCACCCAACGGCTGGACCACCTCGCCGAGTTGGGCGTCGACGTGCTGTGGCTCTCCCCGGTGTACCCGTCCCCGCACGACGACAACGGCTACGACATCAGCGACTACCGCGGCATCGACCCCCTTTTCGGCACTCTGGAGGACTTCGACGAGCTGCTGGCCGCGGTGCACGCGCGCGGCATGCGGCTGATCATGGACCTGGTCGTCAACCACACCAGCGACGAACACCCGTGGTTCGTCTCCTCCCGGGACGGCGGTCCCGGCGGTCCGGCGCGCGACTGGTACTGGTGGCGCCCGGCCCGGCCGGGCGCCGTCCCCGGCACCCCGGGCGCCGAGCCGAACAACTGGGGCTCGTTCTTCTCCGGTCCGGCCTGGGAGTACGACCCGGCGAGCGGCGAGTACTACCTGCACCTGTTCTCCCGGAAGCAGCCCGATCTGAACTGGGAGAACCCCCGGGTCCGGCAGGCGGTGTACGCCATGATGCGCTGGTGGCTGGAGCGCGGCGTCGACGGCTTCCGGATGGACGTCATCAACCTGCTCTCCAAGGACCCGGCCCTGCCCGACGGCGAGGTGCCCGGGGGCGGCCGGTGGGGCGACGGCTCCCCGTACTACGTCTGCGGCCCGCGTATCCACGAGTACCTGGCCGAGATGCACCGGGAGGTGTTCGCGCCCCATCCCGGGACGCTGCTGACGGTCGGTGAGATGCCGGGGGTGACCGTCGAGCAGGCGCGGCTGTTCACCGACCCGGCGCGGGCCGAGGTCGACATGGTGTTCACCTTCGAGCACGTCGGGCTCGACCACGGTCCCGGCGGCAAGTTCGAACCGCGCCCGCTGCGGCTGCCGGAGTTGAAGGCGACGATGGCCCGCTGGCAGGAGGGGCTGGGCGAGGTGGGCTGGAACAGCCTGTACTGGGGCAACCACGACCAGCCCCGTGCCGTCTCCCGCTTCGGTGACGACAGCCCCCGCCACCGGACGCGTTCGGCCACCGCCCTGGCCACCGTGCTCCATCTGCACCGCGGTACGCCGTACGTCTACCAGGGCGACGAACTGGGCATGACCAACGCCCCCTTCGCCGCGATCGACGACTTCCGCGATCTGGAGTCGCTCCGCCACCACGCTGAGGAGACCGCCCACGGCGCCGACCCGGCGGCGGTGCTGGACGCGCTGCGCGCGATGGGCCGCGACAACGCCCGTACCCCCATGCAGTGGGACGCCACCGCCCACGCCGGCTTCACCACCGGTACGCCCTGGCTGCCCGTCAACCCCAACCACACCGAGATCAACGCTGCCGCCCAGCGCGCCGACCCGGCCTCCGTCCTCCACCACCACCGCCGGCTGATCGAACTGCGGCACACCGAACCGGCCGTCGCCTTCGGCGACTTCACCCTGCTGCTGCCGGACGACGAGCGGATCTGGGCCTTCCTGCGCCGCCACGAGCCCGCCCCGGGCGAGGTCACCGAGCTGCTGGTGCTGGCCAACCTCGGTTCGGAGCCTGCCCGTTGCCCCGTCCCGGACGGCTGGGCGGGCACCGAGGTCCTGATCACCAACCACCCGGGCGGCGTCCCCCTGACCTCCCCCGCCGTCACCCTCATCCCCTGGGAGGCCCGCGTCCACCGCCGCGTCCGCTGAACGGCCGTTGGGCGGACTTCGCGAACCATTACCGCAGGGAGGGCCCTTTCGGCAGCGGCCCCGTTGACGTGCGTGCGGCCCCTTGGAACCGTCTGCGGCGGTCAGCCGCATCGAACGTTTTTCACGGCCCGGATATCCGGGCGATCGAACGAGGCTTCCAAGGGGCACACACGCTCCAGGCGCCGGGGCCGCAACGAAGGCGTTGTCCGCCACGGCAGCTGGTCGCTTGCACCACGACCGCTGCCGAGGCACCGCCCCGCACACACTGGTACACACACGTACAGCGCGACGGAGCCCTCGTACAACGAGGTGCGTGCGGCTTGGCGGCCGTGCCCGATCCCGTATCTCGGTCGTTTCCCGCATGTGTCGAAAAGGGGACAACCAACAGAGAGTCGGCGCACGCAGGAGACTCCCGCCACCGGAAGCACCGGAGGCGGGGCGCGGTGAAGGGCGTGTCCCGGGCGGCGTCCCGGGCGTTGGCCACGCCCCTCACCGCAGGGCCGCGTCCATGCTTGCCTCATGGACGCGGCCTGCTCAGTGCCCCATGCACACCACCAGCACCAGGTGCGCCATGACGGTGATCCCTATCGCGATCGTACCCATGTTCTTCTCTCCACCCGGCGTTGGCGTTGGCGTCGACGCCGGGTTTGCAATAGCGACTATTGGACCCTGTAGAAGCGCGCCCCGCGATCGCGTGATCGCCAAGGGCGGTCCAAGATCATGGTAGCCGCTCCGGCGCTGGCCGCCGACACGCCGGGTATGTCTGCATACCCCGTGGAGAAGCCGCTGATTGGCGACTTAGGGCTGGAGCGAAGGAGCCGTTCGACGCCAGGCGTCAGGCGGTCTCGCCACCGACCGCCCGGCCACTCTCCCGGGAGGAGCTTCCCTGTTGCTCACTCTTCGCACCTGCATCCAAATTGCGACGGGTACGCAACTCCGTGAGCGCTCTCAGAATTCCCGTCTCCTCGCCCGCCGCGTGAGCGCGGCGGGCGAGCTCGAGTGCGGCCTCCAGCCGTTCGGCGGCCTGCCGCACCCGCCCCAGCTTCCACTCGGCGAGACCCAGTTCGCGCAGCGCCTGGATCTCCTCTCCCGCCGCCCCGATCCCGCGGGCCAGTGCCAGGGCCGTCTCGTACCGCGCGACCGCCTCCTCGGCACATCCTCTGGCACGAAGTGCCGTGCCAATGCCGATGTGGCTGATGGTCTCGTTCCGTCGGTCACCCACCGAGCGGAACGTCGAAAGCGCCTCCTGGAACAGGTCGTGAGCCTCGTCGGTGTTTCCGGAGGCCTGGGCGACTTCGGCCAGATTCATCTGGAAGGTGGCCCGGTCGACACTGTTGCCGACGGTCCTGGAGATTTCCAGGGCTTCCCGGTAAGAACGGAGAGCAAGCTCGAGGTTCCCCTGTTGCCGGTGTACTTCCCCGATGTTGTTGAGCGTGCGGTAGAGACCTCGCCGGTCACCGACAGCCCGGAAACCGCCGACTGCCTCCCGGAATCTCTCCAGGGACTTCTCCGTCTCCCCCAGGTGCAGCAGGACGATTCCCAGGGCGTTCAGCGCCCGGGCCTGCTGGAGCCGGTCACCGCGGCGAGTGCGCAACGCCAACGCGCGCTGCTGGTACGACAGAGCCTTCGGATAGTGACCGCTGTGCCAGGAGACAAGGCCCAACTGGTGGAGGGCCTCCGCCTCCACCTCCTCGTCGCCGGTCTCGCGGGCGAGCCGGATCGCGTGTTCCGCGGACTCGACGACCGTCTCGTACGCCCCGGTGCGCGTGCACACGGCTCCGAGGTCGAGCAGCGCCCGTGCCTCCGCCTCCTTGTCCTCCATGCCGCGCCAGTGACCGACCGCCTCGCGCAACAGCGGCTCGGCGATCGCCCAGTGCCCCTCGGTCTCCAGGAATCCGGCGAGGACATGGACGAGAAGGGCCGTCTCACAGGGCGGTCGGTGCGCGCGGGAGTACTCCAGTGCCGCCAGCAGGTTGGCGCTCTCGGCGGCGAACCATCCCTGCGGGTCCACGTCCTCGGAACGGCGCGTGGTCGCTGGGCCCGGAGATCCGTGGCCGGCGACCATACGCGTCCGGTGCGGGTACATCCGCCGGTCGGCGGTATCCGCCGTACGCAGATAGTGGTCGAGGAGCCGCTGTACCGTCCGTTCCGCCCACCGGCTCTCCCTCTCGGTCACCGCCAGCGCGCGGGCGTACTCCCGCAGCAGGTCGTGCATGCGGTACCGGTACGGGGAGGGTTCCGTCAGCAGGTGGCAGTCGGTGAGTTCCTCGAGGACGCGGTCGGCCTCCCCGGGCCGGAGCCCGGTCAGTGCGACGGCGGCGTCGAAACCGACGTCCGGCCCCAGGTACAGGCCCATCCGACGGAAGGCCGCCTGCTGGCCGACGGTGAGGGCCTGGTAGGAGAACCAGAACGCCCCCGCTATCTCCCGGTTCGCGTCGCGGATCTCCGTGAGGCGCTCCCCGCTGCACGCCAGCCGCTCGATGAGGTCCGCGGCCGTCCAGGAGGTTCGGGAGACGAAACGGCTGGCGACGATGTCGATCGCCAGGGGCAGATGCCCGCACAGGCGCACGATCTCCGCGGTCTCGGTGTCGTCGGGCACCCTGTCGGGGCCCACCCGGCGCCGGAACAGTTCCACGGCCTCGTCCTGGGGGAGTACGTCCATGGAGATCGGGTGGGCGCCCGCCAGGCCGGTGAGCCGGCGCCGGCTGGTGATCATCACCAGGGACGGGGAGGCGCCCGGCAGCAGCGGGCGGACCTGCTCCGGGCCCGCCGCGTCGTCCAGGATCACCACCGCGCGCCGGTCCGCCATCAGAGTGCGCCAGCGGGCGGTGAGCCCGCCCAGCGTCTGCGGAAGCCCGTGCCCCGGAAGGCCGAACAGGCGCAGCAGTTCGGCCAGCGCGGCCTGAGGGGTGAGAGGTTCCTGGACGGGGTCGTGGCCGCGGAGTTCGAGACGGATCCAACCGTCGGGATAGCGGTCGCGGAGCTGGTAGGCGACATGCACGGCCAGCGAGGTCTTCCCGACTCCCGCCATGCCGTCGATCGCCTCCAGGGCGACGACGCGCACAGCCGGACCGGCGGCCCTGGTGGCCGCAGCCAGCAGCCTGTCGACCTCGCCGCGCCGGCCGACCCAGGAGATGTCCGGCGGCAGGTTGTCGGGAGGCCGCACCTGCCCGGCGGCGGACGGCTCGGGTGGCGGGGCGAGGCGGGGCGGAGGGGACGCGGCCGGGCCGTGCGGCAGCAACTCGGCGACCGGTGCCCGCTTCGCGATGCCCTCCTGGACACGACGCAGCCGCTCCCCGCCGCCCGCCCCCGTCTCCCGGTACAGCCGACGCTGCATGTCCCGCAGAAGGCGGTCGGCGTCGGCCGTCCGGCCGGATCCGTACAGGCCCAGAGCCAGCATTTCGGTCAGCGACTCGTCCAGGGGAAGCCGTTCCGCCATGGGCGACAGCAGCGCCACGGCATCGGCACAGCGGCCGAGGGCCAGCAGAGCGCTCGCACGCCGGACGGTGGCCGCGGACCGCTTCCGTGCGAGCTCGCCGCGGACCTCTTCGGCCCACAGTCCGGCCGTCCCGGCCAGGGGTTCGCCCCGCCACAGCCGGTCGGCCTCGTCGAGCCGGTGCAGCGCCTCCTGCTGGTCGCCGTGTTCGGCCGAGTTCCCGGCGCTGTCGACGAGGCCGAGGTAGCGGCGTACGTCGACCGCCTCGGGGGCGATGCCGAGCGTGTACGTCTGCGCGTGTCTGGTAAGCGGCGGCGCATCCGCTCCGCCGAGCCGCGCCAGGACACCGCGGATCCTCGACACCTTCGGATAGAGGTTGTCGCGCGCCCGCGCGGGCGGAATGTCGTCCCAGACCCGGTGAATCAGCGTGTCGATCTCCACCGGACGACCGGCTTCCCACGCGAGTACGGCGAGGACCAGGCGTTCCTTGGCCGAACCGAGCCTGCCGTACCGGTCGCCGACCTGAAGCTCGACAGGCCCGAAAAGCAATATGCGGAACCCCACCAGCGCCCCCTCCCGCCGGTACCGCATTGCGGTGAAAAAGCATGACAGGCCGCCAGCTCCAAGGGCTAGAGGGCGAAACCGCAACGACCGAAAGCAATCGCATTGTGCTGATGCCGATCAATCGCATTACGCCAGTAGTGATCAATTCTGACCGCCGCTGGGCATTACCTGAAGTGGAGGCGGAAAGCGGGGCGGAAGTGATCAGAGCCGGTATCCGGTGCCGTGGCACCGGCACGCCGAAGGCAGAGGGGGACGGTCACATGTGGGAAGAGGGACTGGTGGAGGTGCTCGGCCGAGCTCTGGCACCGGATGCCACCGAGTGGGAGGCCGCCGCTCGTCAGGAGGAGGCCGCCGCCCGTCAGGAGCTGGCGCGGCTACTGGGACCTGCCCCCGAGTGGGACACGGAACTGGCCGCGGCGTGGCGGGCCGCGGCGGGCGGCAGTCCGGACGGCGTGCGGAATCTCGCCACCGTCCTGGTGCGGCGCGCGGCCGGGGACGGCCGGTTGGCCGGTGCCCTGCGGGAGTGGTTGGACGCCCGCCCCGCCCCGTCCGCATTAGAAGGCGGCGGCTCCCACACCAACACCATCGGCGGCGCCGCCCGCCTCCACGGTCCCACCGTGCAGGCCCGGGACGTCCACGGCGGCATCCACGTCCACCAGGCTCCCGCCACCGCCCCGCCCCGCCTCCCGACGCCCCGCCAGCTCCCGCCGGTCGGCGCCCGGCTGGCGGGGCGGGAGGAGGACCTGCGTGCCCTGGACGCGCTGCGCGCGGCCCATCCCCCCACCGCGCCGCAGCTCGTGGTGGTCAGCGGGCCGCCGGGGGTGGGCAAGACCGTTCTGGCGTCCTGGTGGCTGCACAAACTGGCCGACGACTTCCCCGACGGGCAGCTCTACGCCGACCTCGGGGGCCACTCCCCCACCGGTCCGGTCCGGCCCGCCGACGTACTCGACCGCTTCCTGCGTTCCATGGGCATGACGGCGCCACCGGGCGATCCGGCCGAACAGGCCGCGCTGTGGCGTTCGGTCACCGCCGACCTGCGGCTGGCCGTCCTCCTCGACGACGCCGCCACGGCCGCCCAGGTACGCCCGCTGCTCCCCGGCACACCCGGCGGTCTCACCGTCGTCACCAGCCGACAGCGGCTGACCGGTCTGGTCGTCGACGGCGCGGCGGTACACCACCTGCGCGCCCTGGAGCCGGACGCGGCCCTGGAGTTGCTGCGGAGCGGCGGCGGCGACCGGGTGGTCCGCGATCCCGACACCGCCCGCCGGGTCGTCAGGCTGTGCGCCTTCCTGCCGCTGGCCGTGAGCCTGGCCGCCGCCCAGCTGGCGGCCCGGCCCCGGCAGCCGCTGTCCGCGCTGGCCGGCGCGCTGGACCGGGAGCTGGGTCCGCTGGAGGCCTTGCGGGTGGAAGGGGATGCGGCGGTCCGTACGGCGCTGGACGAGTCCTACCGTGCGCTGCCCGACGGTGCCGCGCGGGTCTACCGGCGGCTGGGACTGCTCCCGGTGACCCACTACGACACGCCGATGGCCGCCGCCGTCTGCGCCCTGTCCCCGGAGGACACCGAGGAGGTACTGGGCCTGCTCGTCGAGACGAACCTGTTGGAGGACGCCGGGGCGGACCGCGTCCGCTTCCACGATCTGGTCCGGCTGCACGCCGCCCAGCGTGCCCGGGCCGAGGAGGGAGGCGAGGCCCGGCGGGAGGTGGCCCGGCGGTTCGTGGACTGGTGTCTGCACACCGCGACGGCGGCCGAGGCGATCCTCTCCCCCGCCCACCGCACGCTCGCCCGGCACTACGAGTACCCGCCCGCCGATCCCCCGGACTTCGGGGACGGTACGGCGGCGCTGGCCTGGCTGGACGTCCACCGGAACAGTCTGATGGCCGCGGTGCGGCTCGCCGGGGAGTCCGGCTGGGACGCCGCCGTCTGGCAGCTCGCCGACGCCATGTGGCCGCTGTTCCTGCGGCTGCGCCCCAGCGAGCTGTGGGTCGAGGCCCACACCCTCGGACTGGCCGCCGCCCGGCGGGACGGGGACCGCGAGGCGGTGGGACGGATGCTCACCTCGGGCGGCAACGGGCTGCGGAACGCGGGCCGGATCGAGGAGGCGGCCGACTGGTACGGGCAGGCACTGCGGCACGCCGAGGAGGAGGGGGACGTGCGCGGACAGGCACAGGCCCTCAACGGGCTGGGCAACGCACGGCTGCGGACCGGCCGGCTCGACGAGGCCGAGGAGTACTTCCGCCGGGCACTCGTCCTGCGCGAGTCCATCGGGTACGAACGGGGCGCCGCGCTCTCGCGGCTGTGCCTGGGGGAGACCGCGCTGGCCCGGGGCGACCACGACCGGGCAGCCGGGTACCTGTCCCGGGCGTACGACGATCTGACCGCGGTCGACGACGCCTACGACGCCGCGCGGGCCCTGGCCCTTCTCGGGCACACCACCGCCTGCGCGGGCGACCCGGCGGGCGGAGAGGAGCGTCTGCGGCGGGCGCTCACCGCCTTCGAGGCGACCGGTTCGGCGCACTGGCGGGCCCGCACCCTGGAGCTGCTCGGGCTGACGGCCCGCCGGGCGGGCGACGAGGAGCGGGCCCGGGAGCTGCTGCGGCGCTCCCTGGAGACCTACCGGCCCGTCAGCCCGGTCGACGCGCGCCGGCTGGCGGGCCGGCTCCGGACACCGGACGACGCCGGAGCCGGAACCGGTCCCGTCGAAGGCGGCTGACCGGGGGTCCGGTTCAGATCCCCGGAACGGGTCCCGGAGCCGGCCCCGGCCGGTCCCCGTCCGCACGCCGTACGACACGCGCCCACACCAGGCCGCCCGCCCCGCCGCCGCTCCAGCCGTCCACGCCCAGGCCCACGGCGCACAGCGCGTCCACCGGCCGCCCGGCCACCAGCCAGGCGTGCAGGAACGAGGCGATCGCACACCGCTGCCGCGCCGACAGCGACACCGTGCCCGCCGGCGGCAGCACCGCCAGCAGCCCGCGGCCGCGCACCCCGGCCGCGCACCCGCCGTCCGTGCGGGGCACGGCCGCCACCAGGCAGCCGGGGTGCCGGGCCAGCAGGTCGGCCGCCCGGCACTCCGCCCGCCGGGCCGGGAGCGGACGCCGGGCGCTGAGGACGTCCGCGCACTCGTACCAGCGCTCCGCCCCGCGCCGGTCGGGGTCCGCGCACACATGGACGTCGGCGAAGGGCGCGGCGACCGCCGAGCGGTGCGGTGCGGGTGCCGTGCGCACCTCGGCGGTCCATGCGCCGGCCGGCGTCAGCGCCGCCACCCGGAGGGTGTGCCCGGCCCTCACGCCGGCCTCCCCGGAGCCGGTGCCTCCCAGTGGTCCAGCGGCGGCGGCAGGGGGGCGGGCTCGGTGACGGGCGGGTACGCCGGTTCGGGCAGGTCCAGCAGCCGGTACAGCACTTTGCGCATACGGCGGGCGAAGCGGCCGGGCTCGGAGGTCAGCAGCTCCGCGACCCGCCGGTACTCCTGCGGCCGGTACTCCTCGGCCGCGTACCGCAGCTGCTCCTCCAGCGGGTGCGGCGGCGACAGCGCGGGGGCCACCCGGGCGAGGCGCGCCGCCGGGGACTCCGGGCAGATCCGCTCGCCGGGATGGCGGTCCAGCAGGACGGGGGCGTCCGTCAGCGTCCCGTAGGCGGTGACCGAGCCGTGGTCGCCGACGATGTGGTCCGCCGCGACCAGCAGCGGGTACCAGTCGGCCTCCGGCGGCAGGAGTACCAGTCCCCGGGCGCGGCAGGCGGCCAGCCAGGCCCGCAGCTGCCGGCCGCCGTGTCCCGCCCAGACGTTGGGGTGGACCAGCAGTGCCGTGCGGTACCTGTCCCCCGGCAGTTCCCCGAGCAGCCGGGGCAGCAGCGCCTCGAACCGGCCGAAGGAGGAGGACGGGCCCCAGGTGGACGCGAACACGACCAGCCGTTGTGCCCCGGTGAGACCGAGCGCGCGGCGGTACTCCTCGCGGTACGGCAGGCTCGCGGTGATCCGGTCGTGGCCGGGGTCGCCGACGACCTCGGTTACCGGCAGTGCCTCGGGGCAGGAGCGCGCCAGCGCCCGGCGGTCCCGTTCGTGGGCGAGCACGATCGCGGCGGGTACCACCCTGCCGTTCCGCATCAGGTGCCGGCGGCTCAGCATGCCCGGGACACGGGGCGGGCCGTCCTCCTCGTCCTTCCTGTCCGGCCCGCCGGGCTCCGCGCGCAGGAGCTTGATGTGACCGGCCCCGTGCGGCATGCGGAGCACGGGCGCCCGCAGCTGGTCGATCCCCTGCGAGCCGGCCGCCAGGGCCAGGTCGAAACCGGCACCCGCGGCCTGCTGCCACGGGACCACTCCGAAGCCCATCTCCCGCAGGTGGCGGGCCACTCCGGCGCCGAAGGCGTGCGGGGCGACGGTGAAGACCACCTGGATCCGCAGGTCGGGCTCCAGAAGCTCGACGACCTCCCGAAGCCGTTGTGCGTATGGCATCGTGTGCGCGACGGCCAGAACCTGTCTGCAGCCGGTCCGGGTGGCCCACTGCCCCCGCTGGAGCACGGCGGGTGCGGTGCGCCCGCGTGAAGTTGACATGAACATCCCCCATGTGTCGACGTGTCGGTTACGTCGAACGGGGAGATGCCCCGGCCCCCGGACGGTTTTCCTGCCGGGACCTTGCCGGAACCTTGCAGCCCCGCTGCGGCGGGAGCGCGCCCGGACCGCGGCCGGGCTCCGGTTCACCGGCACGGCGGAGCCTGCCGCACGTCCCGTGCGGGTACCCCTGCGCACCGCGGCCGGCGGGTGCCCGTACGCCCCGCCCCGTCCGGCCCGCCCCGTCCCGACCTTCCCGGCGTCAGGAGAGACACGGTGCCCACCAGACCAACACGACGCGGCCTCCTCGGCCTGGCCGGACGGGCGGCGGCGGTCGCCGCCGGCGCGGCGGTCCTGACCGTCCCGGCCGCTCCGGCGTCCGCCGCCGCCCGTCCGGAGCGCCGGCCCGCTCCGGCGGCACCCGGTACCGGGTGCGCCGAGCCCCTGGACGCCGGTGTGCAGTGCGGTCCCGGGAAGGTGACGCCGTGACGGCCGTCTTCGTCCCCCGCGCGGAGTGGGGCGCCCTGCCGTCCCGGGGCCCGTCCACCGACATCACCCCGGGCGGTGGCGGTGTCACCGTGCACCATGTGGGGCCCTCCCCGACCGCCCGGCGGGACCACGCCGACTGCGCCGGCCAGGTGCGCGCCGTCCAGCGGCAGCACATGGACGGCAACGGGTGGGCCGACATCGCCTACACCTGCCTGGTGTGCGTCCACGGCCGGGTCTTCGAGGGACGGGGGCCCTGGGTGCGGACCGCCGCCAACGGCACCGCCGCGGGCAACCAGAACTGGTACGCGGTGTGCGGGCTCACCGGCGGCTCCCCGTCCGGCTACGACACCGTCACCGACGCCCTCCTGGACGCCTTCCGCTGGTCGATCGACTGGCTGCGCGACTCCGGTGGCGCGGGGCGCGGCATCAACCGGCACAGCGACCACACCGTCACCCAGTGCCCCGGAGGACTCTCCCCCTATGTGCTGAACGGCTCGCTGGAGCCCGGCTCGGGCCTGCGGGACCGGACCGGGACGTGGCCCTTCCCGCTCGGGCGGGGAACGGCGGGACACGGGACGGCGGCCGGGGCCGCCGGGTCCGGGAGCTGGTGACGGGCCCGGCGGCCCCGGATCTTCCGGGGTACTTCCGCGGCGGCGTCCTCCGGCCGGCGTCCGTCCACCGCACCGGGTACGCCCGCCCCGCGAAGGGGTAGGCGTCCGGCGCGCCCCTTCGGACCGGACGCGGCCCGAAGGGGCCGCGGACGTGTACCGTCCGGCCCTGGGCCGGCGGCCGCTCCCCGGACAGGCTGGTGGTGGCGGTCGCGAGCGGGCGGCCACGGAGCCGGCGACGGTTCCCGGGAGGAGAGGCGACGGTGGAGGAAGCGGTGGACGGCACGGCGAGCGGTACGGCGGAGAGGGTGGTGGACATCGTCGCCTACGGTGTCGTGACCGACGAACTGCCACTGCTGGAGCGGGCGTTCGGGGGACGGCACCGGCTGCGCTGCCTGGACCTGGTCCTCAACCGGGACACCGCCGCCACGGCCGCCGGTTGTGCGGTGGTGTGCAGCAGCGTCAACGACGTGCTGGACGAGGAGGTCCTGACCACCCTGGCGGGCGGCGGCACGAAGCTGGTCACCCAGCGCGCCACCGGCTACAACAACATCGATCTGGACGCGGCCCGGAAGCTGGGTCTGGCCGTCTCCCGGGTGTCGTCCTACTCCCCCTACTCGGTGGCCGAGTTCGCCTGGACGCTGGCCCTGGCGGTCAACCGCCGGGTGGCCCGGTCGGTGGCCCGCACCCGCGACTTCGACTTCCGGCTCAACGGCCTGCTGGGCCGCGACTTCCACGGCCGTACCGCCGGGGTGGTGGGCACCGGGAAGATCGGGGCGGCCTTCGCCCGCATCGCCGCGGGGTTCGGCATGCGGCTGCTGGGCTGGGACATCGCCGAGAATCCCGAGTGCCTGGACCTGGGCATGGAGTACGTCGAGCGCGAGCGGCTGTTCGCCGAGTCCGACCTGATAAGCCTGCACGTGCCGCTGCTGCCCGACACGTACCACCTGGTGGACCGCGCCGCCCTGGCCCGGATGAAGGACGACGCAATCCTGATCAACACCAGCCGCGGGGGCCTGATCGACGCCCAGGCCCTGGTGGACACCCTGCGGGCGGGCCGGCTCGACGGGGTGGGGCTGGACGTCTACGAGGAGGAGGCCGGGGTGTTCTTCTTCGACCGCTCCCTGGACGTGATCACCGACGACACGCTGGCGCGGCTGATGACCTTCCGCAACGTCCTGGTCAGCTCGCACCAGGCGTACTTCACCCACGACGCGGTGGAGGAGATCGTCCGGACCACCGCGCGCAACGTCGAGGACCACCTGGCCGGACGCGCCAACACCAACACCTTGGTGCCCCCGCCCGACCGGGGCTGAGGCCGAGCTCCCCCGCCCGGGGGCGCGGAAGGGAACACGGAGGGGCTTTCCGCCGTTCCCGCCAGAGCCTGCCGGCCCCCGGCGGGTACCCGCCCGGCCCTGGCACGGTGCCCGCCCCGGCGGCGCCGGGCGGCGGGCGCCGCCGGCCCGGGTGTCGGTGTCTGTGTCGGTGCGCATCGTCCCCCGCCTCCCGGCCCGTCCGGAACGACGGGGCACGGCGGTGTTCCCGTCATCCACCAGGTTGAGGGGAGAACAAGGTTCTCGCCTGGGCCGGGGAGCGGTCGTCCCCGGCCGGGGGGACGACCTCTCCCCGGCCCCGCTCACCGCGTCACTTGCCCGCCGACGCCCGGTCGCGGTCGGGGTCCAGGGCGGCGCGGGCCGCCTCCAGCCGGGCGACCGGCACCCGGAACGGGGAGCAGGAGACGTAGTCCAGACCCGCCTCGTGGAAGAAGTGCACGGAGTCCGGGTCGCCGCCGTGCTCGCCGCAGACACCGATCTTCAGCCCCGGCCGGGTGGCCCGGCCCTCGGCGACGGCGATCCGCACCAGCCGGCCCACTCCCTGCCGGTCGATGGTCTCGAACGGCGAGACCTCGAAGATGCCCCGCTCCAGGTAGGCCGAGAAGAACGACGCCTCCACGTCGTCCCGGGACATCCCCCAGGTGGTCTGGGTCAGGTCGTTGGTGCCCAGCGAGAAGAAGTCGGCCTGGTCCGCGATCCGGTCCGCGGTCAGCGCCGCCCTCGGCAGCTCGATCATGGTGCCGATCGGGCAGGTCAGCGCCTGGCCCACCTGCTCGGAGATCCCGGCCAGAACGGTTTCCACCTCCTGCCGCACCAGCCGCAGCTCGGCGGCGGTGTCCACCAGCGGCACCATGATCTCCACCCGCGGGTCGCCGCCGTCGGCCAGCCGCCTGGCCACCGCCTCCGCCACGGCCCGCACCTGGAGCGCGATCAGTCCCGGCACCAGCAGGCCCAGCCGGACCCCGCACAGCCCCAGCATCGGGTTGTGCTCGTGCATGCGCTCCACGGTCCGCAGCAGTCGCACGTCGTGCGGGTCGGGCTCGCCTCCGGCGGCCTCGGCGGAGGCCACCCGGACGGCCAGTTCGGTGTGGTCGGGCAGGAACTCGTGCAGCGGCGGGTCCAGCAGCCGGATGGTGACCGGCAGCCCGTCCATGGCCGCCAGCAGGGCGGTGAAGTCCTCCCGTTGCGGCGGCAGCAGCGCCGCCAGCGCCTCCTCCCGCTCGCCGTCGGTACGGGCCAGGATCATCGCCTCCACCAGCCGGCGCCGCTCGCCGAGGAACATGTGCTCGGTGCGGCACAGCCCGATGCCCTGGGCGCCGAAGCGGCGGGCCCGGGCGGCGTCCTCGGGGGTGTCGGCGTTGGCCCGCACCGCCATGCGGCGGGCGGCGTCGGCGTGCTCCATCAGCCGCGCCACCGCGTCCACCAGTCCGGACTCCCGCTCCCCGGTCTCGAAGTACCGCATCACCGGCGACCCCACCAGCGGCAGCGCCCCCAGGTGGACGGTGCCGGCGGAGCCGTCGACGGACACCTCGGTGCCCTCGGCGACCTCGGTGACCGTCCCGTCGGGGCCGGTGACGGTGAAGCGGCGGGCCGCGACGTCGATGCCGAGGCCCTCGGCGCCGCACACGCACACCCGTCCCATGCCCCGGGCCACCACGGCCGCGTGGCTGGTCTTGCCGCCGCGGCTGGTCAGCACCGCCTGGGCAGCGACCATGCCGGGCAGGTCGTCGGGGGTGGTCTCGGGACGCACCAGCACCACCTGCTCGCCGGCGGCGGCGCGGCGCACCGCCTCGGCGGAGTCGAAGACCACCGCGCCGACGGCGGCGCCCGGCGAGGCGGGTACGCCCGTGGCCAGCGGGGCGCCGGCCGAGGCGGTGTCGAAGCGGGGGAACATCAGCCGGGCGAGCTGGTCGCCGGTGACCCGGTCCAGCGCCTCCGGCCAGTCGATCAGCCCCTCGTCCACCAGCTGCACGGCGATGCGGAGGGCCGCCTCGGCGGTGCGCTTGCCCACCCGGGTCTGCAGCATCCACAGTTTGCCGCGCTCCACGGTGAACTCGATGTCGCACAGGTCCCGGTAGTGCCGCTCCAGGGTCGCCATGTGGTCGCACAGCTGCGCGTAGCACTCCGGGTGGTGCTCCCGGAGCTCCTGCAGCGGCACGGCGTTGCGCACCCCGGAGACCACGTCCTCGCCCTGGGCGTCGGGCAGGTAGTCGCCGTAGATCCCCTGCCGTCCGGTGGCCGGGTCGCGGGTGAAGGCCACCCCGGTGCCGGAGTCCGGGCCGAGGTTGCCGAAGACCATCGTCTGCACGTTGACGGCCGTGCCCAGGTCCTCGGGGATGTGCTCGCGGCGCCGGTAGATGCGGGCCCGTTCCCCGTTCCAGGACTCGAAGACGGCGCGCACCGCGCGCCGCAGCTGTTCGGCCGGGTCCTGGGGGAACTCCTCCCCGGTCCGCTCCCGCACGATCTCCAGGAACTCCGCCACCAGCCGCCGCCGCTCCGCCGGGTCGGGGCGGCGGGCCAGCGCGTCGGCGAACAGCGCGCCGTCGATCCCCATGACGGTGGTGCCGAACATCTGGACGAGCCGCCGGTAGGAGTCCCAGGCGAACTCCTCGTGTCCGGAGGTCTTGGCCAGCCCGGCCACGGACCGGTCGTTCAGGCCGATGTCGAGGATGGTCTCCATCATCCCCGGCATGGAGTAGCGGGCCCCGGAGCGTACCGACACCAGCAGTGGGTCGTCCGGGTCGCCCAGCCGGCGCCCGGCCGACTCCTCCAGTGCCGCCAGGTGCTCGGCCAGCTCCCGCCGCAGGTCCTCGGGCTCGGTGCCGGTGGCCAGGTAGATCCGGCAGGCCTCGGTGGTGACGGTGAAGCCGGGCGGCACCGGGAGGCCGATACGGGTCATCTCGGCGAGGTTGGCGCCCTTGCCGCCGAGGAGGTCGGCCTGCTCCCGACCGCCCTCGGTGAAGTTGTGGACGTAGCGGACCATGGTGGTCTCCTTACGGCCCGGCGCCCGCCCGGGACGGGGCCCGGGCGCGAGGCGCCTGCCGGTTGCCGAACGGATCGGGTCGGGGAACCGGGACGGGAGTCCGCGGGGCCCTGGGCGCGTGTCCGCCGCCGGGGCGGCGGACACGCCGGGTACGGCCGCGGCCCGGCGGCTCACTCGTGCGGGACGACGGCGACGGGCACGGTGGCGTGGTGCATCACCGCGTGGGCCACCGGCCCGATGTGGAAGCCCAGCGGGGAGCGCCGGTCGCGGCGGCCGACGACCACCAGGGAGGCGTCCTCGGCGGCCTCCAGCAACTGCTGGGCGATCCTGCCGACCACGGCCTGCGTCCGGACCTCCACGTCCGGGTACTTGCCCCGCCAGGGCCGCAGCGCGTCGGTCAGTGCCTGGAGCTTCTCCTCGGCCAGACCGTCCAGGAGGCCGGGACCGAAGCCGGCGGGGTTGACGCCGTAGGCGGCCGGCAGGTTCCAGCCGTGGACGACCCGCAGCGGCGCGCCGCGCCGGGCGGCGGCGGCGAAGGCGAAGTCCAGCAGCCCGTCGCAGGGCTTGCTCAGGTCCACTCCCAGCACCACGTCGCGGTACGGCGCCTCGCCGCCGGCCGTCAGGACCTCCGGCTCGTCGCGGTGGGCGGCCTCCTCGGTCGTCCCGGCCCGCACCAGCACCACCGGGCAGGTCACATGGGCCGCGGCGGACAGGGCGACGGAGCCGACCAGGAAGCCGGCCAGCGCTCCTCTGCCCTTGGAGCCCAGCACCAGCAGCTCGGCGCCGTCGGCGGCCTTGCGCAGGACGTCGGCCGGGCGGCCGTCGAGCCGCTCGGTGCCGATCTCCAGGGTGGGGTGCCGGCCGGCCAGCTCCGCCGTCACCCGGCCCGGCTGCTCCTCCCAGCGTTTGCGGGCCTCCGGGTCCACGTTGGACAGCAGCAGCGGGTGGGAGTCGGTCTCCCGTACCTGGACCAGCCGCAGCGGCACCCCGCGCCGCAGCGCCTCGCGGGCCGCCCAGTCCGCGGCGGCCAGACTCTCGCTCGAGCCGTCCAGGCCCACGATGACGGTGCGCTCCATGACTTCCTCCCTACGTCGTTCTCGGACGGGCGGCGGTCCGCCCTGTCTCCAGGCTCGCCCCGGGTACCCGCCCGCGAGAGGGGACACAGGTCCCGACCGGCGGGACCCTCCGTCCCGCGGCCCGGGCCACGCGGCCCGTCCCGGGCCGCCGGCCGGTCCCTGCCGTCCCGCACCGGGGCCGAACGGCCCTCACCGCGGCCCCGCACGGCCCCTGCGGCGCGGTCCGCGCCGTCCGACTCTGGAGGCGGAACCGCACACGGAAGGGGATCCGCCATGACGGACACCGCGGAACACGTACGGCAGGCCCACGCGCTGCCGGCCGACGGCAGGACCGTGGAGATACGCCCCGCGCGGCCCGAGGACCGCCTCGGAGTCGAGGGGCTGTACGCCCGCATGTCGCCCGAGAGCCTCCGGTGGCGGTTCCTCGCCTCCGGTCCCGGCCCGGGGCGACAGGCCGCCCGGCGGGTCTGCGGCCCGGCGCGCCCCGCTCACCGACCGGGACGTCCACGACCTGATCACCGCACCGCGCTGCGCGCCGCTGCTGTTCGGCCACCGCGGCGGCCCCCCGGCCGATCTGGACGGGCTGGAGCAGACCCTGCTGCGGCTCTCCACGATGGCCTGCGCCTGCCCGAGCTCGCCGAGGCCGAGATCACAACCCCCTGCCGGCCCGGCCGGACGGCGTCACCGCCGTCGACGCCCGCGTCCGGCTGCTGCCGCGGCGCGCCCACGACCCCCGTCTGCGCCGGCTGCGCCGAGCGGCCCGACGGCAAGAGGAACGGAGAGAACCATGAAGCACCGAGCCGTCGGAGCCGTGATGACCACCGACGTGGTCACCGCCACCCCCGGCACACCGTTCAAGCGGATCACCGAGCTGCTCGCCCGGCACGGCATCAGCGGCCTCCCGGTCGTCGTCGACGACGACAAGGTCCTCGGCGTCGTCTCCGAGAGCGATCTGCTGAACCACCAGGCCCGCCAGGACCCGGCCGCCGGCCGGCGCCCGCTGAGCCGCGCCGCCCGCCACCGGGCCGACGCGGCCGAGGCCCGTACCGCCGGCGAGCTGATGACCGTGCCGGCCGTCACCGTCCACGCCCTGGACTCCGTGCCGCGCGCGGCCCGCACCATGGTCGAGCACCGGGTCCAGCGGCTGCCGGTGCTGGACGAGGAGGACCGGCTGGTCGGCATCGTCACCCGTCGTGACCTGCTGGGCGTCTTCCTCCGCCCGGACACCGAGATCCGCGCCGAGGTGATCGACGACGTGCTGGTGCGGGCCCTGTGGATTCCGCCGGACACCGTCACCGTCACCGTCGCCGACGGTGTGGTCACCCTGACCGGACGGGTCGAGCGCAGCACCGACATCCCCATGGCCCTGCGGATGGCCGGCCGGGTCGAGGGGGTGGTCGCCGTCGTCGACCGGCTCACCGCCCGGCTGGACGACACCCGGCTGCGGCCCGAGGAGCCGGCCCTGCTGCACGGCATCGGCGACCTCTGGTGGCTGCACGGCCGGTGAGCCGCCGGCCGCTCCGCCGGCCGGACCGGGCCCCCCGCCGCGGCCGGCGGAGCCACGGGCCACAGGACCGCGGAGCGCCGAACCGATGGATCGACAAATGGACAGACAGACCGGCAGGAAGACCGAGGACGGAACGGAGACCGCGGCCGTACACGGCCGCACACGGCAGGAAGAAGGCGATCGGTGATGACCGCACAGCGCGTGCTCGTCGCCTACGGCACCAGGAACGGCTCCACCGCGGAGATCGCCGAATGGCTCGGCGCCGCTCTGCGCGAGAAGGGCCTGGACACCGACGTGCTGCCCGCCGCCGAGGTGGGCGACCCCGGCGGCTACGACGCCGTCCTGCTGGGCTCCGGCCTGTACGCCGGGCACTGGCGGCACGACGCCGTCCGCCTCGCCCGCCGCCACCGGCAGGCCCTGGCCCGCCGGCCGGTGTGGCTGTTCAGCAGCGGCCCGCTGGACGCCTCCGCCGACGAGCGCGACATCCCGCCCGCCCCCGGCCCGGCCCGCATCGCGGCCCGCGTCGACGCCCGCGGCCACGCCACCTTCGGCGGCAGGCTCACCGAGGACGCCAGGGGGTTCGTCGCCCGGCAGATCGTCAAACAGGGCAAGGGCGGGGACTTCCGCGACCGCGAGCGGATCCGCCGCTGGGCCCACTCGGTCGCGGCCGAACTCGCCGAGGAATCCCCGGAGGGCTGAGGGACACCGCGACCGTGCTTCCCGGTCCGCCCGCCGGTCCCTCAGCACCTCTCCCACACACCCGGGCGGGTTACGGCGAAGCCGTGGTCGTACTTGGGGCCTGCCCTGATCACCCGGTCGAGTCCGATGTGGGCCGGGCCGATGGCGCCGGCCACGGTCAGCGCGGTGATGTCCCACCCGAGGCCGGCGGCGAGCAGGGCCGGCGGCAGCGGCGCCGAGCGCGAGGTCGTGGACCCGGGCGCCCACCCTCGGGCCCGCGGGATGGCCGAGCATGAACAGGCCGGGCACCAGGAGCAGTGCCGGGACCAGCCACCGGGGCTGCCCGGTGGCGGCGAGGACGGCGGGGCCGGCGCCTCGGCCCGCAGCCGGGCCAGTGGCCGCCCGGTGGCCACGCCAGGGGCGGTGACGGTCGGCGAAGGTGTCGGTCGTGTCGGTCATATCGGTCCTCCCGGAACTCGGAGCGGCCCCGGACACGGAAGACCGCCCGGCAAGGGAGCAGTGCGCTGGAACAAGAGCAACAGCCTCCGTTTCCGCGATCACCACCAGGAGCGGTGCTCTCGCCCGTGCGACAAGGAGGCTCGTGGCGCTGTGAAGGCGCCCGGCCGCGGAGGTCCGCCGGGTGATGGCCCTCGTCCGCGGTGCGGCCTCATCCGGGCTCCGCACACGGCCCGGCGCGGCCGCCGGGCAGAGGCCGTCCGGGCATCCCACGGGACCGTCCGGCCCCTCTTCCCCGGACAGGACCGGGCATGGCCCGGTCGGCACGGCCACCGGGACCATCGGCACTCCCCGGCGCGGGACCCGGGCGGCAGTCTGGGAGCAGCCGGACCGGGAGGAGCACCCATGCCGCCCACCACACTGGACGCGACGACCCTGGAGAAACTCGTCTCCGCCGCCGTGGCCGCACCGTCCATCCACAACACCCAGCCCTGGCACTACCGGCTGGACCCCGGCACCGCCACCCTCCAGGTGCGGGCGGTCGCCGGACGTGCCCTGCGGCACGCCGACCCGGTGGGCCGGGCCCTGCACATCTCGGTCGGCGCCGCCCTGTTCAACCTGCGGGTGGCCGTGGCCCACACCGGCTGGGAACCCGTCGTACGGACGCTGCCCTCCCCGGCCGAGCCCGATCTGCCGGCCACCGTCCTCCTCGCCCGCGGGGTGTGCGTGAGCCGCCGCCACCGCCCCGAGCTGTACGACGCCCTGTGGCGGCGGCACAGCAGCCGCTCCCCGTTCTCCGGGCATCCGCTGCCGCCCGAGACGACCGCGGAACTGATCGAGGCCGCCCGGGTGGAGGGCGCCTCGCTGTGGTTCCCCCCGGCCGCGGAGACCACCCGTCTGCTGAGACTGACCGGCCAGGCCGAACGCCGCAACGCCGAAACCGCCGAGCGGCGTGCGGAAGGCCGCGCCTGGCTGCGCGAGGGCGCCTCCGACGGGCTGCCCGGCTCCGCGGTCGGCCGGCGGGACGCCGACGGGCGGCTGCCCCTGCGGGACTTCTCCGGGGTGGGCGCGGCCGGCGGGCCGCCGGTCCGCTTCGAGCCGCGCCCCACCGTCGCCGTCCTCGCCACCGCCCACGACCGGCGGGCGGACTGGCTGCGCGCGGGCCAGGCGCTGGAGCACGTCCTGCTGGCCACCACCGCGCGTTCGGTGCGGACCACTCTGCTGCACCAGGCCCTGGAGTGGCCCGACCTGCGCACCGCACTGGGCGAGGGTCCCGGCCGCCCCCGCCACGTCCAGTTGCTCATCCGCCTCGGCTACGGCCCCGAAGGGCCCGCCACCCCGCGCCGTTCGGCCCGGGAGGTACTGGAGACCGGCCCCTGACCCGGCGCGACGGGACCCGGGCGGAACGGAACCGGGACGGGGCGGGAGAGTCAGCCCTGGCCCAGCGGCACCCGCCAGGTCAGCCGGCTGCCCCGGCCCTCGGGCGACTCGATCAGCAGCTCGCCGCCGAGCTCCTCGGCCCGCTCCGCGAGGTTTCGCAGGCCGCTGCGGCGGCCCCCTTCGGGGATGCCCACCCCGTTGTCGCCCACGACCGCGGCCAGCGTGCCGGACCCGACCGTGAGGGAGACCTCGGCCGCCGTGGCCCGCGCGTGCCGCGCCACATTGGACAGCGCCTCCGCCAGCACCGCGACCAGGTGGTCCGCGACGGGCGGCGGCACGTCGGTGTCCAGCAGCCCCTCCATGCGCAGCGCCGGGGTGAAGCCCAGGTTCCGTACCGCGTCCTCCACCACCTTCGCCACCCGCACCCGCAGTCCGTGCCCGGCCGGGCCGGTGCCGTGGCTGCGCAGCCCGAAGATCGTGGACCTGATGATCTTGATCGTCTCGTCCAGGTCGTCCACGGCCCGCAGCAGCCGCTCACTGGCCTCCTCGTGCTGGACGAAACGCACCGCGCTCTGCAGCGTCATCCCCGTGGCGAAGAGCCGCTGGATGGCCAGGTCGTGCAGATCGCGGGCGATACGGTCCCGGTCCTCCAGCAGCGCGACCTGCTCGGCGGCCTGCCGCCGCTCCGCCAGCTCCATCGCGACCGCGGCCTGCGCGGCGAACGACAGCAGCGGCGCCGTCTCCGTCTCGGAGAACGCGGCCTGCCCCTCCCGGCGCACCAGCAGCAACGCGCCGTGCGCCCCTTCGGCCCCCATGGGGACCGCGACCGCCGGCCCCATGCCCCTCCAGCGCTCCGTCCCCGCCGTGATCCGGGGGTCGGTGACGATGTCGGCGCTGGTGAGCGACTCGCCGGCAATCACGGCCGCCCCCATGAACGACCCCTCGCGGGGCAGCACCAGCCCGCGGAACGCGTCGCTGCGCTCTCCCAGCGCCAGTGCCACCTGGAGGTTGTCGGTGCCGTCCAGGGGCAGGGCCAGCACCCCCAGATCGGCGGCGAGGATACGGCGCGCCCGGTCGACGATCAGTTCCAGGACCGGCCGCTCGCCCTCCCCGGAGAGCAGCTCCGCGGTGATCTCCGCGTTCGCCTCCAGCCAGCGCTGCCGGTTGCGGGACTCCTCGTACAGACGGGCGTTCTCGATGGCCACCCCCGCCGCCACGGCCAGGGTGGACAGCACCGCCTCGTCCTCGGCGTCGAACTCCCGGCCGCCCCGCTTCTCGGTCAGGTAGAGATTCCCGAAGACCTCCTCGCGCACCCGGATCGGCACGCCGAGGAAGGTGCGCATCGGCGGGTGGTGGGGCGGGAAGCCGGAAGAGCCCGGGTGCTCCGCCAGGTCGGACACCCGCAGCGGCTCCGGGTGGCGGATCAGCTCACCCAGCAGGCCGTGGCCCGTCGGCAGCGGGCCGATGGCCCTGATCTGCTCCTCCTCCAGACCCACCGGGATGAACTGGGAGAGCCTGCCGTCTCCGCCGATCACGCCCAGGGCGCCGTACTCGGCGTCCACCAGCACCACGGCGGCCTCCACGATGCGCTGGAGGGCGCTGGGCAGGTCGAGCTCCCTGCCGACCGACATCACGGCCTCGAGCAGACTGTGCACCCGGTCCCGGGTACCGCGCACGGCGTCGACCCGGGCCTGCAGTTCGTCCAACAGCTCGTCAAGCTGGAGCCGGGGCAGCCGCCCCGCGTCTCTCTCGCTCCCCATGCCATCTGTCCCTCGGTCGGCTCGTCGGCGCTCCCACGGTAGCCGTTCGCCGCACGGCTCCGCTGCCTCACGAAGGACGGAATTCCCTGCTGGGGGCCATGATCGCGGGCGGTGGCGGCAGCACGGCGGGACGCGCCGACCGGAATGCCCCGGTCTGCGCTCCGGTCCGGCGTCCGTCCCCGGTCCGGGGCGGCCCGGGCCGTTCGGCTCCCCGGCCGGGACCGTTGGGCCCTGTGCCGGACGGACGCGTTCGGGTTTGCTGGAGTCGCCGGGGAGGACCGGCACGAGAGACGCGGAGAAGCGGAGAGATACCGCGCACCGCGCAATCAGGATCCGCGAGAAGCGGGGGGCCTCCCCGGCATCGTTCACGGATCGTGCACCTGGGAGGGGCGTGGACACCGGGAGCCGGGGCGGCGGGCCCGAACCGCCGCACCGGCTCCGCGCGGTTCGGGCCGGCCCTGTCAGGGACCGGGGCGGGAGACGCCCTCGATGTCGGTCTGTGCGATGCTCAGCAGCTTGTGGGCCAGGTCGTTCATCGCCCGTCCGGCTGCGAGCTCGTCACCGATCTCCGGTATGTCCCTGTCATGCGGGTTGCGCCGCGCGGTGCCCTGTCCGGTGACCGCCGTGTTCCCGATGTCCAGTACCGCGTGCGCCTTCGTCGTCGTTCCGTCCTCGAAGAGGTGGAGGCGGACCTCCCAGTCCCGGGTGTGCTGGGGCATCGTCTGCTCCCTGTCGTGATCCCTGCCGTGGGTGTGCGGAGTGCCGGTGCGGCGTGTCGTGTGCCCGGCCCGCCGCGGCCCGGAAGCGGACCGGACATGGCCGGACCCGGTCATCGGCCCCGGAGGGCCGGCAGCGCGGGCGGTCTTCGACGGGGTCGTGGGCCGGGGTCGGGTGTGCCGCCGGCCGGGGGCGCGGGGCGCCCGGCCGGTGCGCCGGGCATCGCTTCGGGCATCGACGGCACCTCCTCGGCGTCGGCCCGCGTCCGGCTCCTGTCTCCCACCGTACTCCCGGGGCCTGGTGTGTTCCATCGAACGCGACCGGACCCGGGCCTGCGGGTTTCCGGCGAGCGCCCCAGGTACTCCGCACTCCGTACTCGTGCCACCGGAGAACGTCCGGGGGGCCGGGGAATGGCCACAGCCCGCGCCGCCAGGCCGGAGCCCCGGTCCGGCACCGGGCCGGGGACCGGGCACCGCCGCCGACGGCACACGAGCACTTCCGGGCCGAGCGGCCCGAGGCCGCCCGGCGCGTCGACGACCCGCCGAGCGGTCCGTACCGCCTTCCCGCCCGGGTGCCCGGGCGCCTCTTGGAACCGTCCCGGTGACCGGTCAGCATGCTCGCACAGTCGCCCCGGCGACCGGCCGGGCACCGACCGGAACGGAAGGACCCCCGTGAGACCCCACACCGGATCACACACCGGATCACGCGCGCGCACCCGCCTGTACGCCCTGGGCACCGTCCTGCTCGCATGCGCCCTCACCTTCCCCGCGGCCCCGGCTGCCCAGGCGGCCCCGGCCTCCTCCGGCGCCGCCGCCGAACCCACCGCCGAGGAGGCGCGGCTGTCGGCGGGCCCGGTACCGGGCGAGATCCTGCGGCGCGCCGGATTCGACGACGTGGCGCCGGAGTTCGCCCGCGCCCTGGCGGAGACGGCCACCGCGGAGGAGGCCCGGGAGCTGGCCGGCCGCGCCGGGCGGGAGCTGTGGCGGCGCGCCGTGGACCGGGCGCAGGGACGCGGCGGCCAGGAGGGGGAGCTGAGCCCGGACGACGACCGGCCGCTGTACTGGGCCCGGCTCGGCATGACCAGGGCGATCCGCCAGTGGCAGCCGGCGTTCCCGCTGGACGCGGCCGAACGCGCGGACCTCCTCGCCCGGCTCGAGCGTGCCTCCCGGGGCCAGGACTCCCTGGACTTCCCCGCAGACGACGGCCTGCGACGCGCCGTGGTCACCGGCTTCGACCCCTTCCAGCTCGACGGCGACATCCGCCGGAGCAACCCGTCGGGGGCCGCCGCACTCGCCCTGGACGGCACCGTGCTCTCCACCCCCTCGGGCCCGGTCCGCGTGGAGACCGCCGTCTTCCCCGTGCGCTGGTCGGACTTCGCCGAAGGGACGGTGGAGCGGACGCTGCTGCCGCACCTCACGCCCGGCCCGCGGCAGGCGGACCTGTTCCTCACCGTCAGTCAGGGCCGGCCCGGCCAGTTCGACCTGGAGCGCTTCAACGGGGCCTGGCGCGGCGGCATCCTGGACAACGTCCTGGACTCGGACACCGGCACCATTCCCGTGCCCGACGGCGTGCCCACCGTCGATCCGCAGCCGCAGTGGACGGTGACCACGCTTCCGTACCGGCGGGTCATCGAGGCCGGCACCGGCCCGTTCCCGGTGCTCGACAACACGTTCGTGAGGGAGATCCCGGCGGGCGCCACCACCCCGGTGCCGCGGCCCGACGGCCCCACCCCGGGTTCGACCGCCCGGGAGGGCTCGGGCGGCGACTACCTCTCCAACGAGATCGCCTACCGGGCCACCCTGCTGCGCGACGCGCTGGACCCGGCCCTGCCGGGCGGCCATCTGCACACTCCCGTCCTGGAGTTCGGCCCGGGCAACACCTCCCCGGGCACCGGGGAGATCAGCGACGAGGTGTTCGTCCGCAACCGGCTCGCCATCACCGCCCAGGTGCGGGAGGTGGTCAGGGCCGCGGCGGACGCCCTGGACTGATCCGGGCCGACCGGGGCTGATGCCCGGCCGGCCCCGCTGTCCGGGGTGCGGCCGGCCGGGGTCCGGATCCGCGGCCCGCCGTCAGCCCGCGTCGGGCCGCCAGCCGGAGGAGTCCAGCCAGGCGGCGCGCCGCAGCATCCAGTCACGCAGCTGGTCGACCTGCCCCTGCCAGGTGTCGGCGGTCGGGGTGACGAACGGGCCCACCATCGGCTCGGTGAGGTTGGGCCACCTGGCGAAGTTGCGCCCGGCGGCGCCGGTCAGCGGCGCGGCCAGCTCGTCGACCAGAGCTGTCAGGGCGCCGTCGGACAGGGGTCCCTGGCGCAGGGTCCGCCAGCGCTCGTCGACCCGCTGGACGAACGAGGGGTCGTCCATCAGCCGGACGAACCAGTCGTTGGCGGGCAGCTGCCGGATCTGCTCGAACTGCCAGCCCTCGATCAGCTGGTTGCCGAAGTACCCGCCGGTGCCGAAGGTGAGGTTGTAGTCCCACAGCGGCCCGGCGAAGATCTTGCCTTCCCGGTCCTTGTGGAAGTACTGGCTGCGGATATAGGCGTCCATCTCGCGACTCAGCTCGTTGAGGACGACCTGGTCGACGAACGAGTCGGTGTCGATGTACGCCGGATAGCCGGTCCGCGGATCGGACGGATCCTCACCGCGCAGCGAGTCGTGGAACCCCTGGACGTACCCGGTCAGCCACTCCTCCTGCTCGGGCCGGAGCTGTGAGGGTTCGGCGACCTCCAGGTCACGCCAGCAGGTGGCGGCGTCCCCGGTGCACGCCAGGGTCGGCTCCTCGGCGGCGAACCACTCGAACTTGAAGACGTAACCGCCCGTGACGGCCGGTTCGCTGATGTCGTCCTCGCCGAGCTCCTTCAGGTCCAGCCGGTCCCCGGAGTTCTCGATGGTCTCGGTGATCATGTAGACGCCCTGGTAGTCGGCGGCCTCCAGCGGGCCGTCGTCCAGGTTCAGGTACACCTCGACGAACCGGTGGCGCGGCACTCGCATGCCCGTCTTCCGGCCCAGTTCGTACATGAGCGCGGTGCGGATCAGGGACTTGTCCGCGAACGGCCCGCGCAGCACCCAATCGGCCTCGGCCGGCATGCCCAGCACCGGATGGCGGGCGTCGTCGTCGTGGTTGTCCCACCACTCCAGCCGGTACGGAGCCTTCTCGAACATGGCCGAGGACTGCCCGCGCAGATGGAATCCGGCCCGGGTGGCCAGCGCGGGGGCGGCGGAGAGCGAGGCGGTGCCGGACTCCGGCTCCATCAGCAGGGCGGCGGCGTCCGCGTACTCGCGGCCGGGCTTGCCCGCGCCGTACGCGTCCATGACCAGCAGCGGCAGATCGTGCGCGGCGTCGAACGAGCGGGCTACGTACAGTGCCGTGCCCGGCTCACCCTCCGCGGCGCCGTCCGTGAACGCCTGGGCGCGCAGCTGGGTGGTGGCGGTCAGTTCCAGCGGCCCGGAGTACAGGGGCGAGGAGGCCGTCGGCAGCGTCCCGTCGGTGGTGTACCGGATCTCGGCGCCGGGCACGGCGGTGCCCAGCGCCACCGTCAGCTCGTCCTGGAAGGTGCCGCTGGGCACCGAGAAGTCGATGTCCCCGGTCAGCTCTTTCCCGCTTCCCTCCTCTCCGGTGTCCCGTGCGGTGCCCTGCCCGGCCCGTTCGGCGGCCGCGGCCGGACCCGGCGGCCCGGGTGCGCCGTGCGCCGCCGCACCGCCCGTCATGGCGATGACCAGCGCGGTGAGCAAGCACACCGCGTTCGTTCTTCTCCTGCGCACCACGGCGGTACCCCAATCGGTGAGGAGGACGGAGGAAGGAGCAGTTGGAAAGAGGAAGGAGCCGGAGGGAGGAACGGGGGGTGGAAAGACCGGCGCCGGGCCGGCCCGGAAGGACGGGCCGGCCCGGCGTGCGGCCGGTGGGCGGCGGACAGGCCGCCGGTCCCGGCTCAGGACAGTTCGCGTCCCTTGAGGTCCGGCATGGCCTTGAGCAGTGCCTCGTTGCCGGGCTGCGGCGGCCATCCCGGGTTGGGGTTGATGCTGGGATCCCATCCGGAGGAGTCGATCCAGGCGGCCCGCTGCACCAGCCAGTCCTGCAGGATCGTCAGCTGCTGCTGCCAGGTCTGCGAGGTCTTGGTCTGGAATCCGCCGACCATGCGGCTGTTGAGGTTGGGCCACTTGGTGAAGTTCCGCTGGGCCGCGTTGGTCAGCGGGGAAGCCAGCCGGCTGACCCGTGCCCGCAGTTGCGCGTCGGAGAGCACGCCCTGACGCAGCTGCTGCCACCGCGCCCTGACCCGCTGCTGGAACTCCGGCTGCTCCATCAGCCGCAGGAACCAGTCGGTGGTGGACGGCATGCCGGGGAACGAGAACGGCCGGAACTGCCAGCCCTCGATCGCGTCGGCTCCGGGGACGGCGCCGAAGCCGATGTCGTAGTCCCACAGCGGACCGGCGAAGATCTTCCCGTCCCGGTCCTTGTGGAAGTACTGGCTGCGGATGTAGCCGTCGCCCTGGCGGGCCAGCTCGTTGAGGATGATCTGGTTGACGAAGGAGTCGACGTCGATGTACGCCGGGTAGCCGGTCTGTGGATCGGAGGGGTCGGGACCGCGCAGCGAGTCGTGGAACCGCTGGACGTACTGGGTCAGCCACTGCCGCTGCTGGGAGTTGAGCGGGTCCGGGTCCACGACCTCGAGGTCGTTCCAGCAGGTCTGCGCGTTGCCGGTGCACTGCAGCTTCGGTTCCTCGGCAGCGAAGGCGTCGAACTTGAAGATGTAGCCGCCGCTGATCTCCGGGAGTGCGGTGTCCTCCTCGTCGAGCTGTTTCAGGTCCAGCCGGTTCTTCTGGTTCTTGATGGTCTCGTCGAGCAGGTAGACGCCCTGGTAGTCCTCGGACCCCAGCGTGCCTCCGTCCAGGTTCGTGTAGACCTCGACGAACCGGTGGCGCGGGGCCTTCAGGCCCAGCTCCTGGCCCAGGGTGTAGGCGAAGGCGTCACGGACCAGGGACTTGTCCGGGAACGGCCCGCGCAGCACCCAGTCGGCCTCGGCCGGCATGCCCAGCACCGGGTAGTCGGCGTCGTCGTCGTGGTTGTCCCGCAGTTCCAGCCGGTACGGGGCCTTCTCGAAGTTCGCCGAGGACTGTCCGCGCAGATGGAAGGCGGCCCGGGTGGCCAGCGTGGGCGTCGCGCCGAGCGAGGTGGTACCGCCCTGCGGCTCCATCAGCAGGGCGGCCGTGTCCACCCAGTCCCGGCCGGGTTTCCCGGCGCCGTAGTCGTCCAGTACCAGCACCGGCAGGTCGTGGGCGGTGGTGGCGCCCGCGGCGCGGGCGAGGTAGATGGCCGTGCCCGGCTCGCCGCTGGCGGCGCCGTTCACGAACGCCTGGGCGCGCAGCTGGGTGGTGGCGGTGAGGTTCAGCGGCCCGGAGTACAGCGGGGAGGAGGCCGTCGGCAGCGTCCCGTCGGTGGTGTACCGGATCTGCGCGTTCGCCACGGAGGTGCTCAGGGTGACCGACACCTGGCCCTGGAAGGTGCCGCTGGGCACCGAGAAGCCGATGTCCCCGGTCAGTTCGTCCTGCTGCTGCCGGATGGCCGCGGCGTCCTTCGCGGCCCTGGCCCCGGCCTCCTTGTCGCTCGTCTCGGTCGTCGCCCGTTCGACGGCTCCGGCCTTGGCCGACGACGGTGCGGGGGCACCGTACACCGCCGCGCTGCCCGTCATTCCGACGGCCAGCGCGGTGAGTAAGCCCACCACGCTCATCCTTTTTCTGTGCACTGGAGTTGCACCTCGATCCGTAACACGATGAAGGCAGACGCGGTCCGACTGCCACGGAACTGCTGTTGCCGGCACGTCGAATGAGGGTCGCGTGCGGTCTGTTCTGCGGGCGGGCCCGCTAGCGGGACATCACCGCGTCGACCCGCTCCCGGAGCGGGGCGCACACGGGTGCCGCGTCCGGGGAGCCGGTGGCCGGCACCTCGGTGATCCGGGGTTCGGCGCCCGGCGCGGTCCGCGGGGCGTCCGGCGGGAAGTGCCGGCGCAGGGTGCGCCGCCAGGGCCCGTCGGGCAGGTGCGGACGCAGTGCGGCGAGGCCGGTCGCGTACTTGGAGATACGGCTGGGCCGGTACCGGCTGCGCCACAGCAGCCGGTCGACGTGCGAGGCCGTGGAGCCGGTCTTGGTCTCCACGATCACCGTGTCCGGCAGGCTCATCTCCCGGTCGCCGTCCACCCAGGTCAGTCCGGTGTCGATGGTGACCCGGCTGTTGGTGTCCGGAAGGTGCAGGGTCGTGCGGTGGTACCGGGTGGTCAGCGTCGGGACGTAGTCGAACAGCGGGCTTCCGGCGATGCGGTTCTCCGCCAGGATCTCGTCGACGAAGTCGCGCCCCGGCCCCAGCGTGTTCCAGTCCCGCGGTTCGTAGGGCAGGCGCTGCTTGACGGTGCTGCCGCGGTTCCCGCGGACCTTCACCTCCAGCCAGCAGTCGCCGGACTGCTCGTAGAGGCGGGTGCGTATCTTGAACCGGCGGCGGCGCCGGTGGGCGGTCAGCAGGTAGCTGGTCAGTTCGGGGGTGTCGAAGTACAGCGACCGGTAGGCGAAGCTGCGGTCGCCGTCGATGTCCAGGACCCGGGTGCCGGACGGCAGTCGGCCCAGCAGAGCCTCCACCATGTCGACCGGCAGCACGTACTTGCGGTCCACCCGGGTCTGCAGTGACGCGCACGCGATGAGTTCCTCCAGCCCGACCGGCTGAAGTTCCTCCAGTGCGGCACCCAGGTTCCCGGTGCTCACGGCCTCACCGCCACCGGGGCGGTGCCGCCGGGGGCGGCCGTCTCGGTGTGCGCCGCCCCGTTCTGGGCGTGCTGGGCGTTCTTGGCGTGCGGCCCGGGGGAACAGCGGTAGCGCACGTCCACCACGGTGGTGTCGTTGACCAGGTCGACCCGCTGCACGACGGCCGAGTGGACCCGGGCTCCCAGGGTCTGCTCCAGGTGCGCCACCAGCGCGGTGTGGTCGGGCAGCGCGGTGTCCAGCACCATCACCTGGCGGCGGTGGCTTCGCATCATCCGCGGGTGGTCGCCCACGAAGAGCACCGCCACGATCAGTCCCATCAGCACGGCCGAGCGCCACACCTCGGTGGTCTGCATACCGCCGAGCAGGCCCAGTGCCAGGGCGGAGAAGTAGTAGGCGACCTCGTGCTGGTCCAGTTCGGTCGAACGCAGCCGGATGATCGACAGCACACCGAACAGGGCCATGCCGAGCCCGATTCCGGCACCGGTCTTCCCCGAGCTCAGTGCGCTGGCCACCGCGAGCACCCCGACGTTCACGCCGAGATAGGCCACCACCAGGTCTTTCCTGCGATGGCGTGGGAAGTACAAACCGAACACCAGGAGGCTGACTGCCGCGATGTCGCTCAGGAATAAGGCGAGTTGCGCCATGTGGTAGTCCTTCCAGCGGTTGTGGGGGGAGCCCGCCGTGTTCATACCGTGCACGTGCGGTGAACCAGTGCTGGCCTGGTGGTTAACACGACGGTAAATGTGGCCCCACTGCCACCGCCATTCACTTCCGGCCGATCGTCACTTATGTGAATCCCCAGGTCACAGCCGGAGGGCTGGAACACCGACGGCGCGGCACACCCTTCCCTCACGGCCCATCGGGGCAGCTCAGCCGATGTGTGAGCGGGCTCGCCCACAGCCTTGCCCGAAGGCGCCTCCGGCTGACCGGAACTGTTGCTTGCCCGATGAGTTCCACTGGAACTTTTCGGAGACGGAAGCGATCTGACGGATCGTCCCTTCCCTTCCGCGACTCCCAGCTCAGGACACAGATCGGCAAGCCGGGACGCGCGTGATCCAGCGCCGGGCGGCAGCGGACACGACCAACGCTCCCTCAATGTTTACCGGAACTTTTCCGATACTGAAGAGCCGAGGCCGGTCATTCCTGTACGGGTCGCGGAGACCTCCGGACGGCCGCCCCCGGCGGCGGGGCCGTCAGCGGCCCACGGGGATGCCGCGGGAACAGGACGGGGCCCGCGGCGGACACCTCCGCCGCGGGCCCCTGCCGGAAGGAAGAATCAGTTCGGCGCGTGGATCCGGTCGGACGGGTTGGCGGCCCAGTCCTTCGTGGTGCCCCGGACGTAGAGCGGGTTCGAGGAGTTGCCGGAGAAGTACTGCTTGATGGAACCCTCGAACGGCTGGGTCGACGCGTTGCGACCGTAAACGTCGGTGTAGACGGTGGTCGGGCCGCTGTTGCGCACCGTGAAGTTGCCCGGGCGGAACTGGCGCAGGCCGCCGTTGAACGGCGAACGCACGTCGTCCCACGCGATCCGCTGGCCGCTCTGCCGGCGCACCTGGTCGCAGTACTGGCCCTGGACGTTCACCTCGTAGCAGAGGTCGACCTGGCGGCCGATGTTGTCCGGCTTGCTGGAGTCGAAGTACCGGCTGGGGTTGAGCACGTAGAACAGCGGAGCGATGGTGAAGTTCAGCTGCGAGGTGCTCACCGTCACGTCGGCGAACCAGAACTCGTGCAGGTCGGTGTCACCGAACGGCACGTACGTGCCCGTCAGGGGCTCGAAGTGGGTCTTGCCCTCCCTGATCGCCTGCACACAGCTCGCGTCGGTGATCAGCCGGCCGAGCGACTTCGTGTCCGAGGGCGAGTCCGCCGGCTCCGCGGTGCCGACCTGCCTGAATCCCGCGCCGAGGAACGGGCCGGGGCAGTCGGTCCCGCCGAAGCCGCCCGGCCGCCCGAGCGGGATCAGCGCGGTGTACCTGGCCTCGGTGGTCTGCCCGTTGTCGCTGTTGGTGCACCGGTTGTTGTAGATCAGTTCGTGGACGTTGTTGGTGAACGCGTCCGCGGAGTGGGTGCCCTGGTGGAACTTCAGCAGCACGTCGCAGGTCGCGAGGACCCTGCCGTCCGTCGGCGGGAAGACGCTGGTGCCGTCGTCGCCCTCCCGCACCGGGTCGTTGTTGACGACCATGACCTTGTGCCCGACGTGGTCCTCGTGGCGGTGGCTGTGCTCGGGGCTGGACTCCCGCTGCACCTCGCTGGTGTGGCCGAAGGTCGGCCAGTCGACCGTGGAGAACAGCTCGGACTGGCGCGGGTCGTCACCGTGCTCGTGGCCGAAGGTGCACCCGCTGGGGTCCTTCGGCGGGTGCCAGGTCGGGTAGACCTTGCCGTCGGGCCCGTACGCCCAGTACCGGGCGTGGACCTCCTTGGAACACTCGCCGCTGCGCGGTGTGTACCCCTTGTCGTTGTTCTCGACGATCAGGTCGTAGGCCCGGCTGGTGGGTGCGCCGGCCTGCGGTAACTCCTTGCCCCACGCGGGGTTGTCCGCCGGTTCGGCGTTCGCGGCGGGTGCGGTGAGCGTGGTCACCGCCAGGCACGCGGCGGCTACCGCGGTCGTGGCCGCCCACAGCCGGGACCGGTAACGATGGAAACGCATTCGGGGTCCTCCAGGAGAACACGCGCAATCGACAGGAATGGCCCATGGCGTAGACATGAAGCTGCTTGCCTACCGATTACGCCGGAGACAGTCGGAAGACGTGCGAGGCCACAATGCGTCGAAGGCGGTCCCAGTCCTTGACCCTGGCCCCCTCATACACTTGACGTGTATACACCAACACCAGTTCCGTCACAACCCTTTCAACTTACCCGGTTCACCAAACGCCAATCCGCCGGTCAGACCCCTCATGGCCTCTCATTCGCCCCCTCACGCATCCGTCACCCCGGCCCGGCCGGGGAGCGCCGGACGGACCGCGAGATCATCACGCAATACGCTTTTGACGCGGCCACAACAAACAGCGATTCGAGCAATACCCGAAAACGGCGGCGGGCGCGACGAGCCGCCATAACCCACGGCCGGGAAATCGCCGGGAAAAACCTACCGGTTACTCCGGGAGCGCCGACCGGACGACCTCTCCCGCCGCGGACGCCCGGCCCGGCCCCGCCGGACACCGTGCCCGCCGGGCCGGGGAACCGGAGGAGACCTGACGGCGCGGAGGAAGCCGGCGAGCCGCGCGGGGGCGGCCGGCCGCCCCCGCGCGGCATGATCGGAACATCCCCGAAAGTTTCGACAACGTTGGCCCGGCCACCGGTCCCGGAACTGACGCTTCCAGTCGACGAGCCATGAAATGATCAACAGTGGAGGCTCGCTGACCAGCAACAACTTCCTCTTGCGTAAACCCCTGATGACGGCACAGTTCCCGTAATGCTTCCGGGAACTGTTGACAACTCAACGGGCCGGACCAACACTATCCGCATCGACAGCCCTCCTGTCGATGCGGAACACCCCACAGTGTCCCGGCCCTCCGGCCGTCGAGCACACGACGACCGAACATCCCCCCACCGTCGCTGATACGGCACCGGCACACGGTGACCGCCTCCCGGCCACCGGCATCCCCACCGGCCCGTATCACGCTGCCTGGCCCCCCGGCCAGTCTTCGCATGGAGGAAGCATGCACATGAACGGCGCTCCCACCCCCGACAACGGCGTCCCCACCCCCAGCGGCCTCAGCCGCAGGGGCTTCATCGGCCGCGCCGGCGCCCTGGCGGTGGCCACCTCCGGCCTGATACTGCCGACCGCCGGCACCGCCCACGCCCAGACCATCACCTCGAACCAGACCGGCCACCACAACGGGTACTTCTTCTCGTTCTGGACCGACGCCCCCGGAACGGTCTCCGCGACCCTGGGGAACGGCGGCAACTACAGCACCTCGTGGCGCAACACCGGGAACTTCGTCATCGGCAAGGGCTGGAGCAACGGAAGCCGCCGGACCGTGTCCTACTCGGGCAGCTTCAACCCGTCCGGCAACGGCTACCTGTGCCTGTACGGCTGGACGTCGAACCCGCTCGTCGAGTACTACATCGTCGACAGCTGGGGCAACTACCGGCCCACGGGCGAGCACCGGGGCACGGTCAGCAGCGACGGCGGCACGTACGACATCTACAGGACGACCCGGCACAACGCCCCCTCCATCGAGGGCGACGGCAGGACCTTCGACCAGTACTGGAGCGTCCGGCAGCAGAAGAAGACCGGCGGCACCATCACCACCGGCAACCACTTCGACGCGTGGAGCCGGGCCGGGCTGCGGCTGGGCGGCTTCAACTACTACATGATCATGGCGACCGAGGGCTACCAGAGCAGCGGCAACTCCAACATCAACGTGAGCTGACCGGGACGTCCCCGAACCATCCGAACACCGCGCCGTGGCGCGGCGGCCTGGAGCCGCCGCGCCACGGTGCGGCACGGGGCCAAGCGCTTTCCCCACCGCTCGAACCCCGGACCGCACGGCCGTCGAAGCACTCCCTCTCCCCGCCCCCCGCGGGCCGGAAACAGGCCCGGACGACGCTTCCGGGGCGGATCGCGGCCATGGCGGTGTAGACATACGCCTCCGCGTCGAGTTCGTCCGCGACCTCGGCACTGTGGGTACGGCCGTCCGCGGACACCTCGATCCGGTCGCCGACGCTCGTACCCCACGCCCGGGCCCAACTGGTCCCGCACTCCCGGCTGTACCGCACCTCCATCCGGGCTCCGGTGGCGGTGCGGTACGAGGCGAGGCTGTCCGGTCCGGCGGCGCAGATCATGTGTATCGGATTCCTGCCCTCGCAGTCGGTGCCCCGGCAGTAGGGACCGGAGGCGGGCGGGGGCGAGGACGGGGGTCCGTCCTTCCCGCCCGGTGGCAGGAGCAGGGCCGCCACGCCCCCGAGGACCACGGCGCACACCGACGCGAACACCACCACGGCCACCGCGCCCCGGCGGCCGTGCCGCCCGCCGGGGCGCGGTGCCTGCCGCCGGTCCCGGGGCGGCACCCGAGACGGTGACTGCTCCGGCGTGCCCGTACCGGTGTCCGCGGACGTACGCGCCGCCTCCACCGCGCGCCCGCTCCACTCCGCTTCCGCGATCTCCCACAGGGCCAGACACCGCCCCTCCGGTTCCCCGGCGAGACGGCACAGGTCCCGTACCGCCTGCCGCGGCGGCAGCACCCTGCCGTTGAGATAGCGGTCCCAGGAGGACTTGCTGTACGTGGTCCGCTCCGCCAGGCCCGCCAGGCTCAGGCCGGTGCGTTCCTTCAACTCCCGCAGCACGGCGGCCAGTCGGGCGCGTTCCGGCGGCAGCGGCGTCCGCGAGGCCCGCGTCATTCGCCGGACCACTCCCGCAGTGCCTGCCAGGTGTGCGGCCCGACGATGCCGTCCACGACCAGACCGGCCCGCTTCTGCGCACGTTCGACGGCGCGCTGCGTCAGCGGACCGTAGATCCCGTCGACGTCACCCGGCTCGATACCGGCCCGGCGCAGCAGGCACTGCACCTCCGCCACCTCCGGCCCGGCGTGTCCGTACGCCACGATGGCCTCCCGGGTACGGCTGTTGCCCGCGTACCAACGGCCGTCGACGCGCTCCACACGACAGGTGTACTCGGCCGCCGGGCCCGACGCCGGCCCCGGTGCCGCCGCGGCGGACGAGGCGGAGGGCTCCGCCCCCGCCCTGCCGTCGCCGCCCGCGGACCGTGCGAACAGCAGGACCGCCGTCGAGACGGCCAGTGCCAGGACCACCGCCCCCGCCACCAGCGCGATGCGCGGCGGACGCCCGTGCGGACGCCCTCGCCCGGACTCGGCCGGCGGGGACTCCGCCCCGGCCGTTCCGGCCGCCTCCGGCGCGGACGCGCCTCCGCGTCCGGCCCCCCACGCCTCGGCCGCGACCTCGTGCAGCGCGAGCAGCCGGGTCGGATCCTCACCGCAGATCCGGGCCATCGCCTCGACGGCGTCCCGGGGCGGCAGCGACCTGCCGCCCAGATACCGTTCCCAGGACTTCGCGCTGTACCCCGTCTTCGCGGCAAGCTGCCGCATGCTCAATCCGCTGTGGTCCTTCAGCCCACGCAGACGCACCACCAGCCGGCGGACAGGCGCGTCCAGTTCGACGGGCAGCTCTTTCCAGCGCGACATGTTCCCCCACACGCGTTCGTGGCCCTTGGTCCGAATCCCCGTGTCCCCGGTTGCATTGTGCACCAGCAACCATGGTCCGCGCTCGTGCGGAACCGGCCACCGTCCCCTCCCTCCCGTCCCGCCGCGCCGACCCGGCGAGCGGTGTCCCAGCAGGTCAGCTCATGGGATGCCCCATCAGTACGTCACTTCCGAGGCAGCCGTTGCGGCCCCTTCCCCCGGCCCCGCAGTCTCGTTGCCAGGCCGGCCGGTGCGGTCGGCTTCACCCATCGGAAGGAAGCCGAATGCGAACCTCCACGAGGACACTTGTCAGCATCACCGCCGCCGCCGTGATCACCGCCGGGAGCCTGGCCACCGCGGGCGCCGCCGCCGCGGCCCCCGCCCCGGCCGCCAAGCCCGCGGTGAGCTCCGAGGCCGTCGCCCCGCTCGCGGTGGTCAACCTCGGCCTGAGCACCGCACAGGCCAAGAAGGTCCAGGGTGTGCTGAAGGAGCACTACGGCTACACCGGCGCCATCGACGGACAGCTGGGCACCAACAGCTGGAAGGCCATGCAGCGCTACCTCAGGCAGGCATGGGGCTACAACGACGCCATCGACGGGATCGTCGGACCCAACACGGTGAAGGCGCTGCAGCGCTGGCTGAAGGCCAACTACGGTTACACCGGTGCCATCGACGGAATCGCCGGAGCGGGGACCCAGGCCGCGTTCAAGCGGCTCGCCGACAGGATCCCGGCCTGATCCGGACCCGTCACGAGAGACCTGCCGCACGCACCGGAGGACGGGCCCCGCCGTCTCCGGTGCGTGCGCGTGCGGCCGTACCGCGGCGGCCGTCCCGTACCGGGCCGAGAAGGTGCTTCCGGCAATGCGGTGGGCACAGGGTGCCGGTGCGTCCCGAGGCCGGAGGGGACGCCCGGGACCCACCGGCCCCGGGAACAGGGCCGACCGGCCCCGCACAAGACGGTCCTTCGGCACCGGCGCCGGACCCGCCGCCGGCGGGATGGTGGTCATGCGACGGACACCCGGTCCGAAGCACCCGGAAGGGAGCACGTCATGGCCGTGCAGGGTCACTCTCACCACCGTCCCGGACTCCACCTGCCCTCATGGCGCCGGACGAGGGCCGCCGCCCCGGCGGCCGGTGCCCGTGCCGCCGCCGGCGCCACGGCCGCCACCGGCACCGCTGCCGCCGTCGCCACCGGCACCGTCGCCGCGCGGATCGGGGCCGTCACCCGGCTGCTGACCGGGTTCGTCTTCCTGTGGGCGTTCCTCGACAAGACCTTCGGCCTCGGCTACGCCACCACCGCCGAGCAGGCCTGGATCGAGGGCGGCTCCCCCACCCAGGGCTACCTCGGCGGCGTCTCCGCCGGACCGCTGGAGTCCTTCTTCCACAACATCGCCGGAGCCACCTGGGCCAACTGGCTGTTCATGCTCGGCCTGCTCGGCGTCGGCCTCGCCCTCACCGCCGGCGTGGCCCTGCGACCGGCCGCCGCCGCCGGCACCGCGATGATGGCACTGATGTGGACCGCGGAATGGCCCCTGGCCCAGCACCTGTCCGACGGCTCCCCCAGCATGTCCACCAACCCGGTCGTGGACTACCACCTCATCTACGCCCTCGTCCTGATCGCCCTGGCCGCCTACGGCGCCGGCCGCACCTGGGGCCTGGGCCGCACCTGGGAAGAGCTGCCGCCGGTCAAGCACCACGGCTGGCTCCGCTGACGGCGCGAGCGGCGGCCCCGTGGACCGCGGTCGTACGTCAGTCCGTACAACCCCGCCCGTACCGTCCGGCAGCGGACGGCGAACAGCCCCGGAAGCACCGGGAACCCCGCAAGGAGTTGAGCAGTCATGAAGGCAGCAGTCGTCCGGGCCCTCGGCGAACCACTGGTGATCGAGGAGCGCCCCGATCCCGAGCCCGGCCCCGGGCAGGTCAGCGTCCGCATCGAGGCCTCCGGACTGTGCCACACCGACATCCACGCCGCGAACGGCGACTGGCCCGTCAAGCCCGAGCCCCCGTTCGTCCCCGGACACGAGGGCGTCGGGATCGTCGAACGGCTCGGTGCGGGAGTCACCCACCTGACCGCGGGGCAGCGGGTCGCCGTGCCGTGGCTGGGACGGACCTGCGGACGGTGCGAGCACTGCCTGTCCGGCTGGGAGACGCTGTGCGAGCGGCAGGTCAACACCGGCTACGGGTGCGACGGCGGATACGCCGAGAAGATGCTCGCCTGGGCCGACTTCGCCCAGCCCGTCCCGGACGGCATCAGCCCGCGCGACGCCGCGCCGCTGACCTGCGCGGGCGTGACGACGTACAAGGCGCTCAAGGTCGCCGGGGTACGGCCCGCCCAGCTCGTGGCGGTCTCCGGGGTCGGCGGTCTGGGCCACCTGGCCGTGCAGTACGCCAAGACCGCCGGCGCCACCGTCGCGGCGATCGACGTCACCGACGAGAAGCTGGACCTGGCCGCCAAGCTCGGCGCCGACATCGTGATCGACGCCCGCGCCGAGGACCCCGCCAAGGCGCTGAAGCGGCACGGCGGCGCCCATGTGGCGCTGGCCTGCGCGGTCAACGAGGAGGCGTTCACCGCCGCGTACGGCGGGCTGCGGCGCGGCGGGAAGCTGGTCATGATCGCCCTGCCCGCGGACGGCACCCTGCCGCTCCCGGTCTTCGCCACGGTGCTGAACGGCATCAGCGTGATCGGGTCGATCGTCGGCACCCGCCAGGACCTCGCCGAGGTGTACCGGCTGCACGCCGCCGGGCACACCCGGGTCATCTCCGAGGCCAGGCCGCTGGAGTCGGTCAACGAGTCCATGCGGGACGTGCTGCGCGGCGACGTCACGGCACGGATCGTCTTCGAGCCCTGACCGGCTGCGGCCCGGCCGCCGTCCGTTCCGGAGACGCCGGAAGCAGAGAACGGGTGGCGGCCGGACGCGGCCGGGGAGCTCCGACGGCTCCCCTGCCTCCCGGCGAACGCTCAGCTTCCGTCCGGCAGGGGACGGCCCCGCTCCCCGTGCGGCACCGGGCGGCCGGTGCGCGCGTCCAGGACGGCACGGGTCCCCGACCGGCCGGTCCAGCCTCACCGTCACCGCGTCGTAGGTCAGGTCGGCGGTGCAGGCTCCCCCTGCCCACCTCGGACGGACGCCGACAGCACCACGCCGCTGTCCGTCTCCAGCGCCTCCACGGCGACTCCGTCGTCACAGGTGCCGTGACCGACCACGACGGTGACGGACCGGTCCTCCCGGTCCTCCCGGTCCGCGCGGACCAGCCGGTCGATCGGGTTCAGTCGCCCGGCGGACGGCTTCCCGGCCGGACCGGTGGCGTCAACCGTGTCGCCCTTCCGGACGCCACCGCCGGCGGCCCCGTTCGTCACCGCAGCCGGTGACGGCACCGGCTGCGGTGACGAACGGGCCGACGCGGCGAACAGATGGACGGTACGGGCGGTCTTCGTACGCATGGTTCCCCCCGGGAGACTGCGCGACGACGGCGGACGACTGCTGTGCCGCCCCTGTGCCGCACCGGCCCGGAAGCGGGTTCCGCCGGGCCGCCGGACACCACCGGCGCAGCGGGGAACTCACCAATCCCCACCGGCCCGGTAATCCACCGCGTACGAACCCCTGAATCCCACGACACCGGTAAGCGGAATTCCGCCCCTCCCTTCCCCTTTCCTGCCGCCCGCTGTCCGTTTTCTCCGCCCGCCGTCCACGAACCGGGGCGCCCGTTCCGTTCCCCCGCCGAGAACACCGGGCGGTTTTCCGTACTGTGGCACAAACGGCCCCCGGTGGTCCGCTCGGTGAAGCGGACCACCGGGGGCGGTGGGACCTGTGCCGTGCGCGGGACGGGCCTGCGGCGGCGTTCCGCGGACGCCGGTGGCGGTAACGCCGACGGTCGTCCGGCTGCCGCGAGGTCAGGCCCGCCTGCCGGGCAGCACCGCGTGCCCGGGCTCCGGGTCAGGCGTGGACGCGGCTGCGTCCGGTCACCGCGCGGTAGACGGCGAGGACGATGACCGAGCCGATGACGGCGGCGATCCAGGTGGACAGCTCGAAGAATCCGTCGATCGAGTCGACGCCGAAAATCACCTTGCCGAGGAAACCGCCGAGAAGACCACCGACGATACCGAGCAGCGTGGTGACGATGAGACCGCCGGGATCCTTGCCCGGCATGATCGCCTTTGCGATCAGTCCGGCGAGCAGACCTATCAGAATCCACGCGATGATGCCCATTTTCGGTTCCCTTCTGTCGTCTTCACAGGACCGCCTTGCCATGATCGGAAGATCCAAACCGAGGAATTCTCAGGGCTCTTGAAAACCCGTCCGGAACAGCGGCTTCCGCCCGGCGGAGGGAGCCGGGCGCCGTACGGACGGGCGGGACCCGGCAGGCAGCCGGCCCGGGCACCGGGACGCGCCGGCCCGCCGACCGAGCCGCGTCCGGCGGCACTTCGGCCCGGGGACCGTGGAACGCGCGGGCCTCTGAAGTGATCTTCTCGGCCGGGCGCTCGCGCCCCACGCAACCGACCACTCTGCGACGGAGACGACATGACCCGTTCCAAGCGCCGCGTGACGGCGACCAGACGCACCGCCGCCACGGCCGCGGTGCTCGCCGCCTCTGCGTCCCTGCTCTCCGCCGGGGCCCTCCCGGCCACCGCCGCGGACTCCCCCGTCCAGTACGTCGCCCTGGGCGACTCCTACGCCTCCGGCCCGGGCATCACCCCCAAGGCGGACGAGGCATGCAAACGCTCCCGGTCCAACTACCCGGCCATCGCCGCCTCCGCCCTCGAACACATCGCCGGCCCGGACGTCGAGTTCAAGGACGTCAGCTGCAGCGGCGCCACCACCCGGGACCTGTGGAACACGCAGAGCACCGCGTCCGCCCCGCAGCTCGACGCCCTGACCGGGGAGACCGACCTGGTCAGCGTCACCATCGGCGGCAACGACCTCGGCTTCACCCGCGTCCTGCAGCAGTGCGTCATCGCCGGACTGGGCGACCGCGCGGGCAGCCCCTGCCGCGACCAGCTCACCAGCGGAGGCACCGACCGGCTGGAGACGGGCATCGCCACCCTGCGGGACCGCATCGGCTCGATGCTCACCGACATCGACCGGCGCAGCCCCGGCGCCCGTGTCGCCCTGGTCGGCTACCCCGCGCTGTTCCCCGCCGAGGGCGACAGCTGCGACCCCTCCACCGTGCCCCTGGCCAAGGGCGACGTGGCCTACCTGGACGCCACCACCAGGAAGCTCAACACCATGCTCGCCGAGGAGGCCCGCGAGGCCGGGGCCGTCTACGTCGACGCCTACAAGGTGTCGGAGGGACACGACATGTGCCGGCCGCAGGACAAGCGGTGGTACGAGCCCCTGATGCCGGTCAACGACCTGTCCGCGCACCCCAACGTCCTGGGGCACTTCTTCGTCGCCCTGCACACCGCCGAGGCGCTGCGGCAGCCGTGAGGCAGCGGTGAGACGGGCGTACCCGCCCGGACCCGCCGCGCCACCGGCCGCCGTCCCGGCGTGAACCACGGCGGTGCGTCCCGCTCCCGGTCCCCCGGTACGGGACGCACCGTCAACGGCACCGGGAGCGCCGGGAAGCCGACCGCGCCCCGGCGCCGTGCGCTCCCCCCGGCCCCGCCCGCGGGCCGGGACGACGGGGCGGCGGCAGGTCCCCTCCGGACCGTGACTAGAGTGCGGCAATGCCGCTCACCCTCTCCGGTCTGTCCGATCTGGGCGACCTCCCGCTGCTGTCGCGCACCGAGCCCGGCGGCGACTGGCCCCTGCTGCTGTGGGTCCCCGGGGGAGGCCGCCGCATGGTCTCCAGCGCCCTGCTGGGCGGCGGCCTCGGCGAACGCGGCTGGGTGCTCAACGCGCAGGTGCCGCCCGGCTACCGGCGGCTGGACCCCGCGGCGCACCTGGCCGGACTGGCCGCCCGTGCCGGAGTGTCGGGCCCCGGGGTCGGGTTGATGACGGCCGCCCCGGTCCGCGACCGCTGCTGGGCCTCGGACGAGGGGGTGGAGGCCCTGGTGACCGCCGGAATCGGGGTGCGCGGCTGGGCCGCCGACCCGGCGCCCGCGCACACCGGGGCGCCGCCCGCCGGAACGATCAACATCGTGGTGTCCGTCCCCGTCCCGCTCTCCGACGCCGCACTGGTCAACGCCGTCGCCACCGCGACCGAGGCCAAGGTGCAGGCCCTGCGGGACGCCGGGATCGACGCCTCCGGCACCCCCACCGACGCCGTGTGCGTCGCCGCCCCGCACCCGCGTCCCGGCCGGGCGGCCGAACCGTTCGCGGGGCCCCGCTCCCGGTGGGGAGCCCGTATCGCCCGCGCGGTGCACCGCGGCACCCTCCGGGCGTGCGAACGCGCGCTCCGCCACACCGCGGACGGCCGGAGGCCGCCGGTCAGCGGCGGCGGGTGAGAGCGTCGACCTCCCGCTTGAGGAAGGTCTCCCGGCACAGCTCGAAGTGGTCGACACGTCTCAGGTCGAAGACCTTGCGGATGCCCCGCTGCCGGGCGAGTGCCACGACCTCGTTGAAGTGCTGCTCGAAATGAGTGGAGAAGAAGACCCGCGTGGTGCCGCAGACCGCCTGCAGCCGCTCGAAGCGGTGGAAGAACCGGTCGTACTGCCCCTCGGGCTCCCAGTACTCCCACAGGTCCGCCGCGTAGCGCTGCACCTGGCGGAGATCTTTTCCGCTGATCTTGTGCAGGTACTCGCAGATGTTCTGGAACTCGACCGGCGAACGGGGGATGTTGGCGATCCGTTTGAGTTCGGCGAGCGGTTCCTCGGGGTTCAGCTGGGCCACGCTGTGAGTGATGATCATCGTGGAGTGGTTGATGTTGGGGTCGAGCAGCAGCACCGAGCAGATACGCGGCCTGCGGTCCGGATGGTCGGTCCACAGCTCGGCCAGCCGGAACAGCATGTCCGCGCCCACCGAGAATCCCACGAGGGTTATCCGTTTGCGCGGGTACTGGCGGCTGACGCGACTGATCGCCCAGCTGATCAGCTCGGCGTGGGTGGCGAGTCCGACGGCGCGATAGCGGTTGTCCCTGGCATCGTCGACATTGTGTCCGAACGCGGTGAGACCCACCGTGTGCTGGGAGGCCACGTTCATGAACGAGCGGAACTCCCCGGCGTCGAGCCCGAGGCCGGGCAGCAGGATCACCAGGTGCGACGATGCGGTACGGCGCTCGATGTACCGCAGTTCGCGGCCGATGACCGCGTGGTCGGACGGCAGGTCCTCGAAGTCGTCGGCGTGGATGTCGAAGGAACGCTCCACCGTCTCCCGCTGTAGCTCCCGGCGGCGCTCCAGTAGGCCACGGGTCCACCACGCGGCGGAGAAGACGGCCACGGCGGCCAGGACGACCAGGGTGCCGCCAGCCACCACATGGGTCCAGGTCCACGCGATCATCCGGCGGGCCTCGTCGCTGTAGACCCCGATGAGGATCCCGGCCAGGCCGCCGGCCCCGGCGAACACGGCCCGGTACCGGTGGGCGAAGGCCGCGAATCCTCCGCTGTCGGGGTCGAAGAGTGTCACGGGTTCGGGTCCGCTCCCGTCAGTTCGGCGAATCCGGGGCCGAGCGTCACCCGGCCGAGGAAGTGGGCGTCGGAGACATCGGCGATGTGCAGCGCGGTGGTGCTGCCGGCCCGGTAGCCACGGACGCACGCTCCCATCCGGCGCAGTTCGTGGCCGGGCTCCATGCTGAGGAGGAGACCGGGCCGGCCGAGCCCCGCGGTGATCGCGGCGATGACCCTCTCCCTGGTCGCCTCGTCGTACTGGTAGAGCACGAAGTTGCAGGTGGCCACGGTGATCCGGTGGGTACGGAGAAACTCCGTCAGCGCGGCCGGGTCGAGGATGTCAAGAGGCAGCAGTTCCAGCTCCGCCGCCTCCGCGGCGGTCTGCTCCAGCGACCAGACGACCTCGGCGAAGCGCTCGGTGTAGTACCGCGAGGGCCCATGGCAGCCGCGCACCCACTCCAGAGTGGGCAGCGGAGGCACGTCGACACCAGTGCGCGCGGTCAGCGGGACGGGCCGGAAGGGCGGCGTGTACGGGAACCACGCCAGGTCGGGCGCGAACCGATCGAACACCGTGCGGTTGTTCAGCTGCCGGGGCAGCAGCCCGATCCCGGTACCGAGGTCGGCCAGCCGTACCGCTTCGACACGCCGGTGTTCGGCCCAGGCGCCGATGACCAACTGGGGCACCAGGAAACGGCGGGCGCCGGTGAAGGAGTTGGAGTGCTCGGTGACGATGCCGGTGATCTCGTCGCGGTGCCGCTCCAGAGTCCTCTCCAGTACTCGGACACGGTCACCGGCGGCCAGTTCCGGCCGGAAGACCCGGGCCGCCTCGGCGTCATGTGCCGCCACGGTGCGCAGGGCGATGCCCAGCAGGGTGATCAGATGTGCGTCACTGATCGCGGGACGGACACGCCAGGCGGCTGCCAGCACGGTGTCGAGGGAGGCCGCGGAAGCACGGCCGGCCAGCCGGCCCAGTGACTCGTGGACTACCGACCAGCCGTGATTGCCCTGCTGGTGCCGCTGCATGTCGGTCAGCGCCCGCAGCAGCGTCTCCTTGCGAACGGTCGTCATCCGTGTGCCCCTCTCACTGGGCTGGTTCGGCTCGTACGGCTCACCGGCCGGGACACCGGGGATCAGGCGGCGGGCACCACCCCCGCGGGACGGGAGTCGGCGGGCGACAGTCCACGCATGGTGTAGGTGTCCGCGTAGCGCTCGACGGCCTCGCACACCCACGACGGGACGTCCAGCCTGGCCAGCCCGGTCAGCGCGATTCCCATGACAGCGCGGGCCACCAGGGCGAGCGCGGGGTCGGACAGTCCCGCCCCGGCCGCACGCAGCCAGTCGGCACGGCAGGACGACGTGGCAGACGGCCCCAGGAGCCGCCAGGCGGTGTCCGACGCCTCCTCCTCGTCCAGCAGGGCGGCCACCACCGCCGGCGGCACCGCCCAGTGGTCGTCGCTCTGCGCGTCGATCATGCGCAACTCCAGGTGCCCGCACGCACGGACCGGTGCCACCAGGGACTTGAGATGGTGCAGGACGTCGGAGGGGTGGATCGGGCGCGGTTCACCCGCCCGCAGCCAGTGCCGCAGAGTGAGCGCGCGGCTCGGAACCGTCCAGGCATCACCCTCCGGGGAGCGGATGCCCACCACTGCGCTGTCCAGGGCGTACTCGGCCCACAGGACCCGGGGATCACCGGCCGGCGGCAGCGGGCCGCTGCGCGCCGGGTCGGTGCGCAGCCGCAGCACCTGACGGCCCGACCGTACGAAAGCGCCCCGTACGGTCGCCGGGGAGTTGGCGAACATCGCCATCAGTACGGGACCGAGCGCGTTGGCGAGGGCCCAACGGCGGGCACGGCCGCGCCATCCCCGCGAACCGTCCCCCGCGTCGACGTTGACCTGCACGGAAGCCGTACCGCACAGCAGCGTCCGGCCGAAGTCCCCGGCGCGCCGGTAGTAGTGGTCGAGCGCCAGATACCGCGGGAGGGCGACCCGCAGCCGCGGGGGACGGTCGTCGAGACCGGCACCCCGCAGCACCAGTCCGCGTCCGGCGGCCAGTTCGCGCAGTACCGCGAGATCCTCGGCCGCGTCCCGGACGCAGTCGCCCAGTGAATCAGCCGGGCGGGTGCTCAGCTCCAGCTGACCCCCCGGTTCGAGCGAGACCGTGCCACCGGCCGGCAGCCGCGGGCCGGCCCCGCGCTCCAGCTCCGCCGCGAAGCCCGTCAGATCCTCCCCGGCACACCGGTCGGCGGCCGCCCCGTCCGTGTGGACCAGCCATTCCAGCTCCACACCTACTCTTCCGGCCCGCTCCCGCGAGAAAGCGTGCGAGATGATCAGTTCTCTTGCCTCCGCCTCACCCAAGGAGCCGTTCAATGAGCGCTCTCCCCCCAACCGGAAATAACCGACGACCTGAATGGCGGTTTCTCGGTTTACCAATACCCTGACCGGATGGCTATCATCAATTAGGCCAAAGGTCTGTGGTGTTGTCCAGTGGGCCCGATCGCGCGCAGCGTCGTCCCCCGGCCCGGGTCGCTGTGTTGATTCTGGCACATGCCACCGGGGCATTGGTCTAGAGTCACTGGCGCATCCGCCGTACGCATCCGTCAAAGGAATACTCTGATGGCCCCAGTCATGTGCCACGATCACACGGTCGTCGAACGAAGGTCGAACGATCTGAGTTACCTGGAGCGAAAGGCCGACACCGACACGCTGACGGTCTTCTTCCACGGGCTGGGGCTCGACGCCACGGATTACCTCCACCACCTGGAACACCACGACGGTCACGGTGTCGCGCTGAACCTCCGCGGCTACGAACCGGACGGGACGAGGGGACTGCCACCGGTGGGACTGGCCTCCCACATCAGGATGGCCGCCGCCTTCGTGGAGACGCTGAGCGGGGAGAACGCCGGCAAGAGGATCATCCTGGTGGGGTTCTCGCTCGGTGCCGACCTCGTCCTGCAACTGGCGGAGCACTGGCAGGGGCCGAAGGCCGCCGCACCGCCGGTCACCGCGGCCGTGCTGCTCGATCCCAATGTCAACCAGTCGACGATGACCATCTCACGGATCTTCGCCGAAGCGGACCCGCGAAATCCGGTACCGGCCTTCAAGAGACTGATCGGCCTGGCACCGGACAAGGAGACCTTCCGGTCGCTCTGCCACTACCTGACGAAAGTCACACCGAAGGATTTCGGACAGCTGTCCCAGTTGTCCCGCGATACGCTCTCCTACTGGGAGCCGACCGGGTATGACCAGTTCGGCACCCGTCTGAACAGAGTCGCCCAGCTGGCCGACCGGGTGCGCCTTGTCCTGTCCGCTTCCTATGAAGAACACCTTCCGGCCATGAACACCGCACTACAGCGGCACGAGGGCCGCGACAGGATTTCGGCAAGAATCACAAAACTCGATCATTTCGAACTGATCAATGAGGAGACCCTGTCATACGAACTGCGCTCCCTCACCGGGTGAGGCGATATCCGGCAGGGCCTTACGGAGCCGCGTTCCCGAACCGGAACGAGGTGGCCCGGGAGCGGGCTCCGGCCCGCCGGGTCGCGGTCCACGGCTTCGACGGCAGCGGCGGCACCCGGTTCCCCCCCCCCCCCCCCCGGCCGGCCCGGGCTTGAGCACGGTCACGTAGTCCATGTCGCCCCGGGCCCTCAGCCGCTCGTGGAGGGACCCGTACACCACGAAGCAGGTGAACGGGTGGCTCAGGAGGTCAGCGGATGCCGAGCGATCGCAGAACGCGGTGCTGACTCGGTGCCGGCTTTGCCGGGAAGATGAGGTAGCAGACGCCGCCCGTACCGCTTCTGACCTGGCCGTTCGCGTCGTAGCGCTTGGTGCGCAGCCAGATGTTCTCGAACTGGCGGCGCCGGTAGACCCGGCGGACGGCCGCGTTGCTGTCGGCCGCCGGGTCGTTGGCGATGACGTCGCCGTCCGCCGTGAAGCCGATGACGGTCATCAGATGGCCCGCCGTGCCGTAGCCCGCGCCGTCGAGTTCGGCGGCCAGGAAGGACTGGGAGGTGATCAGCGGGATGCCCGCGCGGATCAGGCGCTCGGCGTCGGTGAGGGAGTCCAGGCGGGTGACGAGGCCCTGCATGCCGCGGTACGTGGCCGCGTAGGCGGTGTTGAACGGCCAGTTGCCGCAGCCGGCGTACTGGTGGTCGTAGGTGAAGCGGGCGGCGTGGCAGACCTGGGGGTCGGAGTAGCCGGGCCGTACCCAGGCCAGGTCCTCGGCGGTGGGCCCGCGCCCCCAGTACTCGACGATCATCTGGGTGGAGGTGGGGCTGCACCAGGCCTCGCCGCCGTTGTCGTACTCGGGGTACCGGCCGATGTGGACGTTCTGCGAGTAGCGGGGGACGTCCAGTTCGACGCCCGTGGCCACGCCCGGCGCGGAGGCCGGGACCTCGAAGCGGCCGGGGACGTCGGATCCCATGGCGCCCAGGCGCCAGACGGTGGGGGCGGCGGCGCTGCCCGGGGCGCGGTGGAGGGTGACGCGCAGCCGGTAGGAGGCCAGCCGCGGGCCGGCGGAGGTGTCGTCGATCGCGAGGGTGTCGGTCCAGACGCTGGAGACGCCGTCGCGCTGCCCGTCCACGGAGGCACGGCGGACGTCGGTGTCGCCGGAGGCCCAGACGCCCATGGTGTACCAGGGGGTGTCGGTGCCGTCGGTGTAGGTGCCGCGCAGCTCGATCCGGATCCAGGTGCCGGCGGGGGTCTGCGCGTTCCAGGAGGGGACCAGTTCGCTCGCGGGCACCGGCAGGGTGTGCGCCGGGGAGGTCCACACGGCGTACTCCCAGGAGGCGGTGCGGCCGGTGTGGGAGTCGGTGTGGTCGGTGGTGCCCACGGGGGCGGCGAGCGTGAGGCCGGGGCGCGGACCGGCCACCGGCCGGGTGCCCTCCCCGGTGCCGGTGCGCCAGTCGGGGAGGGAGGTCCAGGCACGGTAGTCCACGGTGGAGCCGCCGGACGGGTGGGCGGGGCGGGCTCCGGACGGCACGGCGGCGGACGAGGCGGTGGCCAGGGGGGCCGCGGTCGCCGCCGTGACGAGGGCGGCGGCGAGCACGGTGCGGCGCGTGGCGGGTCTGCTGGCGGTCATGGCGGCGGGCCCCCGGTCCTTCGGCGGTCGGTGTGTGCGCGTGGTCGGCGCGCGTTCACAATCCTGCCGCCGCCGCGGGGCCCGGGCCAGCGACAGGGCCCGGACGGAGTGGTCCGTCACCGGTCCCGGCCACCCGGGTGGGCGGGCGGCCGTACGCTGTCGGGGTGAGACCCGGCTCCGGTGCCCTGGGCACTCCCGCCGTTCTGGCCCGGCGGCTGCGCGCACTGCCGCCGTCGTGCGGCCCGGTGCGGCTGGTAGCGGTGGACGGGCACGCCGGATCCGGCAAGAGCACGTTCGCCGGGCACCTGGCCGGAGAGCTGGGCGGGGCGCCGGTGCTCCATCTGGACGACCTGGCCAGTCACGGCGCCCTCTTCGAGTGGACCGACCGGGTCCTGGAGCAGGTCCTCGCACCGTTCTCGCGCGGGGAGCCGGCCCGCCACCGGGTGTACGACTGGGAGCGCCGGATGTTCGCCGGGGAGCGTGTCCTGCCGCCCGCGCCCGTGGTGCTGGTGGAAGGGGTGGGCGCGGGGCGCCGGGCCCTGCGCCCCCACCTGTCCCGCCTGCTGTGGATGGAGCTGCCGCCCGGGGAGTCCTGGGCACGTGGACGGCGCCGGGACGGGCCCGCGCTGGCGGGGTTCTGGGACGGCTGGGAGCGCGCGGAGCTGCGGCACTTCGCCGCCGATCCCTCCCGCCCGTACGCCGATCACCTGGTGCGGCAGCGGCCCGGCGGATTCGAACTGCTGCCGGGGCCGCGGGGCCGGATGTGAAAGCCTCCGCGTCGGCACGCACCGTGACGACCCGTCAGCCGTACGCACTGCCGCCATGCCCACGGGCGTGTTCCGCCCCACCGGCTTGACCGGCGCCCCACCCAGGTTCTACGTTCTCCCTGAACGGCCTGGAAGGGTCGTTCACTACACGAAGCCCCCGGTTGTTCCCCCGTGATCGGGGGCTTCGTTCTGCCCGCACACCTCCGACGTCCCGTCACCCAGGGTGATGACATCGACACGCGGGACGCCTCCCCCCCGTCCGGCCTCCCCCGCTGGCCTGCCCATACGCCGTCTACGACCGGCCCCGCGCCCCGGGTACCATGCCAAATGCCGCGGCTGTCCGGGGACTTCTCCGGATGCCCGCGGCAACTCCCGTCCGTGGCGGACCAGTTGAGCACCACCGCCGCCGGGCGATCCGACCGCCCGGCACAGACCATCGGGGGATGTTTCGTGGGGGACGTGATGGACTACGGCACGCAGGACACCCGGGGTGGTCCGCAGGCCCCTGCCGACCTGGCCTGGCTGCGCGGCGTCGACGCGTACACCATGGGGGGCTACGTCCACGCCGAGGAGGAGTTCCGTACCGCCGTGCGGCTCGACCCCGGCATGGCCGACGCCTGGCTGGGCCTGCACGCCCTGCGCGTGGACACCGCCACCGCCCTGCTGCGCATGTACGAGCACCGCGACCGCTTCGGCGAGCAGCGCAACCGCCACGGACAGCCGCTGAACTCCTGGTACTGGCTGGGCTGGTGGGTGCAGCCGGTGCTGGAGAGCGGACGCGACCTGCTGCTGGCGCACGCCTCGCACTGGCTGGACGGCCGGCATGTCGCCGAGCTGGACCGGGCCCTGGCCGAGTGCCCGCCGGTGGAGACCGATTCCCAGGTGCGCTTCCTGCACGCCTGCCGCGCCTACCTCGCCAAGGACTGGGAGCTGCTGGTGCGGCACACCGATCCGCTGGTGGACGATCCGCTGCTGGGCGTCGAGGCGAGCCTGTTCGCGGGCATGGCCCGGGTGCGGCTGGAGATGTACGGCCAGGCCGAGCCGCTGCTGGCCGCCGCCCTGATGCGCTGCCGCAGTGAGCAGCCGCAGCGCAAGGAACTGCGCTACTGGCTGGCCCGGGCCCGGGAGGGCACCGGGCGCAGCGCGGCGGCGCTGCCGCTGTACCGGGCGGTGTACCGGGTGGATCCGGCGTTCATGGACACCTCCGCCCGGCTGACCGCCATCGCCGAGAGCGACGGACTCGGCGACGGGCTGGGCGACGCGCCGGGACCGGTCACCACCGTGGCGGTCGCGGACGGCGGCCCGGACCTCACGGGCCCTCCGGCCGGCACCGGAGTGCTCACCGGCGGCGCGGAGGGCGCCACCCCGGCCGGCGACGGCCCGCGGCCCGGCGCCGCGCCGGTGCCGCCGGTGCCGGTGACGGCCGACGGCGTACGGGAGCGGTCGGCGGGCCCCGCCGGCCGGCGGGCGCCCGGGCGGTTCCCCACCGGACCGGCCGATCAGGAGCTGCTGGCCCACGCGATGGAGGAGCTGGAGCGCATGGTCGGCCTGGAGCCGGTCAAGCGGCAGGTGCGGGCGCTGTCCGCGCAGCTGCACATGGCACGGCTCCGCACCGAGCAGGGGCTGCCGGTCCAGCCGCCCAAGCGGCACTTCGTCTTCTCCGGGCCCTCGGGGACGGGGAAGACGACCGTCGCCCGGATCCTCGGGAGGGTGTTCTACGCACTGGGCCTGCTGGGCGGCGACCACCTGGTGGAGGCCCAGCGGGCCGATCTGGTGGGCGAGTTCCTGGGCCAGACGGCGGTGAAGGCGAACGAGCTGATCGACTCGGCGCTGGGCGGAGTGCTGTTCGTGGACGAGGCGTACAGCCTGTCCAACACCGGCTACGGCAAGGGCGACGCGTACGGCGACGAGGCGCTCCAGGTGCTGCTCAAGCGCGCCGAGGACAACCGGGACCGGCTGGTGGTGATCCTGGCGGGCTATCCGGAGGGCATGGACCGGCTGCTGGCCGTCAACCCCGGCCTCGGCTCCCGCTTCACCACCCGGGTGGACTTCCCCAGCTACCGCCCGCTGGAGCTGACCGCCATCGGCGAGGTACTGGCGGCCGAGAACGGCGACCGGTGGGACGAGGAGGCCCTGGAGGAGCTGCGCAGCATCAGCGGTCACGTGGTGGACCAGGGCTGGATCGACGAGCTGGGCAACGGCCGCTTCCTGCGCACGCTGTACGAGAAGTCCTGCGCCTACCGCGACCTGCGGCTGGCCGCCTGCCCGGGCCCGCCCTCCCGGGAGGAGCTGGCGACGCTGCGGCTGCCGGACCTCATGCAGGCGTACGGCGAGGTGCTGTCCGGCCGGGGTCCGGCCGGACCCCGGCACGAGCCCCCGCCGTTCGGCTGACGGCCGGCCTCAGCCGTCCGTCCGGCCCGTGCCGTGGTGCTCGGCCAGCGCGCGCAGTGCCTTCGCGTCCCGGACGGCCTGCGCCCTGGCGACACCGGGCTGGATGCCCATGGCGGGCAGGGTGGTGCCGTCGGAGAGGTCGAGGAGGACCCAGGGATCGCCGGGCCGGAGGTTCACCCGGATGATCTCCGCCCATTCCAGGTGACGGACGGTGGTGAGGTTGACGACCGTGACCCCGCCGGTGTCCGCGACCACCTTCGGGCGGGCGAGCAGGAGGAGGACCGCGAAGAAAAGCAGACCGGTGAGGACGAAGCTCGCCCGCTCCCCGGCCCCGGCCGCCTCCAGCAGGAACGCGATCGCGGTCAGGGTGGCCAGGATCGCGACGCCGACCGTCAGCAGGACGATCCGGGTGCGGGTGGGCCGGAAGACCACCGGCAGCCCGGGTACGGGGTCGGTGCCGGATTCGGGGGCGGGGACGGACACGGGGCGGCTCTCCGTCGGGGGAAGCGTCGGGCAGGGGAGGCAGGCGGGGCACCGGGGCCCGGAGCCGGGGCTCAGAGCCGGCAGGCGTGGATGCCGGTGGTCAGGATCGCCCGGGCGCCCAGGTCGTACAGATCGTCCATGATCCGCTGGGCGTCCCTGGCGGGGACCATGGAGCGCACCGCGACCCAGCCCTCGTGGTGCAGCGGCGAGATGGTGGGCGACTCCAGGCCGGGGGTGAGGGCCACGGCCTGCTCGACCTTCTCGGCGCGGATGTCGTAGTCCATCATCACGTAGCGCCGGGCCACCAGGACGCCCTGCATACGGCGGAGGAACTGCCGCACCTTGGGGTCGTCGGCCGGTGCGCCGGTGCGCCGGACGACGACGGCCTCGGACTCCAGGATCGGCTCGCCGATGATCTCCAGCCCGGCGTTGCGCAGGGTGGTGCCGGTCTCCACGACATCGGCGATGATCTCGGCGACGCCCAGCTGGATGGCGGTCTCGACGGCGCCGTCGAGGCGGACGACGGAGGCGTCCACCCCGTTGTCGGCCAGGTGCTTGGCGACCAGGCCGGGGAAGGAGGTGGCGATGGTCATGCCGCCGAACTCGCCGACCTCCCGCGCGGTGCCGGGGCGGGTGGCGTAGCGGAAGGTGGAGGCGGCGAAGCCGAGCTGGAGGATCTCCTCGGCGGCGGCACCGGAGTCCAGCAGCAGGTCGCGGCCGGTGATGCCGATGTCGAGCTTTCCGGAGCCCACGTAGACGGCGATGTCGCGGGGACGCAGGAAGAAGAACTCGACCTCGTTGTCGCCGTCCACCAGGACCAGTTCGCGGCGGTCCTTGCGCTGTTTGTAGCCCGCCTCATGGAGCATCGCCGACGCAGGCTCGGACAGTGAACCCTTGTTGGGGACGGCGATGCGCAGCATGGGTCGGTCTTCCTTCGCGTTCTCGTGGGACCGCCGGCTGCCGGCCGGCGGGCTGGGGGCGCCGGGCGCGCCCCCGCTAGAGGTGAGCGTATACGTCGTCCAGGCCGATCCCCCGCGCGACCATCATCACCTGGAGGTGGTACAGCAGTTGGGAGATCTCCTCCGCGGTGCGGTCGGGGCCCTCGTGCTCGGCGGCCATCCACACCTCGGCGGCCTCCTCGACGACCTTCTTGCCGATGGTGTGGACACCGGCGGCCACCAGCTCGGCGGTGCGGGAGGTGGCGGGGTCGCCGGTGGCGGCCTTGCGCTGGAGCTCGCCGAACAGCTCCTCGAATGTCTTGTTCGCCATGGTGCCCCTACCCTAGCCGCCGGCCGCCCCCGCCCGGCGCCAGGGCTCGGCCACGGTGCGCAGGACCGCGGCCGTCGCCACGGCGGCGGTGGCCGCCTCGTGCCCCTTGTCCTCGGCCGAGCCGGGCAGCCCCGCGCGGTCCAGGGCCTGCTCCTCGGTGTCGCAGGTCAGCACGCCGAAGCCGACGGGCACCCCGGTCTCGACGGACACCTGGGTGAGGCCGGTGGTGACACCCTGGCAGACGTAGTCGAAGTGCGGGGTCCCGCCGCGGACGACGACGCCGAGGGCGACGACCGCGTCGTAGCCGCGCGCGGCCAGCACCTTGGCGGCGACGGGCAGCTCGAAGCTGCCCGGGACGCGCAGCACGGTGGGTTCGTCGATGCCCACCTCGCCCAGCGCGCGCCGGGCGCCGTCGAGCAGGCCGTCCATCACCCGCTCGTGCCACTGCGCGGCGATCACGGCCACGCGCAGGTCCTTGCAGTTCCTGACGGTCAGTTCGGGTGCGCCCTTGCCGCTCACGTTGCTCCTCGTGCGGTGCGTCACGGATATGGGGTGTGGATGGGGACGGGGGTGGGGTTGCGGGGGTGCGGGGGCGGGCGGCTCACTGGCTGCCGCAGACGGGGACCCGCCCGTCGTCCAGCCAGGGCAGGTCGTGCCCCATCCGGTCCCGCTTGGTGCGCAGGTAGCGCAGGTTGTGCTCGCCGGCCTGGACGGGCATCGGCTCGCGGCCGGTGACGCGCAGCCCGTGGCGGGTGAGGGCGGCGGTCTTGTCGGGGTTGTTGGTCATCAGCCGCAGGGAGCGTACTCCGAGGTCGGTCAGCATCTGGGCGGCGGCCGCGTAGTCGCGGGCGTCGGCGGGCAGGCCCAGCTCCAGGTTGGCGTCGAGGGTGTCGCGGCCCGCCTCCTGCAGCTGGTAGGCCCGCAGCTTGGACAGCAGGCCGATGCCCCGCCCCTCGTGGCCGCGCAGGTAGACGACCACACCGCGGCCCTCGGCGGCCACCCGGCGCAGGGAGTCCTGAAGCTGCGGGCCGCAGTCGCAGCGCCGGGAGCCGAAGACGTCCCCGGTCAGGCACTCGGAGTGCACCCGGACCAGGACGTCCTCGCCGCCGTCGACGTCCCCGGCGACCAGCGCGATGTGCTCCACCCCGTCGGTGGTGGAACGGTAGCCGTGGGCGCGGAAGTCGCCGTGGGCGGTGGGCAGGGCGGTGACGGCCTCGCGGCGGACGGTGGGCTCGGCCGAGCGGCGGTAGGCGGCCAGGTCCTCGATGGAGATGATCGACAGGCCGTGCTTGCGGGCGAAGGGCACCAGCTCCGGCAGGCGCAGCATGGTGCCGTCCTCGGCGGCGATCTCCACGATGGCGGCGGCGGGGCGCAGCCCGGCGAGCCGGGCGAGGTCCACCCCGGCCTCGGTGTGGCCGGGGCGCTCCAGCACCCCGCCGGGGCGGGCGCGCAGCGGGAAGACATGGCCGGGGCGCACGAAGTCGTCCGCGGTGGCGGCGGGGTCGGCGAGCAGCCGGATGGTGGTGGCCCGGTCGGCGGCGGAGATGCCGGTGGTCACGCCGTGCGCGCCGGAGGCGTCCACGGAGACGGTGAAGGCGGTACCCATCGACTCGGTGTTGCGCCGGACCATCTGCGGCAGCTCCAGCCGGTCCGGCTCGCCGGCCTCCAGCGGGACGCAGATCAGGCCGCGGCACTCACTCATCATGAAGGCCACGGTCTCGGGGGTGATCAGCTCGGCGGCGGCGATCAGATCGCCCTCGTTCTCGCGGTCGGCGTCGTCGACCACCACCACGGGACGGCCGGCGGCGATGTCGGCGACGGCCCGCTCGACGGGGTCCAGCAGGAGCTCCGCTTCGTCGCCCCCCACCGCCCCGGTGCCGAGGGGGGCGGGGTGCGGGTGCCAGGTGTGCAGGCTGGTCATGCCGTGGCTCCTTCCAGAGCGGGGTCGCTCGTCCTCCCGGTGCGGGAGCGCAGCCACCAGTCGCGCAGGCCCCACAGGACGAGGACGAAGTAGATGACGTAGACCAGGCCGGAGAAGGCCAGACCACTGCTGAAGGCGAGCGGGACGCCGACCAGGTCCACCAGCAGCCAGGCGAACCAGAACTCCACCAGTCCGCGGGCCTGGGCGACCATCGCGGCCAGGGTGCCGGTGAAGATGTACGCGTCGGGCCAGGGGTTCCAGGACAGTTCGGGGACGAGGACGAACAGTGAGCCGACGGCGGCGGTGCCGGCGGCCGTGCCGCCCAGCAGCCACAGGCGTTCGCGCCAGGTGGCGAAGCGCACGGCGATCCGGCCGTCGGTCTCCGTGCCGGTGCTCCCGGCCGCGCTGTCCGGACTGCCGTCCGGGGCGCCGCCGGACCGGCGCCACTGGTACCAGCCCCACACCGCGACGCCGATGACCAGCAGTTGCTTGCCGACACCGCCGGAGAGCTGGGCGGAGGCGTAGGCGGCCACGAGGATGAGCCCGGCCAGCAGCTGGGCGGGCCAGGTCCAGATGGACCGGCGCCAGCCGAGCGCCAGGGCGAGCAGCCCCATGAGGTTGCCGACCATGTCGGACCACGGCACCTGCTGCCCGAAGGCCGTGAAGGCGGTGCCGTTGAGGGTGCCGTCGAGCCAGTCCACGGCGCTCACCGCACGGCTCCGGCGGACAGGTCCGGCCCGGCGGCGGACGCGGGGACGGCGCCGCGGGCGAGCAGCCGCTCGACGTACTTGGCCAGGACGTCGACCTCCAGGTTGACCGGGTCGCCGGGCTTCTTCACGCCCAGGGTGGTCGTGGCCAGGGTGGTGGGGATGAGACTGACGGTGAAGTCCTCCTCCCCCGCCTCGACGACGGTCAGGCTGACGCCGTCCACCGTGATCGACCCCTTCTCGACCACGTACCGCGTCAGCCGTTCCGGGAGCGAGATCCTGACGATCTCCCAGTTGTCGCCGGGGACGCGCCCGGTGATGGTGCCGGTGCCGTCCACATGTCCCTGGACGAGGTGTCCGCCCAGCCGGCCGCCGAGCGCCATGGGGCGCTCCAGGTTGACCCGGTCACCGGCGGCGAGCGCGCCGAGGCCGGAACGCTCCAGCGTCTCGGCCATGACATCGGCGGTGAACTCGCCGTCGGAGGTGTCCACGACGGTCAGGCAGACGCCGTTGACGGCGATCGAGTCGCCGTGCTTCGCGCCCTCGGTGACGACCGGGCCGCGCAGCCGGAAGCGGGCGGCATCGGCCAGTTCCTCGACGGCGACGACCTCGCCCAGTTCTTCGACGATTCCGGTGAACACTCAGGTCTCCTCGGGGACGGCGGATACGGGTGCGGGCCCGGCGGGTACGGGCCCGGCGGGTACGGCGTCGGCGGGTGGCCCGGGGCGCTCGGGGCGCCCGGTGCCGGTGGCCGTCAGGCGCAACGCGCCGGCGACGGCGGCGATTCCGGCGGCGCCCGGCCCGGCGGGCCCGGTGCCGAACGGGACGGGGGCACGGCAGGCGGTGACCCGGTCCACGGCACCGGCGGCGACGGGGACCCCGGCCGGGGCGCGTCCGCCGGCCGGCCGCACGGTGGCGGAACCGGGCAGGCCGACGGCCCCGACGCCGGCGTCGGGGGCGGTGGCGCCGAGGGCGTGGGACGCGAGGGTGACGGCACGGCGCACGGCATCGTGTTCGCGCTTCCGCGCGATGAGCGCTGCGGCTGCGGTGGCCACCGGGTCCTCCTGCCTCTTCGGGCACGGACTCCGGGGCGGTACGGAATGACCGGACGGCTCCGCGGGTGGGCGGAACGCCGGTGCCGGGGTGTCCCGCGCGACCCGGGGGTGCGCGCGGAGCTTCCGCCGACGGCGGCGTACCGGCCGCTCCACGGCCCGCCGCGCACTGCCTCCCATCCGGACTTTAACCGTCGGTCCAGGAGTTTCACCTGGTCAACCGGCCGCTGGCAGCGGCCGGGTCGCGGACTGTAACCGCCGGTTCGGACTTTCACCGACCCCGGAGTGCGCTTGACGTTGGTACGGCACCAGTGTGCCATGCCCCGTACGGGCGGCGCGGGCGGGAACGTATGCGCTGGCTCACAGTGCCCGCCCGGCCACCCGCGGCGGTCAGGTCCGGCGGGCGGGCTCGAACAGGTCGGCGCGCGCCGCGTCCAGGGCCGTGACCAGACCTCCGCCGAGCACCGGGCTGCCCTCGACCGTGCCGCACAGCACCTCGGTGGCCAGCGGGGACATCGCGGCCAGCCGGTCTGCCACCCGGGCCGCGAGCGCCTCTCCCCCGGCCCGGCCCACCTCACCGCCGAGCACCACGCAGCCGGGGTCGAGCACCGAGGTGACCGCGGCGGCGCCCACCGCGATCCGTTCGGCCAGCGCGCCCAGGAACGCCTCCCCGCCGCTGCCCGCCGCGCCCGCCGTCGCCGCCCGTACCACCGTCTCCGCGGCGCGGGCGCCGTCCGCGGGATCGTACGGCGGGGTGTCAAGGCCGTGCGCGCGGGCCAGTTCGCACACCGCCGCACTGCCGGCCAGGGAGTGGAAGCCCCCGTCGCAGACGGTGGCCGACGGCGGCCAGCCGGCGCCGGGCACCGGCAGGAAGCCGATCTCGCCCGTGCCGCCGGAGGCGCCGCGGCGCAGCGCGCCGTCCAGGACGACGGCGGCGCCCACGCTGTGTCCCAGCCAGAGAAGGACGAAGGTGTCGCGGCCGCGCGCCGCGCCGAGCCGGTGCTCGGCGATGCCCGCCAGGTTCACCTCGTTCTCCAGCAGCACCGGTACGCCCAGCCCGTCCCGGAGGGCGGCCGGGACGCGGGCGTGCCAGGCGGGCAGGGCGGTGCTGCGGCCGAGGGCGCCGGTGGCCGGGTCGATCATGCCGGGGGCGCCGACGGCGATCGTGTGCGGTGCGGCGGCGCCGCTGTCGCGCAGCGCCTGCCGCAGCGCGGCCACCGTCCGGGCCACCGGGTCCGCACCGTCCCCTTCGCCCTGGCCCGCCTCACCGCCCTGGCCGGTCTCACCGGTCTCGCCGCCGTCCAGGGCCAGGACGGTCTGGCGGACGGTGTTCCCGGCGAGGTCGGCCAGGGCGAAGGAGACGGTGCCGGTGCGGACGTCGACGGCCGCGACATGGGCGCGGTCGGCGACCAGGCCGTACAGCCGCGCGTTGGGGCCCCGGCGGGTCTCGCCCGCCTCCCCGACGACCCGGACCAGTCCGTCGTCGGCCAGCCGTTGCAGCAGGTCGGCGACGCTGGGCCGGGACAGGCCGGTCAGCTCCTTGAGCCGGGCGGCCGTCAGAGGACCGTGCGCCACCAGCAGCTCCAGCGCGATCCGGTCGTTGATGGCCCGGGCCGTACGGGGCGATGCGGTGCGCGCGGAAGTCATGGCGGAATCCTCGCAGATACGCTATTTCTATCAGGCAGGCTGCCTGATAGTTTACGGGCATGCCGATCTCCTCGACACGCCGCGCCCGGCGCTCGACCGCCGCGGTGTTCACCCTGCACGGCGCGGTCGCCGGCGGCTTCGCCACCCGCATCCCCTGGATCCGGGAGCAACTCGACCTCAGCGCCGGGCAGTTGGGGCTCGCCCTGGCCTTCCCCGCCATCGGCGCCTCACTCGCCATGCCGCTGGCCGGGCGCGTCGTGCACCGGCTGGGCACCCGGGCCGCCACCCGCGTCCTGCTCGTCCTGTGGTGCGCCGCGCTCGCCCTGCCCGCCCTGGCCCCTCATCCGGTGGTGCTGTGCGCCGCGCTGTTCGTCTTCGGCGCCACCGCCGGGATGGCGGACGTGGCGATGAACGCCCAGGGCGTGGAGGTGGAGCGGCGCTACGGACGCTCGATCATGTCCGGGCTGCACGGGATGTGGAGCGTCGGCGCCCTGCTCGGCTCGGCGGTGGGGGTGGGCGCGGTCCACCTCGGTCTGGACGCCCGGATCCACCTGGGCCTGGCCGCCGCCGTCCTGGCCGCCGCCGCGCCCGCGGCCTGCCGCGGACTGCTGGACGTGCGCCCGGCACCGGACGAGGAGGCGCCGCCGCGCTTCGCGCTGCCGCCGCGTTCGGCGCTGCTCATCGGGGTGGTGGGCATGTGCGCGGTGGTCGCCGAGGGTGCCTCCATGGACTGGTCCGGCATCTACCTCCGGGAGGTCACCGGGGCCTCGGCGACGGTCGCCGCCGCCAGTTTCACCGCGTTCGCCTGCACCATGGCCGCCGCCCGGCTGGCCGGGGACGCCGTCGTACGCCGCCTCGGACCGGTGCGCACCGTACGGACCAGCGGAGTGCTGGCCACCGCCGGCGGGCTCCTGGTGGTCGCCGCCCCCGGCCCGGTGGCGGGCGTCACCGGCTTCGCGCTGCTGGGCATCGGGATCGCCGTGGTGGTACCGCTGTGCTTCGCCGCGGCCGGACACAGCGGCCCGGCTCCCGGCCAGGCCATCGCCGGGGTCGCCACCATCACCTACACCACCGGGCTGATAGCCCCGACCCTCATCGGCACCGTCGCCGAGCTCGCGTCGCTGCGCGCGGCGTTCGGTCTGGTCACCGCGGGCACGGTCGTTCTCGTCCTGGCCGCCGGGGTCCTGGGTGCCCCGGGCCGCGGCGGGGTCGTCGCCCGCGGCGGCACGGAGGTACGGGCGGAACTGCGGAAGGACTGAGGACGGCCGCCGCCCGGGCGGGACCGCCCCGGGCAGTACGGCACAGCACCGAACCACCGGACACAACGGGCCCGGGGAGACCCGGAGACAAGGGGACGGGTGTGCGCGCACACGACGGCACCGGCGGCCGGAGCCGGGCCGGGGACCGGACGGCCCCCCGAAAGGAACCCCGGACGGACCGCCGGGCGGAGACAGCGCGCGCACGGCGCGCCGTGGCCGTGGTCTTCACCGTCCACGGCGCGGTCGCCGGCGGCTTCGCCACCCGCATCCCCTGGATCCGGGACCAGCTGGAACTGGGCACCGGCCCGCTCGGCGTGGCCCTGGTCTTCGCCACGGTCGGAGCCGCCGCCTCGATGCCCCTGGCCGCACGGCTGGCCCACCGGCACGGGCCGCGCGCCGCGCTGCGGCTGCTGATCGTCCTGTGCTGCGCCGGGCTCGCCCTGCCCGCCGCGGCGCCCGGGCCGGTCTGGCTGTGCGGCGCGCTCCTGCTGTACGGGGCGGGGCTGGGCATCTCGGACGTGGCGATGAACGCCCAGGCGGTGCAGGTCGAGGAGCGCATGGGCCGGTCGGTGATGTCCGGGCTGCACGGGATGTGGAGCGTCGGCACGCTGCTCGGCGGCGGGGTGGGGGCGCTCGCCGCGCACTTCGCGGTGGACGCCCGGGTCCATCTCACCCTGACCGTCCCGGTGCTGGCGGTGATCGGCGCGGTCGCGGCCGGCCGGACGCCGGACGTGCGGGCCGAGCCGGGCATCGAGGCACCGCCGCACTTCGCGCTGCCCGGCCGCGGAGTGCTGGCCGTGGGGCTGATCGGCTTCTTCGCGGTCTTCGCCGAGGGCGCCTCGATGGACTGGGCCGGGATCTACCTGCGGGACGTCACGGACGCCTCACCGGGCCTGGCGGCCGGCGCGTACACGGCGTTCGCCTGCACCATGGCCGTCGCCCGGCTGTCCGGGGACGCCGTCGTACGCCGCCTCGGACCGGTGCGCACCGTACGGACCAGCGGAGTGCTGGCCACCGCCGGCGGGCTCCTGGTGGTCGCCGCGCGCGAACCGGCGGCGGCGGTGACGGGCTTCGCGCTGATCGGCGTCGGGATCGCGGTGGTGGTGCCGCTGTGCTTCGCGGCGGCGGGCCGCACCGCGTCCGGCGCGCCGGGGCAGGCCATCGCGGGAGTGGCGACCCTGGCGTACGCCTCGGGGCTGGCGGCGCCGGCGGCGGTCGGCTGGATCGCCGAGTTCACCTCCCTGCCGGTCTCCTTCGCCCTGATCACCGTGCTGCTGTGCGGGCTGGTGCCGGGAGCGGGGGTGCTGCGGGCCGACCCTCCGGGCTCGGCGCCGAAGGCGGCGCCGGGCCCGGCCGGGCAGCCGTCCGCCCCCGGTCCCTAGTGCCGCGTCAGCCGAGGTTCGCCCCGCTCGCCGCCCCGGCACGCACTCCCCCGGCCACCGCCGGGAGGTGCCCCACGCTGCGCCGGCCGGAAGCCCGGGCAGGGCCAACTACTTGCGGCTTCCGGCCGCCTCGATCGCGTCCCCTCGGCCCCGGGGGCCTGGGGATGCCCCACCCCTCGGCCCCGGGGACCCGGGGATGCCCCACCCCTCGGCCCCGGGGACCCGGGGACGCCCCAGCACCAGGACGCCTCGCCACCGGGCAAACCCTGACTGACGCGGCACGACCAGAGCCGGTCCCCCGGGGGCGCCCGGATCCGCGCCGGCCGCCAGCCGCGCCAGCCACCGTGGACGGTGATGTCCGGCGCGCCGGCCAGGGCGAGGGGTTCGCACAGGAAGCCCGGCACCCGCTCGCCGTCGGCCAGTTCCACCGGCCCGACCGTCATCGGCGACGAAGGCGCCCTCGTACAGCAGCCGGGCGGCGGCCAGGAACGGTTCGGGGTCCGTCTCCACCAGGTCGGCGCCCGCCCGGCGCAGGTGCTCGGCGGTGGCGGCGAACGCCGCCGCCCAGCCGGGTGCCAGTGGACCCAGCAGTCCCACGGGCGGCGCCCCGATCCGGGGCGGCCGGTCCGTGGCGGGACCGGGCGGGCCGGGCGGGGGCGTGCGGGACAGCGGGTCCGCCTCGTCCGGGCCGGCCATGGTCCGGGCGGCGAGTTGAGCACCCCCGGGGTGCCCGGACGCCTCCTCTAACATGTGGACCGATCGATTCCGCTCGCACACCTGAGCGCTTCCCCGCATGAAACGGAGCACCGGCCATGGGCCTCGGTCTGCGCTGGACCCTGCACGGCGACGGGCGCACGCCCGCGCCCGGCGCCGTCGTACGGCCCGACGAGCGGCTGTCGTGGCCGCGGACGGCGGGGCTGGGCGCCCAGCATGTGGTGGCGATGTTCGGCGCCACCTTCGTCGCTCCGGTGCTCATGGGCCTGGACCCGAACCTGGCGATCATGATGTCCGGCGTCGCCACCATGGTCTTCCTGCTGATGACGCGCGGCCGGGTGCCCAGCTATCTGGGCTCCAGCCTGTCCTTCGTCGGAGTCGCCGCGGCCATCCGGGCGTCGGGCGGCGACAGCGCGACGATCACCGGGGCGCTGCTGGTCGTCGGCGCGGTCCTGGCGGCGGCCGGCTTCGTGGTGCGGCGGTTCGGGGCCCGGGTCATCCACGCCGTGATGCCGCCGGTGGTCACCGGCGCGGTGGTGATGCTGATCGGCTTCAACCTGGCCCCGGTGACCGCCTCCACGTACTGGCCGCAGGACCAGTGGACGGCGCTGCTGACCATGCTCTTCACCGGGCTGGCCGTGGTGGCGCTGCGCGGCTTCTGGTCCCGGGTCGCGATCTTCCTGGGGCTGGTCTTCGGTTACGCCGTCTCCTGGCTGCTGGACCGCCTCTTCGGGAGGATCCACTCCCCGGCGGGCGGCGGGGAGGCGGTCGACCACTGGCGGCTGGACCTGTCGGCGGTGGGCGAGGCGGACTGGATCGGGCTGCCCGCCCTGCACGCCCCCGCGTTCCAGTGGTCGGCGATCCTGGTGGCGCTGCCGGTGGTGATCGCGCTGATCGCCGAGAACGCCGGCCATGTGAAGGCCGTCGGCGAGATGACCGGCGACCCGCTGGACGACGAGCTGGGCACCGCGATCGGCGCCGACGGCGCGGCCACCGTGCTGTCCACGGCGGTCGGCGGCCCGGCGACCACCACGTACTCCGAGAACATCGGCGTGATGGCCGCGACCCGCGTCTACTCCACCGCCGCCTACTGGGCCGCCGCCTGCTTCGCGGTGCTGTTCGGACTGTGCCCCAAGTTCGGCGCGGTGATCGCCGCGATCCCCGGCGGCGTGCTCGGCGGGATCACCGTGATCCTCTACGGCATGATCGGCCTGCTGGGGGCGCAGATCTGGCTGGCGGGCAACGTGGACCTGCGCAATCCGCTGAACCTGGTGCCGGTCGCGGCGGGCGTCATCATCGGCGTCGGCGGGGTCACCCTGGAGATCACCGACAGCTTCGAACTGAACGGCATCGCGCTGGGCACCCTCGTGGTCCTCACCGGCTACCACGCGCTGCGGGCACTGGCCCCGGCGCATCTGCGCGAGCAGGAGCCGCTGCTGGACGAGGGCACCTCCTCCTACGACGCCGCCGTCACCGACGGGGACGGCGGCGGCGGGGACGGCGGCGCGGGGAAGGACGCCGCGAAGCACTAGCGGTGGCGGCGCGTCGGAGCGCCGGTGGCGGGGCGGTGTGCCCCGCCCCCGGTCAGACCCCGGTCCGCCCGGCGGTCAGGGCGGTGACGAGCGTGTCCGTCAGCCGGTCCAGATAGTCCGCCGTGACGGGCTGCCGGCGTGCCCCCAGATGCCAGAAGAGCGCCCCGGGGATCAGGTCGAGGACGATCTCCCGGTCGAGGCCGGCGGGAACCTCGCCCCGGGCGGCGGCCCGGTCCAGCAGGGCCTCGCCCCGGGCCCGCCGGGGCTCACCGACCCGCTCCGCCAGCGCCCGGGCCAGCGCCCCGTTCCGCCGGGCCTCGGCCATCAGGTCGGTGAGGACCCCGCCCAGCCGGGGGTCGTCCAGCCAGGACAGCAGCGCCTCCAGCATCGCCCGTACGTCCCCGCGCAGGGAGCCGGTGTCGGGGGTCTCGGCGAGCGGGACGCTGATCCGGGCCACCGCGTCGACGGCCAGCGCCTGCTTGGACGGCCAGCGGCGGTACAGGGCGCTCTTGCCGACTCCCGCCCGCCGCGCGACGGCCTCCATGGACATCCGCCCGTAGCCCTTCTCCGCGAGTTCACCGAGGGCGATCTCCACGATCGCCTCGGTGAGTTCGGGCCTCAGGACGGCCGCCCCACTGGGCTTCCTGCGTGTTCCGCTGTGCATGGCGCCCCACCCTAGCCGCGGGGCGGTACGGCGCCGGCCTGCCGGACCGGTACCACCAGGCGGTCCCGGTGCTCGGTGAGGAACGCGCGCAGGGAGCGGGGCGGGCGCCCGGTGAGCCGTTCGACGGTGTCGGCGGTGAAGTCCTGCTTCCCGTCCCGGACGAGGGTGTCCAGGGCGGCCAGGACCCCGGCGAACCCGGGGTCGAATCCGGCCGCGGTCAGCCGGGCGGCCAGTTCCCCGGCCGTGACGCCGACATGCCGGACGGGGGTGCCGGTCACCTCCGTCAGCAGGGCCGCGGCATCGCCGTAGCTCAGCGCCTCGGGGCCGGTGACGAGGTATTCGGCGCTCTCCCGCCCGCCGCCGTCCCCGCCGTCGAGCAGCAGGGTCGCCGCCACCGCGGCGATGTCCCGGGCGTCGACGAGGGCCAGCCGCCCGTCGCCGGCGGCGGTGACGAGCTCGCCGGTGGCGCGGACGCCCTCGGCGAGCGGGTGGGCGCCGGTGAGGTTCTGCATGAACCACGACGGCTTGAGCACCGCCCACCGCGGCACGGCCGAGCGCACCAGCGTCTCCACCTCGCCCAGCCCCGGATCGCCGGCCGCGATCGCCGAGGAGCTCAGCAGCACAACCCGGCGCACCCCCGCGCGTACCGCCGCCGCCAGGAACGGCTCCACCAACGCGGCGGGGTCGGTCCTCCCCACCGGGGCCACCAGGTACACGCGGTCGGCGCCCGCCAGCGCCGGGGCGTGGGTGGCCGGATCCGCCCAGTCGAAGCGGACGTGCTCGGCGCCGCCGGGCGGGGCCGCGCGCCGGGTGGCCGTGCGCACCGGCGCTCCCCGGGCCGTCAGGAGGGCGGTGAGCGGGGCGCCGGTGTTGCCGGAGGCCCCGGTCACCAGGATCCGTCCGCCGCCCCCGGGCCGTGCGGCGCTCACGCGGCGCTTCCCTGCGCCGCTCCACCGAAGGCGGCCGGCTCCACCGGCCCGCCCAGCGCCCGCTCCACGGCCGACGGGCTCCAGTAGTCGCGGTAGGACACCACGCCCTCCGCGCCGCAGGTGATCACCACCACGTAGTCGAGGCGGTAGGGCTCGCCGGTGGCCGTCACCGTCCCGGCCACACCCCACTCCAGGACCAGCGTGTCGGGATCGCCGGTCTCGTGGCGGGTCTGGTGGACGATCTCGCGCGGGAGGACGAGCTCGTTGTAGCCGGCCACGTAGGCGCGGACCTCCTCCCTGCCGCGCGGCCGGGGCCAGCCGGGCGGGGCGAAGGGGAAGTCCGCCGTGCCGTCGGGCGCCCACAGCTCGGCGAACCCGGCCATGTCGTGTGCGAGCAGGCGGTCCACCAGCCGGTCCACCAGTTCGTGGGCGCGCCGCCGCCGGGCGTCGTGGTCTGTCGTCTCCACCGGTCTCCCATCGTCGGGACGGTACCGTACCGTCCACGAAATGGACGGTACGGTACCGTCCCGGCGAGTGTCAAATGCCGCCCGCCGCAACCCCGTTCGGAGGACACCCGATCAGGGCGGAGTTCCCGGTACGCCTTCCCCCGCCCGCGCGGGCCTGCGACCGTACGCATATGACGACGGCACGGCACGACACGGCGATCGCGCGGCTGCGCGCGCTGGAGGCGGGACTCCCGCCGCACGACGGGGTCGCGGTCTTCGGCGGGATCTGCCTGGCGGCGGTACTGGCGCTGCGGCGGCAGCCGGCCGGCGACCCGCTCCCCCGCCCGCGGACCGCGGCGGATCCGGCCGCCGGCCTGGTGGCGGACCTGGCCCGGCGCTATCTGACCGCCGTCGACCGCGCCGCCGCCGGGGAACCCGCCCCCGCCTGCTGGCGCCCGCTGCTCCTGACCCGCCACCACCCCGGGGTGCGCCCGGTGCAGTTCGCACTGGCCGGACTGAACGCGTGCCTCGGGCACGATCTGCCGCTGGCCGTGGTGGCCGCCGCCGAGTCCCGCGGTTGCACGCCGGAGGCGCTGCGGGGCGCCTTCGAGCGGATCGGGGACGTGCTCGCCGGTCTGGCGGAGCGGGTGTGCGAGGAACCGGCCCCCGGCGCCGGCCCGCTGGACGTCACCGATCCGCTCACCCATCTGGTCTGCGGCTGGCATGTGGAGGGGGCCCGGGAGGCGGCCTGGTCGGCGGTGGGACTGCTGTGGTCCCTGCGACGCCTGCCCGGGCCGGCCGAACCTGCCGGACCGGCCGGGGAGTTCACCCGCCGGCTGGACACCGGGCTCGGCCTGGTGGGCCGCTTCCTGCTCACCCCGCTGGAGAGCCGCCCGGCGCCCCGCACGGGCTGAGCACCGCCGCCCGTACGGGCCCGCACGGCCACTTCGCGGGCCCGTATCCCTCCCCGTGCCACCCGTGTACCGCCCGCGCCGATGTGCCAGGGTGGCCGTACCGCTTCGCGAAGGGGGCACCCGGCGGGTGCCGGTGGGGAAGGGAAACGCATGGGCGTCAGTCTCAAGGACGTCGCCGCACGGGCCGGGGTGTCGGTCAAGACCGTCTCCAACGTGGTCAACGGCTCCGCACCGGTCTCCCCGCACACCCGGGAGAAGGTCCGGCGGGCCCTGGCCGAGCTGGGCTACCGGCCGAACCTGTCCGCCCGCAGTCTGCGCCGCGGCCGCACCGGGGTGATCGCCCTGGCCCTGCCCGGCCTGGACGACCCGTACTTCGCCGAGCTGGCCCGGCTCGTCACCGAGGCCGCCGCCGAGCACGGCTGGACCGTGCTGATCGACCAGACCGGCGGCCGGGCCGAACGCGAACGCCAGGTGCTCCGGGGCACCGGGGCGCAGCTCGCCGACGGGCTCCTCCTGTGTCCCGTCACCGTCGGCCGGCGGGAACTGGCCGACCGCACCGACGCCACCCCGCTGGTACTGCTCGGCGAGCGCGTCCCGGGCGGCACCGTGCCCCAGGTGGCCGTCGACGACCGGCGGGCGGCCCACGAGGCGACCGGGCACCTGCTCTCCCTGGGCCACACCCGGGTCGGCGTCATCGGCGCCCGGGGCGCGCGGGGCCCGGGCGCCGCCCGGCGGCGGCTGGCCGGCCACCGGCAGGCGCTGCGGGACGCCGGGCTGCCCCGGGACGCGCGCCTGGTGCCGCCGACCGGGGCGTACCGCCGCGCCGAGGGCGCCGCACTGCTGCTCCGGCTGCTGGAGCTGGACGAACCGCCGCGGGCGGTGCTGTGCTTCGACGACCTGCTGGCGCTCGGCGCGCTGCGCGCCGCGCTGTCCGCCGGGCTGCGGGTGCCGCGGGACCTGGCGCTGGCGGGCTTCGGCGACATCGAGGACGGCCGGTACAGCACCCCGACGCTGACCACCGTCTCCCCCGACAAGGCGGCCCTGGCCCGGTCGGCCGTGGCGCTGCTGGCCGCCCGGATCGACGGCGCTTCCGGCGCTCCCGGCGGCTCCGGCCGTCCCGGTGCGCCCACGGTGGTGGCGGGCCACCGGCTGCTCGTCCGGGAGAGCACGGCCGGCGTGGCGGCCGCGGCCGGACCGGGCCCGGCGGTGCCGACTCAGTCCTCCGGCAGCTCGACCGGGGCGATCTCGTCGTAGACGTCGCCCGGCCCGGGATTGGCCGGATCGGTGGCGCCGCCGAGGTGGCGCAGCACGCCCCACACCGCGTTGAGCGCCGTCTGCACCGCGCCCTCGGCCCACCCGGCCGTCCAGGAGATGTCGTCGCCCGCCAGGAACAGCCCCCGCCGGTCCGCCGGGAGCCGGTCCTGCACGAAGTGGGTGAACAGCCGCCGCTGGTAGCGGTAGTGACCCGGCAGGTTCGCCTTGAAGGCGCCCATGAAGTACGGCTCGTCCTCCCAGGAGACGGTGACCGGGTTGCCGATGATGTGCCGGCGGATGTCGACATGCGGATAGATCTCCCCCAGCGACTTGAGCATGACCTCCAGCCGTTCCCGGGGACTGAGCGGCAGCCACTTCAGGGAGTCGTCGCACCAGGTGTAGGAGAGGCAGATCGCGGCCGGCCGGTCCGGCCCGTCGTCCAGCAGGTAGGTGCCGCGCGTCATGCGGTCGGTGAGCGTCATGCTCATCGTGTCCCGGCCGGTGCGCTCGTCCCGCTCCCGCCAGAACGGCCGGTCCACCGGCACGAACAGCTTGGAGGACTCCATGTAGTGGGTGCGCTCGACGGCCGTCCAGTGATCGATGGGCAGCAGGTCGTCGGAACAGTCGATCTTCGACAGCAGCATCCAGGACTGGGCGGTGAAGACCGCCGCCCGGTAGGTGCGGACGTCACCGGACGCGTCGGTGACGGTGATCCGGTTGCCCGCCGTGCGGTGCAGCCGGGTGACGGCCGGGCGCGGTTCGCCGCCGTGCAGGGAGCTCAGCGAGGTGCCCGGCGGCCAGTGCACCGGCTTGTCCGGCTCGTGCTCCCACAGCCGCAGCGGGAGCTGCTGGCTGCCGCCGACGATGCCGCGGTGGTCGTCGTCGGCGCCGGTGTAGACCACCCGCAGGATCTCCAGGACCGAGTTGGGGAAGTCGGTGTCCCAGCCGCCGGTGCCGAAGCCGACCTGGCCGAAGATCTCCCGGTGGCGGAAGGAGGCGAACGCCGGGGAGTCGCACAGGAAACCGTAGAAGGTCTGGTCGTCCAGCCGCTCCACCAGACGTGACCAGATCTCCCGGATGCGCGGCACGTCGCGGGTGCGGATGGCCTTCTGCATCGCGGAGAAGTCGGCGCCCTCCTCCAGGCAGGCGTGCCACGCGTCCATCACCCGGCGGTAGACCTCCGGCAGGTCCGCCGGGGTGCGGGCGTAGTGGGTCTCGCCCTTGAGGTCGATCACCGTGGAGGGGGTGTGGGGGGACAGCGGGTTGGGGAACGGCCTGGTCTCCAGGCCCACCAGGTCGGCGTAGTGCCAGAAGGCGGTGGAGGACGGCGGGAAGCGCATCGCGCCCAGTTCGGCGGTCAGCTCCGGGTCGCAGCCGTCGAAGCGGACGGTGCGCAGCCGGCCGCCGATCCGGTCGGCCTCGTACACCACCGGCCGCAGGCCCGTCTTCATCAGCTCGTACGCGGTGACGATGCCCGACAGGCCGCCGCCGATCACCGCGACCTCGGTGCCGTGCTCGGTGGCGGGCACCTGTCCCAGCCCGGCCGGGTGGGCGAGGTAGTCGTCGTAGGCGAACGGGAAGTCCGGGCCGAACATGGTGACGGGCGGCTCGTTCCGGGCCTCGGCGTGCTGCTCGTCGTGGACGGCGGTGGGCACGGTGGAGGTCATGGGTGACGTCTCCTGCGGTGGTGCGGGCAGCCCGGGGATCGGCCCGGGCCGGTGCGGTACGGGGGTGGTGTCCCCGGGCGGAGCCCGGCGGGGCCTCAGGTCAGGGAGGTGTACAGCTCGGGGCGGCGGTCGCGCAGATACGGGTTGGCCGCGCGTGACGCCCGCAGCAGCTCCGGATCCACCTCGGCGGTGATCAGGTCCTCCCCCGCTCCGGCGCGGGCACGGACCGTGCCGTCGGGGGCCGCCAGACAGCTCAGCCCCGTGAAGGTGAGCGCCTCACCGCCCTCCCCCTCGGTGCCGCAGCGGTTGGCGTAGGCGATGTGGAGCTGGCTCTCGAAGGCGCGGACCGGGACGACCGCGCGGGCGACGGTCTCGTGGGGCCGCATCAGCGCGGTGGGCACCAGCAGCAGCTCCGTACCGGCCAGCGCATGGGCCCGGACGGTCTCGGGGAACTCCACGTCGTAGCAGATCAGCAGCCCGATCCGGAGGCCGTCGAACTCGGCCTGGACGACCGGTGTCCCGCCCGGGGTGAACCAGGCGTGCTCGAAGCCGCCGTACAGGTGGGTCTTGCGGTAGTTGGCCAGCCGCGCGCCGTCGGGACCGACGAGCTGGGCGGAGTTGTACAGGCCGCGGCCGTCGCGCTCGGGGTAGCCGTAGGCGACGGCCAGGCCGCGCCGGACGGCGATCCGGGCCACCGCCTCGGCACCGGGCCCGTCGGCGGGCTCGGCCAGCTCCGCGACCCGTCCGCCGATGCAGTAGCCGGTCAGGTACAGCTCGGCGGCGACCAGCAGCCGGGCCCCCGCGTCGGCGGCCCGGCCGGCGGCGCGGTCGAGGGCCGCCAGGGCCTGGGCGGTGGAGCCGGGGGCACCGCCGGGGCCCTGGAGCAGCGCGGTGCGCAGCGGCGTCATGGCGCCTTTTCACCTCGTGTTCACCTCGTTCGCCCGTACCGGTGCGCCGGGGTGTCGGGACACCGGTACGGACGTGTTGACCTGGGACGACTCGACGGTACGGCCGCCCCCGGGGCCTCACAAGGCGCACTCGTTGCACACCGGGTGCCGATTCGTTGCGTCTTTCCGACCGGGAGCACCGATTCGTTGCACGGATCCCTCCGCGCCGTCCTCTTGGTGCTTCCCGGTGCCCCCGACCCGTCAGGCGGGCGGGCCCGCCCCGTAGCGGCGCACCAGCGGGGAGAGGACGAGCACCGATCTGGTGCGCTCCACGAACGGCTCGCCCGCGATCCGCTCCAGCACCCGCTCGAAGTGCCGCATGTCGGCGGCGAAGACCTGCACGACGGCGTCCGCGTCCCCGGTCACGGTGGAGGCGGAGACCACCTCCGGGTAGCGCGACAGCCCGCGGCGGATGTCGTCCGGAGAGGTCTTGTGACGGCAGTACATCTCGATGAAGCCCTCGGTCTCCCAGCCGAGCACCGCCGGGTCCACCCGCACGGTGAACCCGGTGATCGCCCCCTGCTCGCGCAGCCGGTCCACCCGCCGTTTGACCGCCGGTGCGGACAACCCCACCTCGGCGCCGATGTCGGCGTAGGAGCGGCGGGCGTCCTCGGCGAGGGCGCGGACGATGCGTTCGTCGAGCTGGTTCAGTCGCACTGCGAATGGGCCACTTCTGTGCGCGGGCGGTCCGTACGGCGCCGCGAACCGCGCGGCGCCTCCCCGGGCGAAGTACAGCACACCCCGTCCGGCGCCCCCGGCCGGAGCCGGTCCGGAGTGCCGGACGGGCCGGACCGGGTGCTTCACCGGACGCTCACCCGATCACCACGGATCCCGGCCCCCGGACCTGCGACGGAGCCCGTCCCCCGTCTTTCCGGTCATTCCTCCCGAAACACGGTCCGCGAACCGGACATCCCGCACCGCCCCGTGCCGCGGCACCACCGGACGGCACGGTCCTCCCCGGGACGGCTCTGGCACGGGCGGTCGCCGTTTCTATACCGTGTGCCCTCGCAGGAGGAGAAGGCTCGGAGCACGGGGGAGAGCGCGTGTCGTTCGACGAGGAGTGGAAGCAGTTGGTGGCGGCCGCCGGGGAGCGGCAGGCCGTGGGGATGCGGCTGAACCAGCACGACGGCGGAGGCGGCGGCAGCGCCCCGCACGGCGACCTGACCGTCGAGCAGAAGGACCTGGCGGCGATCGGCGACGCGGCGTTCACCCTGCACGGACGGCTGGTCAAGGACGGCGACCACGCCCGGGCCAGCAGCTACGGCGCCGCGGCGGCGCTGAAGAAGGACTTCGAGATCGGCGGCGCGCTGGACCACGTCACCACCCGCTGGAAGGAGCAGCTGCGGACCCTGGCCGACGCCTGCGCCCACATCTCCAGCCACCTGGAGTACAGCGACAAGGCGCACGCGAACGACGAGCAGCACATCAGCGGGGTGTTCAACAGCCTCACCACGCTCACCGAGGGCTTCGACGAGAGGACGCAGCGCTGATGGACCTCGACGCCCTGCGCTTCGCGGACTTCGCCACGCTGGACACGGCCATCGGCGACTGGTCGCAGATGGTCACCAAGCTCAAGACCCTCCAGGAGGACGCCGAGTCCGATCTGAACGGGAAGGCCGAGAAGGCCGGCTGGTCCGGGGAGAACGCCACGGTGACCCGGGAGTTCATCGCCAAGACCGTCGGCGAGTTCGCCGACGCCCACACCCAGGCCTCCTCCATCCGCAACATCCTCGAGGACACCCGCGACGAGCTGGTCGAGTACCGCCGCCAGCTCAACAACGCCATCGAGAGCGGCCTGGACAAGAACCTGACGGTACGGGACACCGGTGACGGCGGCTTCACCGTCACCATGAACATCCACCCCGACCGCGCCGCCAAGGGCACCGAGGTCCCCGACCACACGCCCCAGGACGCCGAGAACCTCCGCGACGAGGTCCAGTCCATCCTCGCCAAGGCCACCGAGAGCGACAGCAGCGCGGCCAAGGCCCTGCGCGCGCTGGCCGACCAGAGCCCGTACGGCTTCTCCGGCGCCTCCTACGGCGACCGCGACGCCGCCGCCGAGGCGATGAAGGCCGCCGAACGGGCCGCCGTACTCGCCAAGGACCCCAAGAACCTCTCCCCGAAGGAGTTCGACGAGCTCTACGGCTCCCTGGAGAAGTACAAGAACGACGACCTGTTCGCCGAGCGGTTCGCCACTGCGCTCGGCCCTCAGAAGACCCTGGAGTTCTGGGCGGGCATCAACGATCCGTACCTGTACTCGGAACTCCCCCACGCACGGGGCGACAGGTTCGCCGGCCTGCAGGAGAACCTCGGTCTCACCCTGGCCAACGCCACCCAGTCCGACAGCGCGGCCATGCAGCGCTGGGAGCGGGACATGGTGGGCCTGGGCGGCGAGTTCGTGCCCAAGGACAACCCCCGGGCCATGGGCGTCCAGATCATGAGCAACCTCATGCGCTGGGGGGACTTCGACGACAAGTTCCTCAAGGACTACGGCAACGAGCTCGTGCGCGTCGAGAAGGAGCGCAGCGGCAACGGCCGGGACGCGTCCCTGGGCTGGCGCCACTTCCCCGGGGACGGCTACCTCAACCGGACGGGAACCGACACGGGTTCGGACCCGATGACCGGTTACATGATGGCCCTCGGCAGGAGCCCGGAGGCCGCGACCGACTTCCTCAACGGCACCTTCGTCACCAAGGACGAGGACCACGACTTCGACCGCGGCCTGACCAACTTCCAGTACCTCTTCGAGGAGCGGAAGTGGCCCAAGGAGTACGACTCCGACCTGAAGGAGACCTTCCCCGGGCAGAACGCCCTCGGCTGGGCGCTGGAGGCCGCGACGACCGGCCACCCGGCCGGTGAGAAGCCCACCGCGGACCTCCCGCCGCACACCCCGGAGCAGGCGAGGCTGATGGAGGCCGTCGTCAACTCCGTCTCCGACGATCCCGAGCGCCTGACCAAACGCGGCTACCTGTCCGACAGCATGGGCCAGATCGCGGCCGAGTACCTGCCCGACATCAACCGGGCCATGGCCGACGACAAGCACGGCGACACCCCCAAGCTCTTCCCCGTCAACGGTGCCGTCGCCGACATGGACCACAACGACGTCACGCGCTTCCTCGTCAGCGTGGGTCAGAACTCGGAGGGGTACGCCGCCGTCGAGGTGGGCCAGAAGGTCTACATGGCCAACCTGATGGACTACCACCTCAACCCCGACCTGCCGGCGGACAAGCGCTACTCGGACGTCCTCAGGGACACCGTTACGGAGATCTCACGCAGATCCGGTGAGATCAGCGGAACCCTTGCCATCGGCAGCCAGGAGGCGATCCTGGCCGACAAGACCCAGGAGGACAAGGACTACAACAAGGCGGTCACTCAGGCGAAGAACATCACCTCCGGCGTCATCGGTACCGGGGTCGGCGTGGCAACGAGCTTCATCGCGACCCCCGTCGCCGGCGCCCTGGTCGGCGGCGGGGCCAGCACCGCCAGCAGCGTCGTCCTGGAGGAACTGTTCGGCCTGGCCGAGTCCAACAAGCTTCAGGAGGCCGGAGAGGGCGCGGGCAGGCTGTGGGAGCGTTCCAGGGAGAACAACATCGCGATGAACCAGCTGGCGGCGAAGACCGCGGCCGAGGAGTACGGGCTGGCGGAGACCGGCGACGTGGCGGAATGGGCGAGGACCGGAGTCCAGGACGGCTTCTCCGACGCCTCGGACAACGTCTCCCGGATGGCGGGAGAGCTCGACACCGAGATCCCTCCCTCCTGAACCGTCGCAAGGCGGCTCCACGCCCCCGCCCCCGTCCCACTGGCTTCCAACTGACGCAGAAGGTCGAAGTGAAAGGCATCGGAGAACACCTGAGGCCGGAGATCCGGCTTCTGATCCTGGCCGCCGGAGTGCTGGCTCTGGGCCTCGGCACGGCCGCGTGCTCGTCAGAGCAGGAGAAGCGCAACTACGAGATCCCTTCCTCCCTGTGCGGTACGGCCGTGCCGTCCGGCCCGCTGGAATCCCTCCTGCCCTCGGGGGACCAGATCTCCGCAAGCGAATCGTCCAAGGCCGAGGGGCTGGATCGCTGCCTGATCGACGTGGACGGCGAGCCGGCTCTCGATCTCAGCATCGAGTGGTGGGAGGACACGGATTCGCTGCGCGACTACGCCTCCGTGTTTCCCGGTGTCGAGCCTGGCGACAAGGAGACTGAGGACGGACGTTACCTCTACTCGGACACCGGAGCCGTCGGAGAGGTCACCTGCAAGAACCCGCGGGTGTCCGACGGAAAGCTTTTCGTGGCAGCGAGGGTCGCCGATTCCGGCTCACCCGACGAGGCGGCGATGAAGAAGCTCATCGCCGCCTACGCCGAAGCCGTCGCCAAGTCCGGCGAGTGCACCTGAGCGCTGGACAGGATGCCGCGGGCCGGCCGCACCGGCCCGCGGCATCCCGCCCTCAGCCGAGGGTGTTCAGGCGGGAGTGGCGGATGCCGTAGCCGAGGTAGACCCCCAGGCCCCCGGCCAGCCAGAGGCCGAAGACCGTCCAGGTGACCGCGTCCAGACCGGCCATCGTCCAGGCGCAGAAGGCGAAGCCGAGCGCGGGCAGCAGCGGGAAGAGCGGGACGCGGAAACCGCGGGGCAGGTCCGGGCGGGTGCGGCGCAGCACGATGACGGCGACGTTGACCAGCGCGAAGGCGAAGAGCGTGCCGATGCTGGTGGCGTCGGCGAGCCGGCCCAGCGGGATCACCGCGGCCAGCAGACCGCAGAAGGCGGCCACGAACAGGGTGTTGGCACGCGGGACGCCGGTCCCCGGGTGCACCCGGGAGAAGATCCCCGGAATCAGCCCGTCACGGGCCATCGCGAACAGGATGCGGGTCTGGCCGTACAGGACCGCCAGGACGACACTGGCGATGGCGACGACGGCCCCCAGGGACAGCAGGACCGACCAGAAGGCCTGGCCGGTCACGCGCTGGAGGATCCCGGCGAGAGCCGCCTCGGAGCCGGTGAACCCCCGCCAGTCGAGGGCGCCCACCGCGACGGCGGCGACCAGGCAGTACAGCACGGTGACGACGGCCAGCGACAGGATGATGGCGCGCGGCAGGTCGCGCCGGGCGTTCCTCGCCTCCTCACCGGCCGTGGAGGCGGCGTCGAAGCCGATGTAGGAGAAGAACAGCGTCGCGGCCGCCGCGTTGACCCCGGCCAGGCCCAGCGGCATGAACGGGGTGTAGTTCCCGGCGCGCACCCCGGTGACGGCGACGGCGCAGAACATCAGCAGCGCGGCGATCTTCACCACCACCATGACGGCGTTGGCGGTGGCGCTCTCCCGTACGCCGCCGAGCAGCAGGGCCGTGGCCAGCAGGACGAGCAGCAGGGCGGGGAGGTTGAAGAGGCCGCCCTCGCCCGGCGGGGCGGCCAGCGCGTCGGGGAGGGTGACGCCGACGGTGCCGTCGAGCAGTTCGTTGAGGTACTCGCCCCAGCCCACGGCGACGGCGGCCACCGACACCCCGTACTCCAGGATCAGGCACCAGCCGATGACCCAGCCGAGCAGTTCGCCCATGGTGGCGTAGGTGTAGCTGTAGGCGGAGCCGGCCACCGGGATGGTGCCGGCCAGTTCGGCGTAGGACAGGGCGGAGAACAGGGCGGTCACCCCGGCCAGGGCGAAGGAGAGGACCACGGCCGGGCCCGCCTCGGGAACGGCCTCCCCCAGGACGACGAAGATGCCGGTGCCCAGCGTCGCACCGATGCTGATCGCCGTCAGCTGCCACACCCCGAGCGAGCGCCGCAGCGCACCGCCCTCTCCCCGGCCGTCGGCGGTGAACAGTTCGACGGGCTTGCGGCGGGTCAGCCGGGAGCCGGCCGCCGGGGGACGCGGCTCGGGTGCGGGGGACGCGGTGCCCTGGTCCATCGCGGTACGGCTCCTTGCGGAATCGGTCGCACACCTGGCATTTCACCCAGAGCTTCGCACACCGGCCACCCGCGGACGCCGCGACCGTCCGGGCACCCCGCCCGCGCGTCACCGCACCGGAAGCGCCCGCACCCAGGTCCGGTCCTCGGTGAGGTAGGCGTCCACGGCGAGGCCCGCACCGGCCAGCGCCCGCTCGAACTCCTCCCCGCTCAGCCGCCGCGAGCGGAACGTCTGGGTCCATGTGCCGTCCGGGAAGGTGTACTCACAGCGGACGGACGACACCTCGGGGTCCGAGTCGGGCTCGGCGGAGACGATCCGGATCAGGGCGTCCCCGGCCCTCCGTTCCCGCGGCACCCTCTCGTGCCAGTCCTCGCCCTCGCGCTGGACCAGGACACAGCCGTCGTCCGCGACATGCCGCCGGCAGGCGCGCAGCAGCGCGTCGCGCACCCGGACGTCGCCCGCGTGCACCAGGAAGGACGCCAGGAGGACGGCGTCGAAGCGCTCGCCGAGATCCAGTGTCTCGATGGACGAATGGACGGTGCGGGCACCGCGCACGTGCGCCAGCATCTCCGGCGACTCGTCGACGGCCGTCACCGCGAAGCCGCGTTCCAGCAGCGGGTGGGTCACCCGGCCCGCGCCACAGCCCAGTTCCAGCAGGCTCGCCCCGGCGGGGACGGCCGAGGCGACGACCTCGGGTTCGTCGCCGGCGGGGAGGCGGGTGTAGACCTCCACCGCACAGCCGTCGGGGGTGATCGCCCCGGCTCCGGTACCGCCGTGTCCCTCGCGTGTCCACTCGTTCACGCGCCCCATCACAGCAGCAACGGCCCGCTCCCGGAAGGGGAGCGGACAGGTCCGGGGTGCGGGCCGCGGCGGGCCCGCACCCCCGGCGGGCCGGGCCTACCAGCCGGCGGGCAGCGGCTTGCCCTCGGCGTACCCCGCGGCGCTCTGCACGCCGACGACGGCCTTCTCGGCGAACTCCGCCAGATCGGCCGCACCGGCGTAGGTGCACGCGGAGCGGACTCCGGCGACGATCGTGTCGATCAGGTCCTCCACGCCCGGCCGGGCCGGGTCGAGGAACATCCGGGAGGTGGAGATGCCCTCCTCGAACAGCGCCTTGCGGGCCCGGTCGTACGGGGACTCCTCGGCGGTGCGGTTGCGCACGGCGCAGGCGGAGGCCATGCCGAAGCTCTCCTTGTACAGCCGCCCGTCGGCACTCTGCTGGAGGTCCCCGGGAGACTCGTACGTCCCGGCGAACCAGGAGCCGATCATGACGTTGGAGGCGCCCGCGGCCAACGCCATGGCCACGTCCCGCGGATGCCGCACCCCGCCGTCGGCCCAGACGTGCCCGCCGTGCCGGCGGGCCTCGGCGGCGCACTCCAGGACGGCGGAGAACTGCGGGCGGCCCACCCCGGTCATCATCCGGGTGGTGCACATGGCGCCCGGCCCGACCCCGACCTTGACGATGTCGGCCCCCGCCTCGAGCAGGTCGCGGGTGCCCTCGGCGGAGACGACGTTGCCCGCGACGACGGGGACGCGCGGTTCCAGGGCACGCACCGCCCGCACCGCGGCGAGCGCCGACTCCTGGTGGCCGTGCGCGGTGTCCACGACCAGGGTGTCCACCCCGGCGGCCAGCAGCCCCTCGGCTCGGCCGGCGACATCGCCGTTGATGCCGAGGGCGGCGGCGATCCGCAGCCCGCCCCGGTCGTCGGTCGCGGGGGTGTAGAGCGTGGCGCGCAGGGCGCCCTTGCGGGTGAGGATGCCCACCAGCCGTCCGTCGGCGTCCACGGCGGGGGCGACCCGGCGGTGCGCGGTGTCCAGGCGGGTGAACGCCTCGCGCGGGTCGATGCCGGCGTCCAGCAGCAGCATCTCCCGGGTCATGACCTGGTGCAGCTGGGTGAAGCGGTCCACCCCGGTCAGGTCGGACTCGGTGACGACGCCGACCGGCCGCCCGTCCTCGGTGACGACACCCGCGCCGTGCGCCCGCTTGTGCAGCAGGGCCAGCGCCTCGCCGGTGGTGGCGGTGGGCGCCAGCACGATGGGGGTGTCCAGGACCAGGTGGCGCCGCTTGACCCAGGAGACCACCTCGGTGACCACGTCGAGGGGGATGTCCTGCGGGATGACCGCCAGCCCGCCGCGGCGGGCGACCGTCTCGGCCATCCGGCGCCCCGCGACCGCGGTCATGTTGGCCACGACGAGCGGCACGGTGGTGCCGCTGCCGTCCGGGGTCGACAGGTCCACCGCGTGCCGGGAGCCGACCGCGGAGCGGCCCGGCACCATGAAGACGTCGTCGTAGGTGAGGTCGTACGGGGGCCGCTGGTCATTGAGGAATCGCACGTACCTCATTGTCACACGGCGGTACGGAGCCCCCGGCGGGAGAGGTTCCCCGCGCGGAGGGCCGCCCCTCCGGGAGACCCCGGGGAGGCCGGGGCCCGGGGAGGCGTCCCTCGGGGACCGTCTCCTCCGGGGGAGGCGCGCTCCCTCAGGCGGCGCCCTCGTCCGGGTCCACCCGCTCCAGCGCGGGCCAGGGGCCCGGTTCGGTCTCCCGCAGCAGCCGGTCGGCGGCGGCGGTGTCGGTGACCAGGCTGGTCACCAGCCCGGAGCGGAGCACCGCGCAGATCGCCTCCGCCTTGCGGCGGCCGCCCGCGATGGCGATGACCTCGGGGATGCGGCGCAGCCGGTCGGCCTCGACGGTGATGCAGCGCTCCCCCAGGTCGCGGCCGATGCGGCGGCCCTCGGCGTCGAAGAGGTGGGCGGACATCTCGGCGGCGACCCCGAGCGAGGCGTAGTGGGCGCGCTCCTCCTCGCTGATCATGTCGTGGACTGTGGAGACGCCCGGCTCCCAGGAACCGATGGACACCGCGGCCACGGTCACCTTGTCGAAGTACTCGAACGCCGCCGCGATGCTGGTCTGGCCGCGCAGCGCCGCGGCGGTGGCCGCGTCCGGCAGGAGCATCGGCGCGTAGATGGGGTGGGCCTCGCCGCCGGAGACCGCGGCGGCGCGGCGGACCGCCTCCACCGAGCCGCGCTCCGCGGTGCCCGCGTCGTAGACACCGGTGAGCTGGACGACGGTGCACGGCGGGAGGCGGTGCAGCGCCGTGGCCATGTGGATGGTGGAGCGCCCCCAGGCCAGACCCAGGACGTCGCCCTCGGTGACCAGCTCACCGAGCAGGTCGGCGGCGACCTCGCCCAGGTTCTCCGGGTCGGCGGCGTCCTCGGCGGCGTCCGAGGGCGACTCGACGACGACGGCGTGCCGCAGTCCGTAGCGGGCGCGCAGCGCGTCGGACCGTTCGGCGTCCAGTTCGGCGGGGACCCGGATCTCGATGCGGACCAGGTCCCGCTCCAGCGCGGTCTCCAGCACCCGGGCCACCTTGAAGCGGCTCACCCCGAACTCGTCGGCGATCTGGATCTTGGACTTGCCCTCCAGATAGAAGCGGCGCGCCATGGCTGCCGCCTGCATCAGCTCGGCGGGACCCATTCTCGTGGCTGACCGCCCGGTCGACACCGCACTCACCTCGTTCCTGTTGCCCCGTCCTCGGCCTGCGGGTTCATCCTTGCAGATCCGTACCGGCGCCGATCCACTCCGTGCACAGTGCACCCATGCTCCGGCGCGCCGTTCGGCCGCCCGGCTCTCAGTGGGCGCACGGGCCGCCGGGCACTCCCGCCGCCTCCTGTGCCATCGCGCGCAGCGACCGTACGGCCGCGGCCGGGTCGTCCGCGCCGTAGACCGCCGAGCCCGCCACGAAGACGTCCGCGCCCGCCTCGGCGCACCGCTCGACGGTCTCGGCCGAGACGCCGCCGTCCACCTGGAGCCACAGCCGCAGTCCGTGCTTGTCGATCAGCTGCCGGGTACGGCGGATCTTGGGCAGCATGATGTCGAGGAACGCCTGGCCGCCGAAGCCCGGCTCGACGGTCATCACCAGCAGCATGTCCAGTTCCGGGAGCAGGTCCTCGTACGGCTCGATCGGGGTGGCGGGCTTGAGGGCCATGCCGGCGCGGGCGCCCTTGGCGCGGATCTCGCGGGCCAGCCGGACCGGGGCGGCGGCGGCCTCCACGTGGAAGGTGACGGATCCGGCTCCCGCCTCGACGTACTGCGGAGCCCAGCGGTCGGGGGACTCGATCATCAGATGGCAGTCCAGCGGAGTGTCGGTCGCCCGGCTCAGCGACTCGACGACCGGGACACCGAGGGTGAGGTTGGGGACGAAGTGGTTGTCCATCACGTCCACATGGAGCCAGTCGGCGCCCTCGGGCCCTGTGACACGCCGCGCCTCCTCGGCCAGACGCGCGAAGTCGGCGGACAGGATGCTGGGGTTGATCTGAACCATGGCCCCAGTATGGCGGGCGGCGGCGGTCCGCCCGCCGCCCGGTGCCGGCTCAGCCGGCGGCGGGACCGGTGCCGTGGCCGGACAGGACCGTCGGCCGCGGGCTCGGGGCGGCGGCGTCGCCGGTCACGGCCGCGGCCGCGAGGAGGGCGAGCACGGCGAGGACGGCGGCGAGGAGCGCCCGCCACCGAGTGGCGGACGGCGCGGGCAGGGTGCGGAGCTGCGGCACGTCGGGGACTCCGGGTGGGACGGCGGTCGGCACTGGCCGGGCCAGGATGCTCCCGGCGGGCCTGGGAGTCGATCCCGGCCGCTGGAGCCCGCGCGGTACAGCAGGCACTACCCCGCGGCGGTCAGCCCCTCCCCTGGGACTCCTCCAGATAGTGCAGGACGGCGGCGACACGCCGGTCCGTGCGGTCGGTGGGTGTCAGGTCCAGCTTGGCGAAGATGCTGCGGATGTGCTTGTGCACGGCCCCCTGGGTGACGACGAGCCGCTCGGCGATGGCCGCGTTGCCCAGCCCCTCGGCCATCAGGGCCAGCACGTCGCGCTCCCGGGGGCTGAGGCGGTCCAGCCGGGTGTCGGACCGGCCGCGCACCAGGAGCTGTGCGACGACCTCGGGGTCGACGGCGGTGCCGCCGTCCGCCACCCGGTGCAGCGCGTCCAGGAACTCCTCCACCCGCCCGACCCGCTCCTTGAGCAGATAGCCCAGGCCGGCGCCGCCCTGGGCGAGCAGTTCGGTGGCGAAGGCCCGCTCCACGTACGCGGACAGCACCAGCACGGCCAGCCCGGGGTGACGGCGCCGGGCCTCCACGGCCGCGACGATCCCCTCGTCGGTGTGGGTCGGCGGCATCCGGACGTCGACGATGGCCACCTCGGGCCGGTGGGCGTCGACGGCGGCCAGGAAGTCGCCGGGGTTGTCGGCGGTGGCCACCACGTCGAGGGCCTCGGCGCGCAGCAGCAGCGCGAGCCCCTCCCGCAGCAGGGAGTCGTCCTCTGCTATCACGATCCGCATGGCAGGCTCACTTCGACAGTGGTCGGCCCGCCGGGCGGGCTGGTCAGGGTCAGGGTTCCGTCGTGCGCCTCGGTCCGCCGGCGCATGCCGGTGAGACCGGACCCGCCGCCCTCGTCGGCGCCGCCCTTGCCGTCGTCGGTGATCCGCAGGTGGAGGCGGTCCCCGTCGCGGCGGGCGGTGACGGCGGCGTGCCGGGCGCCGCTGTGCCGGGCGGCGTTGGTGAGCGCCTCGGCCACCACGAAGTAGGCCGTCGCCTCGACGGAGGCGGCGCACCGGCCGGGGAGGTAGGTGTCCACCCGGCAGGGCACCGGGCAGGTCGCGGCCAGCGAGGTGAGGGCGTCGGCCAGACTCCGGTCGGTCAGCACCGGCGGCAGGATGCCGCGGACCACCCCGCGGAGTTCGGCGAGCGCCTGTTCGGCCGCCTCCTGCGCGCGCTCCAGCACCGCGTCGGCACCGGCCGGGTCACGGGCCAGCGCCCGGCGGGCGGCGCCGAGCAGGACGTTGACGGCGACGAGCCGGTTCTGGGTGCCGTCGTGCAGCGAGCGCTCGATGCGCCGCAGCTCGGCGGCGTGCGCGTCCAGCGCGGCGGCGCGGGTGGCGGTGAGCTCGGCGACGCGCAGCACGAGGTCGGTACCGGGGCCAGGTGTCAGCAGCCGCCGTCCGGGCCATGCCTGCAGACGTGCCAGGACCGGCATCAGCAGCACCGAGGCCGCCAGCCAGCCCAGGCCCAGCGCGGCCACCCCCAGGGCGTCGCCCTGGTCGTGCACCGTCCACAGCCCCAGGGCCGAGGACTCGGCCTCCGCCGCCGGCAGCAGCCCCCACCACAGTGGAAAGGTGCTGTCCTGCACCGCCCGCAGGGGCATCGTCAGGCCCAGCAGTCCGAGGAACAGCCCGGCCGTCGCGTGGGTGACCAGCCAGCCCAGCTCCCGCCGGGTGGCCGGATCCGCGGCGGCGGCACGCAGCCGGAGCGGCCCCGGGGACGGACCGACGATCCGGGGCCCCCAGCGGGAGAGCCGGGCGCGCTCCCGCTCGGCCACGGCCCGTACGAGGCGCAGCGCCAGGGGCACCATGGGCAGCCCCACGCCGACCGGGCACAGCAGCAGGGTGACGGCCAGCCAGAACAGCGCCAGCACGGCCAGGACGGCGGTGCCCAGCCCGCCGCAGAGGTGTTCGAGCGCGTCGAGAGCGGCGCGGGCACGGGTGAACGCGTCCCGGGAGCGTGCCGGTCCCGAAGCGGCCGGCACGGAGTCGACGTCCGGCATCCGCACCTCCTCCGGCCGGCCCCATGGCCAGCGAGGATAGAGCACCGCGCGGGCCGCCGCCGGGCCGGTCCCCCTCCCGTTCCCGCACGGACGGGAGGGCGGTGGGGAGGACAGGGTACAGCAGGCTGTACCCGGACCGGGCCGCTGGCTGGATCGCGGTCGGCGGCGGTGATCCGTAGCGTCGGTGGACGCCGACGGCCCATCGGGCGAAGACCGACCGAGCAGGGAGCGCACGTGCCGGAGCCGTACCGCCTCACCGGGCCCGCCGGGCCGCCGGGCCGGCCGCGGCCGGCCGGTTCCGGGGGCGGGCCCGTACGCCCGGTGCTGTGGCTGCTGCTGCTGGTCAGCGCGGTCGGCAGCTCCGTGGCCGCCTCCGCCGGCCTCGGCCCGGTCGTCGGTGCCGGGTTCGGGACGGCCGCCCTGGGATGCGCCGCCGCGCTGATCGTCCACCACCGGCTGCGCCACCGCCGGTGAAACGGGCCCGCGGCGGGGAGAAGGGCGGGCTGACCACCCGGCGGGTGCCCGCCCTGGCGCTGGAGCGGATCGACAAGGTGCATCCCGGTGGCGTCCGGGTGCTGCGGGAGGTGTCCCTCACCGCGGTGCCGGGGACGTTCACCGCCCTGCTGGGCCCCTCGGGGGCGGGCAAGACCACCCTGCTGCACTGCGCCGCCGGGCTGGACACCCCCACCGGCGGGAGGGTCCTCGTCGAGGGCACCGAGATCGGCTCGCTGGACGAGACCCGCCGCACCGAACTGCGCCGCCGCCGGATCGGCTTCGTATCCCCGTCCTGCGGCCTGTTCCCGGAGCTGAGCGCCGCGGACAACATCACGCTTCCGCTGCGGCTGTCCGGCCAGGCACCGGACCGGGTGTGGCTGCGGGCGGTGCTCGAACGGACCGGGACCGCCGGGCTGCTGACCCGCCGCACGGGCGAACTGCCGGCCGGGCAGCGGCAGCGGGTCGCTCTCGCCAGGGCGCTGGTGGCCCGGCCGGCGGTGCTGCTCGCCGACGAACCGACCGGCTCACTGGATCCGGGCACCGCCCACGAGCTGCTCGATCTGCTGGCCGGTCTGGTCGGCGGCCTCGGCCAGACCCTGGTGCTGGCCACCCACGATCCGGTCGCCGCCGCCTGGGCGGACCGGGCGCTGGTGCTGGCCGAAGGGCGGATCGTGGCCACCCTGGAGGCGCCCACCACCGCCGAACTGGTCCGGTGCGCCGCCTGTCCGGGGGCGGGGCGGCCGGGGTAGCCGGCGCGGCGTCCCCGCCACCGGCCGGCGGGCGGCCCGGACCGGCGTCAGACCCGGCGCAGCAGGGCGAGGTACATCGCGTCGGTGCCGTGCAGATGCGGCCACAGCTGGACGTCGGGGCCCTCGCCCAGGCCGGGCATGTCCGGCAGCAGCGGGCGGGCGTCGACCGGCTCGGCGCCCTCGCGGGCCAGTACGTCCCGGACGACGGCCCGGGTCTCGGCCGGGTGCGGCGAGCAGGTGGCGTAGCCGACGACACCGCCGGGACGGGCGGCCCGCAGCGCCTCGGTGAGCAGTTCCCGCTGGAGCGGCACGAGGGAGTCCAGGTCGTCCGGGCGGCGGCGCCAGCGGGCCTCGGGGCGGCGGCGCAGCGCACCGAGACCGGTGCAGGGCACGTCGACCAGGACGCGGTCGAAGCTGCCGGGCCGCCAGGCCGGGCGGGTGCTGTCGGCGGTGACCACCTGGTACGGGCCGGGGTTGCCCGCCAGGGCACGGGCGACCAGCCGGGCGCGGTGCGGCTGCCGTTCGGCGGCGAGCAGGGCCGCGCCGCGTTCGGCGGCCAGCGCGCCCAGCAGGGCGGCCTTGCCGCCCGGTCCGGCGCAGCCGTCCAGCCAGCGGCGGTCGCCGCCGGTCAGCGGGGCGTTCGCCAGCGCGAGGGCGACGAGCTGGCTGCCCTCGTCCTGCACTCCGGCCCGCCCCTCGCGCACGGCGTCGATCCCGCCCGGGTCGCCGCCCTCGGCGAGCCGGACGGCGTACGGCGACCAGCGGCCCGGTGCCGCGTCGCCGGTCAGCAGTTCCGCGGCGGCGGCCCGGCCGGGGCGGGCCGCCAGGGTGACCTCGGGACGGGCGTTGTCGGCGGCCAGCAGGGCCTCGATGTCCTCGCGTCCGCCGCCGAGCGCGTCCCACAGGGCGGAGACGATCCAGCGGGGGTGGGCGTGGACGACCGCCAGGTGCTCCTCGGGGTCCTCCTCGTAGGGCGGGGCCACCTTCCGCAGCCAGCCGTCCAGGTCGTCGGCGGCGATCCGGCGCAGCACGGCGTTGACGAACTTCGCCCGCCCCTCCCCCAGCACCGCACGGGCCAGCTCCACCGTGGCGCTCACCGCCGCGTGGGAGGGGATGCGGGTGCCCAGCAACTGGTGGGCACCGAGCGAGAGGACGTCCAGCACGGGCGGGTCCACCTCGCGCAGCGGCCGGTCCACGCAGGCCGCGATGACCGCGTCGTAGGTGCCCTGCCGGCGCAGGGTGCCGTAGACCAGTTCGGTGGCGAGCGCCGTGTCGCGGCCGTCCAGGCCGTCCCGTTCGCGGGCCTGGCGCAGCAGTGGGGGCAGGACGAGGTTGGCGTACGCACCGCGCTCGTCGACGGCCCGCAGCGCCTCGAAGGCGAGGGCGCGGACGGGGTCCCGCTTGGGGCGGCGGTTCGGGCCGCGGTCCGGACGGGAGTCCGAGCCGCGGTTGGGACGGTGGTGGGGCCTGGCGGGACGGCGGGGCCGACTGCTCACGGGTGGGGTGCTCCGGCTGGGGGTCGGGAGGACGCGCGGTGGACCGCGGGGCGGGCGCGGCCTACCAGCCTACGTCCCCGGCCCGCCGCGTCCGGCCGCTCCCCGGTCACCCGCCCAGCCGCTCGCCCGCCGCGATACGGACCCCGCGCGCCCAGTCGGCCGCCGCCATCGGCTTCTTCCCCTGCGGCTGGACCCACAGCAGCTCCACGGCGTGCGAGCCGGTCCCGGCGTACACGGCGTTCTTCCCGGCCGACAGCTCGCCGGGGGCCAGTCCGGTACGGTCGGGGGCCAGGGCGACCTGCCGCAGTTTGAGGCGCTCGCCGCGGAAGACGGTCCAGGCGCCGGGGGCGGGCGAACAGCCGCGCACCACCCGGTCCACGCGCAGCGCGGGGGCGGACCAGTCGACGCGGGCGTCCTCGACGGTGATCTTGGGGGCGAGGCTGACGCCTTCGGCGGGCTGCGGGACGGCCCGCAGGGTGCCGTCCTCGATCCCGTCCATGGTGGCGGCCAGCAGCCCGGCACCGGCGAAGGCCAGCCGGGTCAGCAGGTCGCCGCTGGTGTCGGTGGGCCGGATCTCCTCGGTGACCACCCCGTAGACCGGGCCGGAGTCCAGGCCCTCCTCGATCAGGAAGGTGGCGGCGCCGGTGACCTCGTCCCCGGCCATGATCGCGTGCTGGACGGGGGCCGCGCCGCGCCAGGCGGGCAGCAGCGAGAAGTGCAGGTTGACCCAGCCCCGGGGCGGGATGTCGAGGGCGGCCCGGGGCAGCAGCGCCCCGTAGGCGACGACCGGGCAGCAGTCCGGGGCGATCTCGCGCAGCCGGGCGAGGAAGTCCTCGTCCCGGGGGCGGGCGGGCTTGAGGACCTCGATGCCCGCCTCCTCGGCCCGCTCGGCGACCGGGCTGGCCACCGTGCGGCGCCCGCGGCCGGCCGGCGCGTCGGGCCGGGTGACGACGGCCGCGACCTCGTGCCGCTCCGAGGCGATCAGGGCGTCGAGGGCGGGTACGGCGACCTCTGGGGTACCGGCGAAGACGAGCCTCATGGGCGGGGAAACACCTCTCGCGGACGGCGGGACCGGCCCGGGCCCGCAAGGGACACGGACGGTACGCGGAACGGCGCACCAGTCTACGGTCCGTCAGCGCCCGGTCTCCCGGGGGCGCTCCGGGGGCGTGCGCCCGGCGGTGGACCGCTCCCACGGCTGTTCGCGAGCCCCGCAGCGTGACCCCGGTGGCCGAGCGGCGTTGGTCAATGCACCTTGACCGAAACGGGCCGCGGACGCGGCCGGTCCCTCCCACGCGGTTCGAGAGGCTTCCAATGGCCGACCACGCCACCCCCGACGCCCGGACACGGGCCAGTCTGCACCTGCTGGTGCGGGACATCGAGCGGGTCCGCCGACAGGTGGACGCGCTGCGCACCCTCACGTCCCAGCTCGGCAACGTCTACCGGCCGCGGCGTGCGGGCCCGTCCGCGGGCTTCGTCGTCTACGGCCGGGCCCCGGCACCCACCGTACGGCTCGCCCAGGAGCTGCGCGACAGTGTGGAGTCACTGGTGACGTCGGCGGTGGAGTTCGACCGCTCACTGGGATTCTCCTGGGACGCGGTGGGCTCGGCCCTCGGGGTGACCAAGCAGGCCGTCCACCGCCGTTACGGCACTCGGCGGACCACGGCGGCGCAGCAGCACGGCACGGGCGGCGACGCGGAGGGCGGCACGGGTGAGGACCCGGCGGCCCGGCGGAGCGCCGGCGGTGAGGGCACCGCCGCGCCGCCCGCCCGTCCGGTGGCCAACGGTGCCACGGCCCTGCCGGGCCGGTCCGACCGGTCGGCGGAGCCGCGGCCGAACGCCCTGCCCGGCCCCCGCAACGGCTGACCCGCTGCCGGGCGCCTGGCAGGTCCCACACTGCCAGGCGGGCGCTTGGCACGCTTTTTCTCCGTTCCCGGCGCTGCCCTGCTCTCCGGCCCCCGGCGCCGGACGGCCCGGGACCGCGGGCGGCGGCGCCGTCAGCCGATGTCCTCCGGGTCGATACGGACCCGCACGGGCGGGCCCGCACGGCGGGCGAGCCGGGCCGCCCGGGCGGTACGGAGCGCGGCCGCGAGTTCGGCGCCGCTGCCCGGCGGCACCCTGACCAGCGCCCGGTCCCACCGCTCCCCCGGCGGGGGAGCGCCCGGGCGCCGGGGGCGCCCGGGCGGGGCCACCGGCAGCGGCACCGGCCCCAGCACCTCGGCGCCGGCCGGCAGGTCGGCCGACTCCAGCAGTTCGGCGACGGCCTCGGGCGGCCCGGTCACCGCGGCCATCCGGGACACCGGCGGGAAGCCCAGCTCGGCCCGCTCGGCCAGTTCGCGGCGGGCGTGTCCGGCCGGATCCCAGCGGACCAGCGCCTGGACGGGGCGCAGGGTCGGCTCGGCCATGACGACCACCGTGCCGCCCCCGGACCGGGGACGCACCAGCGCCGCGGCGCCCAGCCAGCGGCGCAGCGCCTCCTCCGCGGCCCGCAGGTCGGGGCGGCCCAGCAGCGCCCAGCCGTCCAGCAGCAGCGCCGCCGCGTATCCCGGCCCCTCGGCCACCGGCTCCGCGCCCGGGGTGCTGACCACCAGGGCGGGCCGGTCGGGCACCGACGCCAGGACGTGGTCGCGTCCGGAGGTGCGCACGGGGACGGCCGGGAAGGCCCGGCCCAGCTCCTCGGCGGTGCGCCGGGCCCCGAAGACCTGGCCGCGCAGCCGGGTGCCGCCGCACTCCGGGCACGTCCACTCCGGCACGGCGCGTCCGCACCAGCCGCAGCCGGGCGGGGTCCGCTCGCCGGTGGCCGCCAGCGGACCCGCGCAGTGGGCGCAGCGGGCGGGCTCCCGGCAGCGCGCGCACGCCAGCTTCGGCACATAGCCGCGGCGCGGCACCTGGACGAGCACCGGGCCGCGTCCGAGGGCGTCGCGGACGGTCTCCCAGGCGAGGGAGGGCAGCCGGGCGGCACGCGCGGCGGGATCGCGCGCCTCGTCCCCGTCGCCGACGGTGCGCACCAGCGGTGCCGCCGCGCGCACCGCGTCCCGGTCGGCGGCCAGCGGGCGGGCCCAGCCGGTCTCGACGAGCTGCGCGGCCTCCACGGTGCAGCCGTGCGCGCCCAGCAGGAAGCCGCACCCCTCCCGGGCGGCGCGCAGCAGCAGCACCTCGCGGGCGTGCGGCATCGGCTCGTGGGGATCGCGGTGCCCGGCGTCCCCGTCCTCCCAGATCGCGGCGAGCCCGAGGTCGCGCACGGGCGCGAACATCGCGGCGCGGGTGCCGACCACACCGCGCACCGTGCCACGGCTGACGGCGAGCCAGCGGCGGTAACGGGCCTCGGGCCCGGCGTCGGCGGTGAGCAGTACGTGGTGCCCGGTGCCGACGAGGGCGGCCAGGGCGGCGTCCACCCGGGCGGCGGCCCGCCCGTCGGGCAGTACGGCGAGCACGCCGCGGCCGGCGGCCAGGGTCGCGGCCAGCGCCCGGGCCAGCTCCTCGGGCCAGTGCGGGCCGGGCAGCGCCGTCCACACCGCGCGGGGGGACTCGCCGGCGGCCAGGGCCCGCAGATAGCCGGGCCCGGCCGGGTAGCGGGCCCAGCCGCCCGGGGCGGGGGGCGAGGGGCGCGGAACGCCGGCCGCCGCCGCGCCGTCCGGCCCGGTCCGTCCGGCGGCCTGTCCGGCCGTCCGCTCGGCGCGGGCCATACGGGGGGGCACGGCCAGCTGGACGACGTCGGCCAGCGCCCCGGCGTAGCGGTCGGCGACGGCCCGGCACAGGGCCAGCAGACCGGGGGTGAGGACCGGCTCCGGGGAGAGCACCTGGGCGATGGGGGCCAGGACGCCGGGGAAGTCGGATTCCGCGCGGCGCTCGACGATGAAGCCGTTGACCAGGCCGCCGCCCTCGCGGCGCCCGCCGCGCTCCCCCGCCCCGAAACGGACCCGCACCCGCACCCCGGGCCGGGCCTCGGCGTCCATGGCGGCGGGGACCGCGTAGTCGAAGAGGCGGTCGAGGTGGAGCAGCCCCTTGTCGACCAGGACCCGGGCGACCGGGTCGCGCTCGGCGAGCTCGGCCCCGCGCCAGGTGCGCGGCCGGGCCCGGGACGGCCTGGCCCGGCGGACGGTCTCCCGGATCAGCGCGAGCTGCTCACTCCCCGGCGGCTCCTGCCCCGGGGTGTCGTCCGGCCGACCGTTCTCGCTGCTCACAGCCTTCAGTCCTACCAGAAGCCACCGACACGGTCCGGTTCCCGCGGCCGGACGACAACCCCGGGGCGGGAGCCGGACCGTGTCGGTGGCGCCGGAGAGCTCCCGGGACTACAGCCCGGCGGCCTTGCGGAGCGCGTCGGTGCGGTCGGTGCGCTCCCAGGTGAAGTCGGGCAGCTCGCGGCCGAAGTGGCCGTAGGCGGCCGTCTGGGCGTAGATCGGGCGCAGCAGGTCCAGGTCGCGGATGAGGGCGGCCGGGCGCAGGTCGAAGACCTCGGAGATGGCCTGCTCGATCTTCTCCACCTCGACGGTGTGGGTGCCGAAGGTCTCCACGAACAGGCCCACCGGCTCGGCCTTGCCGATCGCGTACGCCACCTGCACCTCGCACCGCGAGGCCAGCCCGGCGGCCACCACGTTCTTGGCCACCCAGCGCATCGCGTAGGCAGCCGAGCGGTCCACCTTGGAGGGGTCCTTGCCGGAGAACGCGCCGCCGCCGTGGCGGGCCATGCCGCCGTAGGTGTCGATGATGATCTTCCGGCCGGTCAGGCCCGCGTCGCCCATCGGGCCACCGATCTCGAACCGGCCGGTGGGGTTGACCAGCAGCCGGTAGCCGTCGGTGTCCAGCTTGATCCCGTCCTCCACCAGCTGGGCCAGGACGTGCTCGACGACGAACTCGCGGATGTCCGGGGCCAGCAGCGAGTCCAGGTCGATGTCCGAGGCGTGCTGGGAGGAGACCACCACGGTGTCCAGCCGGACGGCCTTGTCGCCGTGGTACTCGACGGTCACCTGCGTCTTGCCGTCCGGGCGCAGGTAGGGGATGGTGCCGTTCTTGCGGACCTCGGTCAGCCGCTTCGAGAGCCGGTGCGCCAGATGGATCGGCAGCGGCATCAGCTCGGGGGTCTCGTCGCAGGCGTAGCCGAACATCAGGCCCTGGTCGCCGGCGCCCTGCCGGTCCAGCTCGTCCTGATCTCCCTCGACGCGCTGCTCGTACGCGGTGTCCACGCCCTGGGCGATGTCCGGGGACTGCGCGCCGATGGACACCGACACCCCGCAGGAGGCGCCGTCGAAGCCCTTCTTGGAGGAGTCGTAGCCGATGGCGAGGACCTTCTCCCGCACCAGGGTGGGGATGTCCGCGTACGCCGCGGTGGTCACCTCACCGGCCACGTGCACCAGGCCGGTGGTGATCAGCGTCTCCACGGCGACCCGGGAGGTCGGGTCCTGCGCCAGGAGGGCGTCGAGGATGGTGTCGCTGATCTGGTCGGCGATCTTGTCGGGGTGGCCCTCGGTCACGGACTCCGAGGTGAACAGGCGGCGGGACACATCGCTCCCTGGGGTTGCAGCGGCTGCTGACTGTGTTCGGGCGGACCGGCACCCGGGCGCGGTCCGCCGTCAGTTTATCCGCAGGTCCTCACGGTTCGGCCAGGTTGTCTCGCACTCCGACACATCCGCACCGTGCCGTACGCTCCGGACGGGAGCCCCGAAAGCCGCCGGAAAAGACAGTACGAGCAGGTCAGAGCGGTTCCCGGCGGTTTCCGGAGGTCACCCGGGGTTCAGCATGCGGACGACCTCGTCCCACACCGTGTCGGCCAGGGCCTCCTTGGGGCCGTGCGGCACGGGTGTCTCGCGGCCGTCGGCACCCAGCAGGACGGCCTCGTTCTCCGCCGAGCCGAACGTCCGGTCCTCGCCCACCTCGTTGACGACCAGCAGGTCGCACCCCTTGCGGGCGAGTTTGGCACGGCCGTTGGCCAGGACGTCGTCGGTCTCGGCGGCGAAGCCGACGACCACCTGCCCGGGGCGGGGCCGGGCCGCGGAGAGTTCGGCGAGGACATCGGGGTTGCGGACCAGGGCGACCGGCTCCGGGTCCTGCCCGTCCCGCTTCTTGATCTTCCCCTGGACGTAGCGGGCGGGCCGGAAGTCGGCCACGGCCGCGGCCATCACCACCGCGTCCGCGTCCCCGGCGGCCTTCAGCACCGCCTCCCGCAGCTGTACGGCCGTCCCCACCCGCACCACGTCCGCGCCCGCGGGATCGGGCAGCGCGGTGTTGGCCGCGACCAGGGTGACCCGGGCGCCGCGCGCCACCGCGGTGCGCGCCAGGGCGTACCCCTGCCGGCCCGAGGAGCGGTTGCCCAGGAAGCGCACCGGGTCCAGCGGCTCGCGGGTGCCGCCCGCGCTGACCACCACATGGCGTCCGGCCAGATCCCGCCCGCCCCCGGCGCCCCGGGCCAGCACCCGCAGACAGACCTCGAGGATCTCGCCGGGCTCGGGCAGCCGCCCCTTCCCGGTGTCCGCCCCGGTCAGCCGTCCGACGGCGGGCTCGACGACGACCGCGCCGCGGCGGCGCAGGGTGGCCACGTTCTCGGCGGTGGCGGGGTGCTCCCACATCTCGGTGTGCATGGCGGGCGCGAAGACCACCGGGCAGCGGGCGGTGAGCAGGGTGTTCGTCAGCAGGTCGTCGGCGAGCCCGTGGGCCGCCCGGGCCAGGGTGTCGGCGGTGGCGGGCGCCACGACGACCAGATCGGCCGTCTGGCCGATGCGGACGTGCGGGACCTCGTGGACGTCCTCCCAGACCCCGGTCGCCACCGGGTTCCCGGACAGCGCCGCCCAGGTGGCCTCGCCGACGAAGTTCAGCGCCGACTCGGTCGGCACCACCCGTACGTCGTGGCCGGACTCGGTCAGCCGCCGCAGCAGCTCGCACGCCTTGTAGGCGGCGATGCCGCCGCTGACCCCCAGGACCACCCTGGGCTTGTCGGGTGTGTGCATCCTCGCCTCTCCCGGAGCTCGCACGGCGTTCTTCCCGCCGGGTCTTCCCGCGGCGTTCCCCTCGCGGTGTCCCCGCGTCCCGGCCACCTCCGTGACACACCACGGGCCCGGCAGCGCGGCTGCCGGGCCCGTGGCGCGGTGGTGCGCGCCGGTGCGGCCGCCGACCGCGGCGGCCGGGTGGCTACTGCGCCGGGGCGTCGGTCGCCTCGGCGGTCAGCAGACCCGCGTTGATCTCGCGGAGCGCGATCGACAGGGGCTTCTCGTGGACGTGGGTGTCCACCAGCGGGCCGACGTACTCCAGCAGGCCCTCACCGAGCTGCGAGTAGTAGGCGTTGATCTGACGCGCGCGCTTGGCGGCGTAGATCACCAGGCTGTACTTCGAGTCGGTGGCTTCGAGCAGCTCATCGATCGGCGGATTGATGATGCCCTCGGGCGTGGAAATGGGAGAGGACACTCTCTACCTTCCGCAGCGGTGGACAGTACGGGTGGTGATCCGGGGCCGGTGCGCCGGGCGGGCGGTGACCCGTGTCCCGGTCCCGGCGGTCCGGCGAGGACGCCGGGGCATGCGGACGGGGATCACGTAACCTGCATCAAGGCTAGCAGCTCGCGGCTGACGTCCTCGACGGAGGTGTTGACCAGGGTGACGTCGAACTCCGGCTCGGCCGCCAGTTCGATCCTGGCCGCCGCCAGCCGCCGCTCGATGACCTCGGGGGACTCGGTGCCCCGGCCGGTGAGCCGGCGGACCAGCTCGTCCCAGCTCGGCGGGGCGAGGAAGACCAGCCGGGCGTCGGGCATCGACTCGCGCACCTGCCGCGCGCCCTGGAGGTCGATCTCCAGGAGCACCGGGTCGCCCGCCGCCAGCCGCTCCAGTACGGCCCGCCGGGGCGTCCCGTAGCGGTTTCCCGCGAACTCCGCCCACTCCAGCAGCTCGCCGTTGGCGACCAGCTTGTCGAACTCCTCGTCGTCGACGAAGAAGTACTGGACACCGTGGCGCTCGCCGGGGCGCGGCCCGCGGGTGGTGGCGGAGACCGAGAGCCAGACCTCGGGATGGACCTTGCGCAGATGAGCGACGACCGTGCTCTTGCCGACCCCGGAGGGGCCGGAGAGCACGGTCAGCCGCGGACGTTCACTCATACGGCGATTATCCCGGTTCCCGGGGTGACCCGGAAACGTCAGGCGGAACCGCCGCCGAACTCGCGCTCGAGAGAGGCGATCTGGTTGGAGCCCAGGCCACGCACCCGGCGGCTCTCGGAGATGCCGATCCGCTCCATGATCTGGCGGGCCCGGACCTTGCCGACGCCGGGCAGGGACTCCAGGAGGGCTGAGACCGGCATCTTGCCGATGACGTCGTTCTCCTGGCCCTGCTTGATGACCTCGTGGAGCGAGAGGCCGGAGTGCTTCAGTCGGTTCTTGACCTCGGCGCGCTCCCGGCGAGCCGAGGCGGCCTTCTTGAGCGCGGCTGCGCGCTGTTCAGGGGTAAGGGGCGGAAGAGCCACGCCTACGTCACCTCGGATGTCGAACTGTCGGATACGGATGATCGGTGAGGAACCTAGTAGCCCCGCTTCCGCGGGGCAACGAGCAACACGTCCCCCGGCCCCCTGGCCCCGGGGAGAACCAGACTCGGCCCTCCGGACCTGGGGAGACCCCGGAATTCGCGGTGCTCTCGTCGGAGACTAGCGGCCCCGGACGCCAGAGTCAGCGAGAACAAGCGAAAAGTCCAGGTCAGACTCAAGTCGACCGGGACATTCAAGGACAAATACCTACATCGGGAGGCCGGTTCCACGGCCTCCGCTCCCCCGGCCACTGCCCCCGAAGCGCCCCGGAGAGGGGCTCCCGGGGCGCTTCGGGGGCGCCAAGACCCCCTGCGGAGGCCGCACATGGGCCGCCGCGGGACGGTCTCCGGGCGGTCCGGGGTTCAGCCCAGGACCGCCCGGAGGCGGCCGGTCTCCCGGGCGGCCGCCTCGCGCAGCGCCGCCGGGGAGGGGCCCCGCCCCAGGACGCCCCGGCTGATGCTCGGCACGACATCACGCACGGCGGCGCCGAAGACCCGGGGAAGGTCCTCGGCGGTGGCTCCCTGCGCCCCGAGTCCGGGAGCCAGCAGCGGGCCGTTCACCGCCAGGTCGACGCCGGCCTCCCCCAGGGTGGCGCCCACCACCGCGCCGACCGAGCCGAGCGGGGCGGCCCCGGCGTTCTCCCGGGCGATGTGGCCGAGCACCGTCTGGGCGACCGAGGCGCCGTCCGCGACCGTGGCCCGCTGCACCTCGGCGCCCTCCGGGTTGGAGGTGAGCGCCAGCACGAAGACACCCGAACCGGCCGACCGGGCCGCGTCCAGGGCGGGCCGCAGCGAGCCGAAACCGAGATAGGGGCTGACGGTCACCGCGTCGGAGAACAGCGGGCTGCCCGGATCGAGGTAGGCGGTGGCGTAGGCCGCCATGGTGGAGCCGATGTCGCCGCGCTTGGCGTCGGTGAGCACCAGCGCCCCGGCCGACCGCGCGTCGGCGATCGCCCGCTCCAGCACCGCGATCCCCCGGGAGCCGAAGCGCTCGAAGAAGGCGCACTGCGGCTTGAGGACCGCCACCTGCCCGGCGAGGGCGTCCACGACCGTGCGCGTGAAGCGCTCCAGGCCCGCCACGTCGTCGTCCAGTCCCCAGGCGGACAGCAGCCCGGGGTGCGGGTCGATGCCGACGCACAGCGGGCCGCGGTCGTCCAGGGCACGGCGCAGGCGGGCCCCGAAGGGCTCGGGGTGCACCGCGCCCGCCGTGCCGGGCGGGGTGTCAGTCGTGCCGGTCATCAGGGGGTCACCTTCCGGGTGTCGGCGCCGACGGCCTCGGCGAGGGTGGCGTACGGGCTCGCGGCCAGGCGCGCGGCCAGCCCGCGGTGGACGCGGCGGCACCACGCCGGGCCCTCGTAGACGAAGGCGCTGTAGCCCTGGACGAGGGTGGCGCCGGCCAGGACGCGCTCCCAGACGTCGTCGGCGGTGCGCACCCCGCCGACCCCGACCAGGGTGACGCGGTCGCCGACGCGCGCGTACAGTCGCCGCAGCACCGCCAGGGAACGGTCCCTCAGGGGCGCGCCGGACAGTCCTCCGGCACCGATGACCTCGATCTCGGCGCGGTCGGCGGTCAGTCCCAGACCGTCCCGGGCGATGGTGGTGTTGGTGGCGATGATGCCGTCCAGACCCAGCTCGACGGCGAGGTCGGCGACCGCGTCGACGTCCTCGTCGGCCAGGTCGGGGGCGATCTTGACCAGCAGCGGCACCCGGCGGCCGGGCACCGCGGCGTCCGCGGCGGCGCGCACCGCCGTCAGCAGCGGGCGCAGCTGCTCGGTGGCCTGGAGGTTCCGCAGCCCTGGGGTGTTGGGCGAGGAGACGTTGACGACGAGGTAGTCGGCGTGGGGAGCCAGTCGGGAGGCGGAGAGCGCGTAGTCGTCCGCGGCCTCGCTCTCGGGGGTGAGCTTGGTCTTGCCTATGTTGACGCCGACGGTGGTGGGGAAGACGGCGCGGCGCCCGGCGAGGCGGGCGGCCACGGCGGCGGAGCCGTCGTTGTTGAAGCCCATGCGGTTGACCAGGGCGCGGTCGCCGACCAGGCGGAACAGCCGGGGCGCCGGGTTGCCCGGCTGGGCGTGCGCGGTGACGGTGCCGATCTCGACGTGGTCGAAGCCGAGCATGGTCAGTCCGTCGATGCCGACGGCGTTCTTGTCGAAGCCGGCGGCCAGCCCGAAGGGACCGCGCATGCGCAGGCCGAAGGCCTCGGTGGCCAGGGCGTTCCGTTGCGCCCGGGTGGGGGCGAGAACGGCCGCGACGAGTCCGCGCAGACCCGGGACGCGGGCCGTCAGCCGGATCAGCGCGAACGCCAGTCGGTGCGCCCGCTCGGGATCCAGGCGCTTGAGGAGCAGGTCGAACAGCAGGGCGTACATGGCGGTCTTCCTCGGCTGCGGGGCTGCGGCGTGTCGGGACGTCGGGACGCCAGGGCGTCGGGAGTGCGGACTCTCGCGGCGAGGGGGACACCGGAGCCGGTGTCCCCCTCGCCGCCTCAGCCCTCGCGGGCCGCGGTCAGCCGCTCCGCGTGCTCCTGCAGGGAGCGCACCCCCACGTCCCCGCGGGTGAGGGCCTCGACGCCCTGCACCGCGGCCGCCAGCGCCTGGACCGTGGTCAGGCAGGGGATGCCCCGGGCGACCGCGGCGGTGCGGATCTCGTAGCCGTCCAGCCGGCTGCCGGTCCCGTAGGGGGTGTTGACGATGAGGTCGACCTCGCCGTCGTGGACGAGCTGGACGATGGTCTTCTCGCCGTTCGGCCCCTCCCCCTCGCTCTGCTTGCGCACCACGGTGGCACTGATGCCGTTGCGGCGCAGCACCTCGGCGGTGCCGGAGGTGGCCAGCAGCTCGAAGCCCATGGCGACAAGCTCACGGGCCGGGAAGACCATCGAGCGCTTGTCGCGGTTGGCGACCGAGACGAAGGCCCGGCCCTTGGTGGGCAGCGCGCCGTACGCGGCGGCCTGCGACTTGGCGTAGGCGGTGCCGAAGACGGTGTCGATGCCCATGACCTCGCCGGTGGAGCGCATCTCCGGGCCGAGCACGGTGTCCACGCCGCGGCCGTGTACGTCCCGGAAGCGGGTCCAGGGCAGGACGGCCTCCTTCACCGAGATCGGCGCGTCCAGCGGCAGGGTGCCGCCGTCCCCGTCGGCCGGCAGCATGCCCTCCTCCCGCAGCTCGGCGACGGTGGCGCCCAGCGAGATCCGGGCGGCGGCCTTGGCCAGCGGGACGGCGGTGGCCTTGGAGGTGAAGGGGACGGTGCGGGAGGCGCGCGGGTTGGCCTCCAGCACGTAGAGGATGTCCCCGGCCAGCGCGAACTGGATGTTGATCAGTCCGCGCACCCCCACGCCGCGCGCGATGGCCTCGGTGGAGGTCCGCAGCCGCTTGATGTCGAAGCCGCCCAGTGTGATGGGGGGCAGCGCGCAGGCGGAGTCGCCGGAGTGGATGCCCGCCTCCTCGATGTGCTCCATCACCCCGCCCAGATACAGCTCGGTGCCGTCGTAGAGCGCGTCGACGTCGATCTCTATGGCGTCGTCGAGGAACCGGTCGATCAGCACGGGGTGCTCGGAGATCAGGCCGGCGTGCCGCTTGAGGTACTCCGCGAGCGAGGACTCGTCGTAGACGATCTCCATGCCGCGGCCGCCCAGCACGTAGGAGGGGCGGACCATGACCGGGTAGCCGATCCCGGCGGCGATCTCCTTGGCCTCGGCGAAGGAGAAGGCGGTGCCGTACTTGGGCGCGGGCAGACCGGCCTCGGCGAGCACCCGGCCGAAGGCGCCGCGGTCCTCGGCGAGGTGGATGGCCTCCGGGGAGGTGCCCACCACGGACACGCCGTTGTCCTTGAGCGCCTGGGCCAGGCCCAGCGGCGTCTGGCCGCCGAGCTGGACGATCACACCCGCCACGGGGCCGGCCTGCTGTTCGGCGCGGACGACCTCCAGGACGTCCTCCAGGGTGAGCGGCTCGAAGTACAGCCGGTCGGAGGTGTCGTAGTCGGTGGAGACCGTCTCGGGGTTGCAGTTGACCATCACGGTCTCGTAGCCCGCGTCGCGCAGCGCGAAGGAGGCGTGGACGCAGGAGTAGTCGAACTCGATGCCCTGGCCGATGCGGTTGGGGCCCGAGCCGAGGATGATCACGGCGGGCTTCTCGCGGGGCGCGACCTCGCTCTCCTCGTCGTAGGAGGAGTAGAAGTACGGGGTCTTCGCGGCGAACTCGGCGGCGCAGGTGTCGACCGTCTTGTAGACCGGGCGCACCCCGAGGGCGTGCCGCACCTCGCGCACGACGTCCTCGCGCAGCCCCCGCAGCGCGGCGATCTGGGTGTCGGAGAAGCCGTGCCGCTTGGCCTCGGCCAGCAGCTCGGCGTCGAGCCGGCCGGCGGCGGCCAGCTCGTCGGCGATCTCCTTGATCAGGAAGAGCTGGTCGGTGAACCAGGGGTCGATCCCGGTGGCCGCGTGGACCTCCTCGGGGCTCGCCCCGGCACGGATGGCGGCCATCACGGTGTTGATCCGCCCGTCGGTGGGGCGGCGGGCCGCGGCCAGCAGCTCGTCCTTGTCGCCGAGCTCCCCCACCGGGGTGGCGAAGTCGAACTGGCTGCCGGACTTCTCCAGCGAGCGCAGCGCCTTGTTCAGCGCCTCGGGGAAGTTGCGGCCGATGGCCATGGCCTCGCCCACCGACTTCATGGTGGTGGTGAGGGTGGCGTCGGCGGCCGGGAACTTCTCGAACGCGAAGCGCGGGATCTTGACCACCACATAGTCGAGGGTGGGCTCGAAGGAGGCCGGGGTCTGCTCGGTGATGTCGTTGGGGATCTCGTCGAGGGTGTAGCCCACCGCCAGTCTGGCGGCGATCTTGGCGATCGGGAAGCCGGTGGCCTTGGAGGCCAGCGCCGAGGAGCGGGAGACCCGGGGGTTCATCTCGATCACGACGACCCGCCCGTCGGCCGGGTTGACGGCGAACTGGATGTTGCAGCCGCCGGTGTCCACGCCGACCTCGCGGATGACCGCGATGCCGATGTCGCGCAGCACCTGGTACTCGCGGTCGGTCAGCGTCATCGCCGGGGCGACGGTGATGGAGTCGCCGGTGTGCACGCCCATCGGGTCGAGGTTCTCGATGGAGCAGACGACCACCACGTTGTCGTTGCGGTCGCGCATCAGCTCCAGCTCGTACTCCTTCCAGCCGAGGATGGACTCCTCCAGGAGCACCTCGGTGGTCGGGGAGAGCGCCAGGCCCTGCCCGGCGATGCGGCGCAGCTCGTCCTCGTCGTGGGCGAAGCCGGAGCCCGCCCCGCCCATGGTGAAGGACGGGCGGACGACCACGGGGTAGCCGCCGAGCCCCTCGACCCCGGCCAGCACCTCGTCCATGGAGTGGCAGATGACCGAGCGGGCGGACTCGCCGTGCCCGATCTTCCCCCGGACCGCCTCGACGACCTCCTTGAACTGCTCGCGGTCCTCGCCCTTGCGGATCGCCGCGACGTTGGCGCCGATCAGCTCCACGCCGTACTTCTCCAGGACGCCCGACTCGTGCAGCGAGATCGCGGTGTTCAGCGCCGTCTGACCGCCCAGGGTGGGCAGCAGCGCGTCGGGGCGCTCCTTGGCGACGATCTTCTCGACGAACTCCGGGGTGATCGGCTCGACATAGGTGGCGTCGGCGATCTCCGGGTCGGTCATGATCGTGGCGGGGTTGGAGTTGACCAGGATCACCCGCATGCCCTCGGCCTTGAGGACGCGGCACGCCTGGGTGCCGGAGTAGTCGAACTCGGCGGCCTGCCCGATGACGATCGGGCCGGAGCCGATGACCAGGACGGACTGGATATCGGTGCGCTTAGGCACGCTGGCCCTCCATCAGGGAGACGAACCGGTCGAACAGGTAGGCGGCGTCGTGCGGGCCGGCGGCGGCCTCGGGGTGGTACTGGACGCTGAACGCGGGGCGGTCCAGCAGCCGCAGCCCCTCGACCACGCCGTCGTTGAGGCAGACGTGGGAGACCTCGGCGCGGCCGTAGGGGGTGTCGCTGGGCGCGTCGAGGGGGGCGTCCACGGCGAAGCCGTGGTTGTGCGCGGTGACCTCGACCTTCCCGGTGGTGCGGTCCTGCACCGGCTGGTTGATGCCGCGGTGCCCGTACTTGAGCTTGTAGGTGCCGAAGCCGAGCGCCCGGCCCAGGACCTGGTTGCCGAAGCAGATCCCGAACAGCGGGGTGGAGCGCTCCAGCACACCGCGCATGACGGAGACGGGGTGGTCGGCGGTGGCCGGGTCCCCGGGGCCGTTGGAGAAGAACACCCCGTCCGGGTCGACCGCGTAGACCTCCTCCAGGGTGGCGGTGGCGGGCAGGACGTGGACCTCGATGCCGCGCTCGGCCATCCGGCGCGGGGTCATGCCCTTGATGCCCAGGTCCACCGCGGCCACGGTGAGCCGCTTGGCACCGATCGCGGGGACGGTGTACGGCTCGGCGGTGGCGACCTCGGCGGCGAGGTCGGCGCCGGTCATCTCCGGCGCGGACCTCACCTTCGCCAGCATGGCGGCCTCGTCCGTGACGGTGTCGCCGGAGAAGATGCCGACCCGCATCGCGCCGCGCTCGCGCAGATGGCGGGTGAGCGCACGGGTGTCGACACCGCTGATGCCGACGACGCCCTGGGCGGCCAGCTCCTCGTCCAGGGTGCGCACCGAGCGCCAGTTGGAGGGGACGCGGGCGGGGTCGCGTACGACGTAGCCGGCCACCCAGATGCGCTTCGACTCCGGGTCCTCGTCGTTGACGCCGGTGTTGCCGATGTGCGGGGCGGTCATGACGACCACCTGGCGGTGGTAGGACGGGTCGGTCAGGGTCTCCTGGTAGCCGGTCATGCCGGTGGAGAACACGGCCTCGCCGAGGGTCTCGCCCACGGCTCCGTAGGCCCGGCCGCGGAAGGTGCGGCCGTCCTCCAGGACGAGTACGGCGGGCACCCTGGCGGCTTTCCGGGTGGAGGTCGTCATCGTGCGCCTTTCTCGGGGTTGCCGGGGGCCGTCCCCCGGGAGGGTGCGGCCCCGTGGTGCGTGGTGGCGGCAGCGTCGGTGGTGCCGTGGGGGTCGTCCGCGGTGCCGGCGGGCTCCGGGGCGGACATCGCCCGCAGCGCGTCCCGCCAGGCGGTGTGCTCCGCGGAGCGGTCGGAGCGGAAACCGGAGTCGAGCAGCCGCCCGCCGTGCTCCCAGGTGATCACCAGCAGGCCGTCCTCGGTGAGGACCTTGCCCGCGATGCCCTTGTCGAGCCGGGCGCCGCGCAGCCGTCCGGCGGGGATGAAGAAGCTCGCCGCTCCGGGCCGCACCACGTCGACGCCCTGTTCGGTGAGGGTGAGCTCGGCACGGCTGCGGGTGCCCAGGCCGTGGGCGACGATCCGGTCGAGCCACTGCCCGGCGGTGGTGGAGCCGTGGTAGCGGCCGGTCATGACCAGCCTCGGCTCGCCCCGTCCGGCGGGGGCCTGCGGCAGCTCGGGCAGGTCGGACTGGAGCACCGCCCGCCACTTCCAGCCCTCCCGCATCAGCCAGTACAGCAGGGCGACGACCAGCGCGAGTCCGACCACCCAGGCGATGCGGGAGGCCAGGTCGGTCACCTGCTGGGACTCGGGGGCGGCGGTGTACCGGGCGGCGAGGGCCGCCTGTGAGGGGTTCATACGAGTTCTCCGTCCATGACCGTCGCCCTGCCCCGCAGGAAGGTGTGTGTGACCCGGCCCGGCAGCTCGCGGCCCTGGTAGGGGGTGTTGCGGCTGCGGGAGGCGAAGTGCGCGGAATCCACCGTTCCACGGTAGGCCGGATCGACCAGGACGAGGTTGGCGGGCTCACCAGCCGAGACGGGCCGCCCGTGGCCGGCCAGCCGGCCGATGGCGGCGGGCCGGAAGGACATCCGGTCGGCGACGCCCGCCCAGTCCAGCAGCCCGGTCTCCACCATGGTGTGCTGGACGACGGACAGGGCGGTCTCCAGGCCGACCATGCCCATGGCGGCGGCACCCCACTCGCAGTCCTTGTCCTCGTGCGGGTGCGGGGCGTGGTCGGTGGCGACGCAGTCGATCGTGCCGTCCGCCAGCGCCTCGCGCAGGGCGGTGACGTCCGCCTCGGTGCGCAGCGGCGGGTTCACCTTGTAGACCGGGTCGTAGGAGCGCACCAGCTCGTCGGTGAGCAGCAGGTGGTGCGGGGTGACCTCGGCGGTGACGTGCCAGCCCTTGGACTTGGCCCAGCGCACGATCTCCACCGACCCGGCGGTGGACAGGTGGCAGATGTGCACCCGCGAGCCGACGTGCGCGGCCAGCAGCACGTCGCGGGCGATGATCGACTCCTCGGCGACGGCGGGCCAGCCGCCCAGGCCCAGCTCGGCGGAGACGGTGCCCTCGTTCATCTGCGCGCCCTCGGTGAGCCGGGGCTCCTGGGCGTGCTGGGCGATGACGCCGTCGAACGCCTTGACGTACTCCAGCGCCCGGCGCATGATCACCGCGTCGTCCACGCACTTGCCGTCGTCGGAGAAGACCCGCACCGAGGCGGCCGAGTCGTGCATCGCGCCCAGCTCGGCGAGCTGCTTGCCCTCCAGTCCGACGGTGACGGCGCCGACGGGCTGCACGTCGCAGTAGCCGGACTCCCTCCCCAGCCGCCAGACCTGCTCGACCACGCCGGCGGTGTCGGCGACGGGGAAGGTGTTGGCCATGGCGTGGACGGCGGTGTAGCCGCCGGCAGCGGCGGCCCGGGTGCCGGTCAGGACCGTCTCGGAGTCCTCCCGGCCGGGCTCGCGCAGATGGGTGTGCAGGTCCACCAGGCCCGGCAGCAGGATCCGCCCGGCGGCCTCGACCACGGTGGCCCCGCCGGCGGCCAGCGAGGTGCCCACCTCGCTGATGGTCCCGTCCGCGATCCGTACGTCCGCGGTCTCACCGCCGAGAATCCGCGCGCCGCGGATCAGATAGGTGCTGTCGGTCACTTGCTCTCCTCGGGGGAACGGGTGGTGGCGGGGGCCGGGGCGTCGGCGGGCCCGGCGGGTCCGGCGCCGCTCAGCAGCAGGTACAGCACGGCCATCCGGATGCTGACGCCGTTGCCGACCTGCTCCACCGCGGTGCAGCGGCCGGAGTCGGCGACCTCGGCGGTGATCTCCATGCCGCGGTTCATCGGGCCGGGGTGCATCACGACCGCGTGCTCGGGCATCCGCGCCATGCGCCGGCCGTCCAGGCCGTAGCGGCGGGAGTACTCGCGCTCGGTGGGGAAGAAGGCGGCGCTCATCCGCTCGCGCTGGACCCGCAGCATCATCACGGCGTCGGACTTGGGCAGGACGGCGTCCAGGTCGTAGGAGACCTCGCACGGCCAGCTCTCCACCCCGATCGGCACCAGGGTCGGCGGGGCGACCAGGGTCACCTCGGCGCCGAGCGTGGTGAGCAGGTGCACGTTGGAGCGGGCGACGCGGCTGTGCAGGATGTCGCCGACGACGGTGACCCGGCGGCCGGCCAGGTCCTGTCCCGCTCCCCCGCCGGGTCCGCCGACCAGGCGGCGGCGCAGCGTGAAGGCGTCCAGCAGCGCCTGGGTGGGGTGCTCGTGGGTGCCGTCCCCGGCGTTGACCACCGAGCCGCCGATCCAGCCCGAGGTGGCCAGCCGGTGCGGGGCACCGGAGTCGTGGTGGCGGATGACGACGGCGTCGGCGCCCATCGCCTCCAGGGTCGCCGCGGTGTCCTTGAGCGACTCGCCCTTGGAAACCGACGAGCCCTTGGCGGAGAAGTTGATGACATCGGCGGAGAGCCGCTTGGCGGCGGCCTCGAACGAGATCCGGGTGCGGGTGGAGTCCTCGAAGAAGAGGTTGACGACCGTGCGGCCGCGCAGGGTCGGCAGTTTCTTGATCGGCCGGTCGGCGACCCGGGCCAGCTCCTCGGCGGTGTCCAGGATCAGAACGGCGTCGTCGCGGGTGAGGTCGGCGGCCGAGATGAGATGGCGCTGCATCTGTTGCCTTCCGTGGCTGAGAGGCGGGGCGGGCCGCGGCCGCGCGCGGGCGCGGGGCGGTACGGGGCGGCCCGGGCGGATTCCGCCGGAGCGGGCCCGGGCGGGAGGGACCCGGCCGGGGCGGGGCGCGGAACGGGCGGTGGCGCTACCGCTCGCCGGACTGGGCGGTCTCCCGGACGCCCAGGAGCACGCCGTCGCGGCCGTCCTCCTCGGTGAGCCGGACCCGGACCGTCTCCCGCAGCGACGTGGGGAGGTTCTTGCCGACGTAGTCTGCGCGGATCGGCAGCTCGCGGTGGCCGCGGTCGACGAGGACGGCGAGCTGCACGGCGCGCGGTCGGCCGATGTCGTTCAGCGCGTCGAGCGCGGCCCGGATGGTGCGCCCGGAGAAGAGCACGTCGTCGACGAGGACGACGAGCCGCCCGTCGATGCCCTCACCGGGGATCTCCGTGTGGGCCAGGGCGCGGGCCGGGCGCATGCGCAGGTCGTCGCGGTACATGGTGATGTCGAGGGAACCGACCGGCAGCGGTCTGCCGGTGATCTCCGTCAGCTTCGCGCCCAGCCGCCGGGCCAGATGCGTGCCGCGGGTGGGGATGCCGAGGAGCACCACGTCGTCGGCGCCCTTGGCGCGTTCGACGATCTCGTGGGCGATGCGGGTCAGGACCCGGGCGATGTCCGGTGCCTCCAGCACGGAGCGCGCCGGGGCGCCCGTGCCGGGGGCGTCCGCGGTGCCGGACGTGCCGCCGTCACGGCCGCTGTCGCCGTTCGCGGGAACGTTCGTGGGGGCGTTCGTGGGAACGTCCATGGAAAGAGGACCTCCTTCCCCGCCTCACGGGACGGGTCTTAAAGGACGCCGGATGGTGCGCCGTCAACGGTATCAGGGTCCGGCCGGGGCACCTCCGGCGGGCGCCCTCGTACTGCCTCCGCACCCGACCGGCCCCCCGGTATGGCCGGTTCGGCTTGACGGCGGACATTACGCTGCGTAACATCACAGTGAGTTACGAAGACGTCCCCCGGGGAGCCATATGTCCAGCGAATACGCCAAACAGCTCGGAGCCAAGCTCCGCGCCATCCGCACCCAGCAGGGCCTCTCCCTCCACGGCGTGGAGGAGAAGTCCCAGGGCCGCTGGAAGGCGGTCGTGGTCGGCTCGTACGAACGCGGTGACCGTGCGGTGACCGTGCAGCGCCTCGCCGAGCTGGCGGACTTCTACGGCGTCCCGGTGCAGGAACTGCTGCCGGGCAGCACGCCGGGCGGCGCCGCCGAGCCTCCGCCGAAGCTCGTCCTGGACCTGGAGCGGCTGGCACACGTTCCGTCCGAGAAGGCCGGACCGCTGCAGCGGTACGCCGCCACCATCCAGAGCCAGCGCGGTGACTACAACGGCAAGGTGCTGTCGATCCGCCAGGACGACCTGCGCACCCTGGCCGTCATCTACGACCAGTCGCCGTCCGTGCTGACCGAGCAGCTCATCAGCTGGGGTGTGCTGGACGCCGACGCGCGCCGCGCGGTCCAGCACGAGGAGGCCTGAGGCCCGGGCGCGGCGGTCCAGGGGCCGCCGCGCCGAACACACCGCAGAAACGTATCGCCACCGCTCGGGCCGGACACGCGCGGCCCGCGGCGGACCGGTGCGGTAAAGAAAGAGGCGGGGGCCGGGACACGATGTGTCCCGGCCCCCGCCTCCGTGCGTCCGCCGTGCGGCCGTACGCTCCCGCGCGGCCTCAGCGCAGCGTCGGCTTGAGCTCCTTCAGCCGGCCCAGCAGGCCGTTGACGAAGGAAGGGGAATCGTCCGTGGAGAACTCCCTGGCGAGCTGTACCGCCTCGTCGATCACCACCGCGTCGGGCACCTCGTCCTCCCAGATCAGTTCGTACGCGCCGAGCCGCAGGAGATTGCGGTCCACGGCGGGCATCCGGTCGAGGGACCAGCCGACGGAGTGACTCTCGAGCAGCTCGTCGATCCGGCCCGCGTGCTCCGCGTACCCCTCGACCAGTTGCATCGTGTACTCGCCGACCGGCGGCTGGCGGTTGTCGGTCCGCGCGTGCCGGAGCCAGTCCGCCAGCACGGCCGTCACGGCGCTGTCGCGCTGATCGGCCTCGAACAGGATCTGGAAGGCGCGTTTGCGGGCCTTGGTACGGGCAGCCACGGTTAGCTGTTCACCCGGCCGAGGTACTCGCCGGAGCGGGTGTCGACCTTGATCTTCTCCCCGGTGGTGATGAAGAGCGGCACTCCGATCTCGTAGCCGGTCTCCAGCTTGGCGGGCTTGGTGCCGCCGGTGGAGCGGTCGCCCTGGACACCCGGCTCGGTGTACTCGACGGTCAGCTCGACGGCGGCCGGGAGCTCGATGTACAGCGGGTTGTCCTCGTAGATGGCCACCGTGCAGTCCTGGCCCTCCAGCAGGTAGTTGGCGGCGTCGCCCACGACCTCCGGGCTGACCTGGAGCTGGTCGAACGTCTGGGTGTCCATGAAGACGAAGTCGGCGCCGTCCTTGTACGAGAACTGCATGCCGCGCCGGTCGACGGTGGCCGTGTCGACCTTGGTGCCGGCGTTGAAGGTCTTGTCCACCACCTTGCCCGACAGGACGTTCTTGAGCTTGGTGCGCACGAAGGCGCCGCCCTTGCCGGGCTTGACGTGCTGGAACTCGACTACGGACCAGAGCTGGCCTCCGTCGAGTTTGAGCACCATGCCGTTCTTGAGGTCGTTCGTGGTGGCCACGGTCGCGGAATCTCCTGAGACTGCTGCTGCGGAAGACCGCGGAGCGGCGGCCTTCCAATCGTGTGCCCGATCAGAGGGCGAGCAGCTCCTTGGTCGTGATGGTGAGTAGCTCGGGTCCGCCGTCCGCCTGAGGGCGGACGACGAGCGTGTCGTCGATCCGGACGCCGCCCCGTCCCGGGAGGTGGACCCCCGGTTCGACGGTGACCGGCACACAAGCGTCCAGTTTACCCATGGCCGCGGGCGACAACTGCGGGTCCTCGCCGATTTCCAGCCCCACCCCGCGGCCCGTGTACGGCTCCAGCGTCTCACCGTACCCGGCCGCCGCCAGCCGCTGGCGGGCCGCCCGGTCCACCCGGCGGTACTCCGCGCCGGGGACCAGCGCCTCCCGCCCGGCGCGCTGGGCCGCGAAGACCAGCTCGTACAGCTCCACCTGCCAGTCGGCCGGGGCGGGGCCGACCACGAAGGTGCGGCCGATGCGGCAGCGGTAGCCCCGGTAGACGGCGCCCAGGCACACGGTCAGGAAGTCGCCCTCCGCCACCCGCCGGTCGGTGGGGCGGTGGCCGGCCAGCCCGGAGTTGCCGCCCGTGGCGACACAGGTCGGGAAGGCCGGGCCGTCGGCGCCGTGGTCCGTCAGCCGCCGTTCCAGCTCCAGCGCCAGATGGCGCTCGGTGCGGCCGACCAGGATGGACTCCAGCAGTTCGCCGAGGGCGTGGTCGGTGATCTCGGCGGCGATCCGCAGCGCCGCCAGCTCCTCGGCGTCCTTGACCAGGCGCTGCTGCTCCACCGCGCGGTCCAGGTCCGCCAGGCGCAGCCGCGGCGCGGCCGCGGCCAGGGCCCGGTGCCGGGCCACGGTCAGATCGTGCTCCTCCACCGCCAGCACCCTCGCTCCCGCCGCGGCGGCCACCTCGGCGGCCGCCGCGGCCGGATCGGCGGTACGCCCCGGGGCGTACCCGGACAGGGCCAGGCAGTGCAGCGGATCGGTGGTGTCACCCGGTGGTTCCGCTCCGGTGCCGGTACCGGCTCCCGGCGGGCTCAGCAGCGTGTCGCGGCCGTCCGCGCCGAGCAGCAGCACCGCGCCGGGGACGGCACGGCCGGTCAGATAGCGGATGTTGGCGGGCCGCGAGACCAGGACGGCCTCACTGCCCGCCGCCGCGCACCGCTCGCGCAGTCGCGCACGGCGGGCCAGGTGCACCTCGGACATGGCTTCGAGCCTACGCAGGACGGCGGGCGCCGACCGCGCCGACACGTCCGGCCGGGCGTCCGGTCGGGCGTCCGGTCGGGCGGTGCCGTGTCCCCTCACCCGCCGTACCGCGTCCCCTCACCCGCCGCGCCGCGGCTCCATGCCGTGCCCGCCGGGCACCGGCCGCACGGCGCGGCGGAGTCACCAGCTGGGCGGGCTGGTGAGGCTGCGGGCCACCGCCTCGTCCAGCAGCCGGGCGGTGGTCGCCACGTCCTGACGCGAGTTGTCGATGATCGGCAGTCCGGAGCCGTACCAGCCGGCCATCCGCCCGTGGATGTGGGCCACCTCCTCGTCGGACAGCCTGCGGTTGCCCGCGCGCTCGGCGTTGCGCTCCAGGACGACCTCCAGACCGGGCAGCAGCACGACCGGGATCAGCCCGGGGCCGACGTGCCGCTTCCAGCCGCCGAGGCCGACGACCGGCCGGTCGGGGAAGACGGCGTCGTCCAGGATGCAGGAGATGCCGTTGGCCAGGAAGTTCCGGGCGGCGAAACCGCAGGTGCGGCGGGCCAGCCGGTACTGCGCCTCGGAGTGCTCGTTCCAGCCGGACTGCGGATTGGCGAAACCGGAGCGGACCCACTCGCGGACGTCGTCCAGGCTGATGTGCGCGGTGGGCACCCGCCGGTGGTCGGCCCAGTACCGGGCGACGGTGGTCTTGCCCGCGCCCGCCGGGCCGATGAGCAGGACGGCGACGGCGGCGGTGTGCGCGGCCTCCACCGTGACCGGTCCGGCGGACGGGTCGGGAACGCCCGACAGCTGCACCGGCCCGCCCGGCGGCAGCTGGACATGCCCGGTGGGTTCCGGGGCCTGGGGTGGTGCCGGAGGCGGCGGGGAGACGGGCGCGGCCGGTGCCTGTCGCGGCGGGGCCTGCGGAGGCGGGGCCTGGTGGGGAGCGCCCCAGCCCGGCGGGACGGCGGACCGCGGCTGCGCCTGGGGATGCGGGGGGTGGCCCTGGGGACGCCCCCGGGGAGAGCCCGGGGGCGGGACGGGCGGCTGCGTCCCGTACTGCTGCATCCGGTCCCAACTCCGTTTCCGTGCGGGTGTCCCGCGCGGGCCCGGTCGGGCCCTGGCCGGGTGTCACCGTGTCTCCGGTGTGTCTGCCGGTACCGAACCGTACCTCCCCCGGCCGGTCCAGTGTGAACGGCCGGGGAGACGGTGGAGTGCCCGGCCGTCCGGGACACCCGCCCGCGGAGAAGCTCAGGCCGCGATCTCCGCGTGCGCCGCGAGCAGCATCGCCGGGTCCGGCCCCTCCAGGACGGTGGGCTTGGCCAGGCCGTCCAGGACGATGAAGCGCAGCCGGTCGCCGCGGGTCTTCTTGTCCACCCGCATCGTCTCCAGCAGCCTCGGCCACTGGTCGCCGCGGTAGGTGACGGGCAGCCCGACGGAGGTGAGGATCGCGCGGTGGCGGTCGGCGGTGGCGTCGTCCAGCCGGCCGGCGATCCGGCCGAGTTCGGCGGCGAAGACCATGCCGACGGAGACGGCGGCGCCGTGCCGCCATTCGTAGCGCTCGTTCTTCTCGATGGCGTGGGCGAGGGTGTGGCCGTAGTTGAGGATCTCCCGCAGGCCCGACTCCTTCAGGTCCGCGGAGACGACCTCGGCCTTCACCCGGATGGAGCGCTCGATCAGTTCGGCGGTGTGCGGGCCGGCCGGTGTGCGGGCCGCTCCGGGATCGGCCTCGATCAGGTCGAGGATGGCCGGGTCGGCGATGAAGCCCGCCTTGATGACCTCGGCGAGCCCGCTGACGTAGTCGTGCGGCGGCAGGGACTCCAGCGCCGCCAGATCGCACAGCACACCCGCCGGCGGGTGGAAGGCGCCGACGAGGTTCTTGCCCTCGGCGGTGTTGATGCCGGTCTTGCCGCCGACCGCGGCGTCCACCATGCCCAGCACGGTGGTGGGCACCGCGATCCAGCGCACTCCGCGCAGCCAGCTGGCGGCCACGAAGCCCGCCAGGTCGGTGGTGGCTCCCCCGCCGACGCCGACGACGACGTCGGTGCGGGTGAAGCCGGAGGTGCCCAGCGCCTTCCAGCAGTAGGCGGCGACCTCGGCGGTCTTGGCCTCCTCGGCGTTGGGCACCTGGATGGCGATGGCCTCGAAGCCCTGCCCGGCCAGGTCCTCCCGGATCGCCTCGCCGGTCTCGGTCAGCGCCTCGGGGTGGATCACGGCGACCCGCCGGGCGGCGGTGCCCACCAGGTCCGGGAGCTCGCCCAGCAGCTGCCGTCCGACGAGGACGTCGTACGGCGCGGTGCCCGCGGTGCCGCCGACGGTGATGCGGACGGGGGGCCGGGAGGGAGATGCGGTAGTCATGTTTCCTTCAGCTCGAGTGCGTCCAGGACCGCCTGCGCGACCTCCTCGGGGTCGCGGTCGGCGGTGGTGACGGTCGCGCGGGCCACCTCGGTGTACAGCGGGCGGCGCTGTTCCATCAGGGTGCGCCACTGCTGCCGGGGGTTGACCGCCAGCAGCGGGCGCGGGGCGTCCAGGCCGACCCGCCGGACCGCGTCCGCGAGCGACACGTCCAGGAAGACCACGGGCAGACCGGCCAGCAGGGCGCGGGTGTCCGCGTCCAGCACCGCCCCGCCGCCGAGCGAGACCACCCCGTCGTGCCCGGTGACGGCGGCGCGCACGGCCCGCCGCTCCAGTTCCCGGAAGTGTCCCTCGCCGTCCTGGACGAAGATGTCGGGGATCGGCCTGCCCGCGGCGGCCTCGATGTCGGCGTCGGTGTCCCGCAGGGTGACGCCGAGCCGCCGGGCCAGGACGGTGCCCACGGTGGTCTTGCCCGCGCCGGGCGGACCCACCAGTACGACGGCCGGAGTGGTCACCGGATCTCCAGGTTGTCCAGGTAGCCGGTCACGTTGCGGCGGGTCTCGGCGACGCTGTCACCGCCGAACTTCTCGGCGACCGCGTCGGCCAGGACGAGCGCGACCATCGCCTCGGCGACGATGCCGGCCGCCGGTACCGCGCACACGTCCGAGCGCTGGTGGTGGGCGCGGGTGGCCTCGCCGGTGGTGACGTCCACGGTGGCCAGCGCGCGCGGCACGGTCGCGATGGGCTTCATCGCGGCCCGCACCCGCAGCAGCTCGCCGGTGGACAGCCCGCCCTCGGTGCCGCCGGAGCGGCCCGAGGCACGGCGGATCCCGTCCTCGCCGGGAAGGATCTCGTCGTGCGCCTGCGAGCCGGGCACCCGGGCCAGCTCGAAGCCGTCGCCGAGCTCCACGCCCTTGATGGCCTGGATGCCCATCAGGGCGGCGGCCAGCCGGGCGTCCAGGCGGCGGTCCCAGTGGACATGGGAGCCCAGTCCGACCGGCACGCCGTGGGCGACGACCTCGACGACACCGCCCAGGGTGTCGCCGTCCTTGTGGGCCTGGTCGATCACAGCGACCATCGCCTCGCTCGCCTCCGGGTCCAGGCAGCGGACCGGGTCGGCGTCCAGCCGCGCCACGTCGCCGGGCTCCGGCAGCAGCCCGGCCGGGGCCTTGGCGCCGCCCAGCTCGACGACATGGCTGACGATCTCGACGCCGGCCGTCTCCCGCAGGTAGGAGCGCGCCACCGTGCCCAGCGCGACCCGGGCCGCCGTCTCCCGCGCGGAGGCCCGCTCCAGGATGGGGCGGGCGTCGCCCACGCCGTACTTCTGCATCCCGGCCAGGTCCGCGTGGCCGGGCCTCGGCCGGGTCAGCGGCGCGTTGCGGGCCAGCTCGGCGAGCTCGGCCTCGTCCACCGGGTCGGCCGCCATGACCTTCTCCCACTTGGGCCACTCGGTGTTCCCGATCATGACGGCGACCGGGGAGCCGAGGGTCAGGCCGTGCCGCACGCCGCCGATGAAGGTGACCTCGTCACGCTCGAACTTCATCCGGGCGCCACGCCCATACCCCAGCCGCCGCCGCGCGAGCGCGTCCGCCACCATGTCGGTGGTGATCGGCACGCCGTAGGGCAGCCCCTCCAGCGTCGCCACCAGTGCGGGACCGTGCGACTCCCCCGCGGTCAGCCAGCGCAACCTGCTCAACGGTGCTCCTCAATCCGGGCCCTACGTCCTCGCTGCCGATCCTCCCACGTCCGCGCGGCGGGATCGGCCGACCGTCCAGCAGACGGAACGGTTGTGTCAGGTCGGGCGCCGAACCGGGCACGGCCGCGTCCCGCCGGTCAGGCGCCGCGGGCCGCCAGGGCCGCCTCGCCCGCGGCGCGCATCGCGGCCAGCGGGGCGGGGGCGCGGCCGGTCATCATCTCGACCTGGAGCACGGCCTGGTGGACCAGGAGGTCCAGGCCGCCGACGACCGCCCCGCCGCGGGCCGCCCAGGCGGCGGCCAGCGGGGTCGGCCAGGGGTCGTACAGGACGTCGAAGAGGGTGCCGGGCCGCTCGGGCACCGCGCCGGCCAGCGCGTCGGCGGCACCGGCCGGGGTAGTGGCGATCACCAGGGGCGCGGTCAGCGCCCGTGCCGCGTCCGCCCAGGCGGCGGCCGTCAAGGGCACCCCGAGCCGCTCGCCCCAGCCGCGCATCTCCTCGGCCCGCTCCCGGCTGCGGACGTACACGGTGACCTCACCGGAGCAGATCCGGGCGAGGGCGGCCAGCGCCGAGGAGGCGGTGGCACCGGCGCCCAGCACCGCGGCGTGCGGGACGCGCTCGACACCGCGCTCGCGCAGCGCCGCGACGATGCCGGGGATGTCGGTGTTGTCGCCGTGGCGGCGGCCGCCGGGGGCGAAGACCAGGGTGTTGACGGCCTCGACCGACGCGGCGGTGTCGCCGACGGTGTCCAGCAGCGGGATGACGGCCCGCTTCAGCGGCATGGTCAGCGACAGCCCGGCCCAGTCCTCCCCGCTCGCGGCCAGTTTCTCCAGGAAGGGGCCGATGCCCGCCTCGTCCACCTCGAACCGGTCGTACGACCAGCCGGCCAGTCCCAGCTGCCGGTAGGCCGCCCGGTGCAGCTCCGGGGAGAGCGAGTGCCCGATGGGGCAACCGAGGACCGCGGCCCGCCTGCCGTCCGTCATCGCCCTTCCTCCTCCTTCGGTTCCACGGTCCCCGGCCCTCGGCCCCGGTCCTCGGTCAGTCCTTGTTCCGCTCGGCGTTGAAGTCCCGGACGTTCCTGTCGTGCTCGGCCTGGCTGTCGGTGAAGCGGGTGTCCCCGGGTTTGACGGTGACGAAGAACAGCCAGTTCCCCTCGGTCGGGTCGAGCGCCGCCTCGAGCGCCTGGTGGCCGGGGTTGTCGATGGGGCCGGGCGGCAGTCCCTTGTTGACGTAGGTGTTGTAGGGGTGGTCGAGCCTGGTCTCCCCCACTGTTATGTCGAGCTTCGACTCGCCCTTGGCGTAATTGATGGTCGAGTCGAACTGGAGCAGCATCTCCTTGTCCAGCCGGTTGTAGATCACCCGCGAGACCTTGCCGAACTCCTCGTCCTCCTGGGCCTCCGCCTGGATCAGCGAGGCGATGGTGAGGATCTCGTAGGGGGTCTTGTCCAGCTGCGCGGCCTGGGCCTCCAGGTCGATCTCCGCGAACTCCTTCTCGGCCCGGGCGACCATCTTCTTGAGCAGGTCACCGGGCTTGGTCTGCTCTCCCAGGGTGTATCTGGCCGGGAAGAGGAAGCCCTCGGGATTGCCCTCGGCCCACTCGGGCAGGCCGAGGTCGGTGTTCTCGGCGGCCTCGGCCGTGGCGCCCTCCTCCAGGCCGAGCTTCTCGTCGATCAGCCGGTAGATGTCCGAGGCACGCTTGCCCTCGGCGATGATCAGGGTGTTCTGGGTGGCCGGGTCGAGCATCATCGCCATGGCCGCCTCGGCCGACATCTCCTTGCGGAGGGTGTAGACGCCGGCCTGGATGGACTTGGACTTGGCGTTGGCGTTGGACTCCTCGATGAACGCGGCCTGGCTCTTGATCACGCCCGCCTTCTCCAGTATCGCCCCCATCTCGGCAAGGCTGCTGCCCTCGGGGATCTCCACCTGGACCTCGCCGCTGCCGGAGCCGGAGAAGTCCGGCGCGGGGGCGAAACGGGTCTGGTAGAAGTCGTACGCGAAGTAGCCGCCGGCGCCGACCCCGCCTATCAGGACGGTGGCGACGACCAGGCAGGCAAAGCCGTTGCGGCGCTTGGTGCCGCCCTTCCCGCGGCGCTCGCGGGCGGACCGGCCGTCGGCGCCGTGGTCGTCGTCATCGGTGTCGTCGTCCGCGAAGAAGGCGTGCTCGCCCTGGTCGGGGCCGGGGTCCCAGCCGGTCTCCTCGTCGGGCTCGGGAGCGGGGGCGGGCCGCTCCCGGCCCCGGCTCCGCGGGGGTTCGGGTTCCTGCCCCTGTTCCCCGTGCTGTTCGTGCCTGGGCTGCTGGGGATCGGGCCGGTCGGCGTACTGCCCGTCGCCGTAGGAGTCGCCGTACTGCTGCTGGTGCCCCTGCTGCTGACCGTACGGATCACCGTACTGCTGCTGGTGCCCCTGCTGCTGACCATACGGATCACCGTACTGCTGCTGGTGCCCCTGCTGCTGACCATACGGATCACCGTACTGCTGCTGATGGCCCTGCTGCTGACCATACGGATCACCGTACTGCTGCTGATGGCCCTGCTGCTGACCGTACGGATCACCGTACTGCTGCTGATGGCCCTGCTGCTGACCGTACGGATCACCGTACTGCTGCTGGTGCCCCTGCTGCTGACCATACGGATCGCCGTACTGCTGCTCGCCGTGGGTGTCCCAGTCTCCCGTCTGGGTCCTCTTCCATCCCCGGTCCCCGTAGAGCGGGTCGTCGGGATCCCACGGTTCGGATCCGGAACCCCGGCCATACTCAGTCATCGGTCCCCTAGAGCCGTACGACGGCAGACGGTTGCGGTGTACACGGACGCCTCGTCCGAAGGGACCTTCCACCGTACGGCTCGGTGTTCGAACAGCGCCGTCCGAAGCGGAACGTTACCGTACCGCTATGGGCCGTCCACCTCGACGCACTCGCCCGGCGGCTCCCCCAGGGCCCGCTCGGCCTCCAGGGCGTTCTGGAGGATGACGACCGCGGCCGCCTGGTCGATGCGGCCCCGTCCCTTCTTCGCCGACACGCCCGATGCCCGCATACCCCGGGCCGCGGCGACCGTACTCATCCGCTCGTCCACCAGGCGCACGGTCACCGGGGCGAGCTGCCCGGCGAGTTCCCCGGCGAAGGTACGGATCCGGGCCGCGGCCGGGCCCTCGCGCCCGTTGAGGGAACGCGGGAGCCCGACCACCACCTCCAGGGGCTCGTACTCGGCGACGAGTTCGGCCAGCCGCCGGCGGGCGGCCGGGACGTCGCGTCCCGGCACGGTCTCCACGGGAGTGGCCAGCAGCCCGTCGGGGTCGCAGGAGGCGACCCCGATCCGGGCCTCGCCGACATCGACGGCGAGCCGTCTGCCGCGTCGCATCAGGAGGCCGCCACCAGGCGCTCGACGGCGGCCACGGCGTCCTCGACCGCCTCCGGGCGCTGTCCGCCGCCCTGGGCCACGTCCGGCTTGCCGCCGCCTCCGCCGCCGAGGGCCTTGGCGGCGGCGCGCACCAGGTCACCGGCCTTCAGCCCGCGGTCGCGGGCGGCGTCGTTGGTGGCGATGACGGTCAGCGGACGGCCGTTGACCACACTGAACAGGGCCACCACGGCCGGGCGCCCGCCCTGGATCCGGCCGCGCACGTCCAGGACCAGCCTGCGCAGGTCGTCGGCGCCCGTGCCGTCGGGCACCCGGCCGCCGACGAAGGCGGTCCCGTTCAGGTCCCGGGCGGCGGCGGCCAGTCCGGCGGCGGCGGCCAGGACCTTCTCGGCGCGGAAGCGCTCGATCTCCTTCTCGGCTTCCTTCAGCCGGGCGAGCATGCCGGAGACCTTCTCCGGCAGCTCCTCGGGGCGGCCCTTGACCAGTTCGGTGAGCTGGGAGACCACCGTGTGCTCACGGGCGAGGAAGTTGTAGGCGTCCACCCCGACCAGGGCCTCCACCCGGCGTACGCCGGAGCCGATGGAGGACTCGCCCAGCAGCTTCACCAGGCCGAGCTGGGCGGTGTTGTGGACATGGGTACCGCCGCACAGTTCCTTGGAGAAGTCGCCGATGGTCACCACCCGCACCCGGTCGCCGTACTTCTCGCCGAACTCGGCGATGGCGCCCTGCTTCTTCGCCTCCTCCATGCTCATCACCTCGGCCATGACGTCGAGTTCCCGGGCGAGGACCTCGTTGATCTTCTGCTCGACGTCGGTGAGGACGGCGCCGGGCACGGCGGTCGGCGAGCCGAAGTCGAAGCGGAAGCGGCCCGGGGCGTTCTCGGAGCCGGCCTGGGCGGCCGTCGGGCCCAGCGCGTCGCGCAGCGCCTGGTGGGTGAGGTGGGTGGCGCTGTGGGCGCGGGCGATGGCCCGGCGACGGGTCACGTCGATGACGGCGTACGCGGCGGCCCCGACGGTCACCTCGCCCACCTGGACGGTGCCCTTGTGCACGGTGACGCCGGGCACCGGCTGCTGGACGTCGCGGACCTCGACGACGGCGCCGGAGTCCAGCCGGATACGGCCGGTGTCGGGCTGCTGGCCGCCGCCCTCGGCGTAGAACGGGGTGCGGTCGAGGACGATTTCGACGTCGTCGCCCTCGGAGGCGGCCGGCGCGGGCAGCCCGTTGACGAGCAGGCCGACGACACTGGCCTCGCCCTCGGTGTCGGTGTAGCCGGTGAAGACGGTGGTGCCGGCGGTGTCGGCGACCTCGCGGTAGGAGCTCAGGTCCGCGTGGCCGGTCTTCTTGGCGCGGGCGTCGGCCTTGGCGCGCTCCCGCTGCTCCCGCATCAGGCGGCGGAAGCCCTCCTCGTCCACGGACAGGCCCTGTTCGGCGGCCATCTCCAGGGTGAGGTCGATGGGGAAGCCCCAGGTGTCGTGGAGCAGGAAGGCCTTCTCGCCGGGCAGGACGGATCCGCCGGCGGCCTTGGCCTCGGTGACGGCGGTGTCGAGGATGTTGGTGCCGGCCTTGAGGGTCTTGAGGAAGGCGGCCTCCTCGGCGAGCGCGACGGTCTCGATGCGCCGCCGGTCGGTGATCAGCTCGGGGTACTGCTGCCCCATCATGCCGATCACGACGTCGATCAGGTCCTTGACGACGGGGCCGGTGGCGCCCAGGAGGCGCATGTTGCGGATGGCGCGGCGCATGATGCGGCGCAGCACGTAGCCGCGTCCCTCGTTGCCGGGGGTGACGCCGTCGCCGATGAGCATGACGGAGGTGCGCATGTGGTCGGTGACCACGCGCAGCGAGACGTCGGAGCTCTCGGCGTCGCCGTAGCGGACGCCGGTGAGCTCGGTGGCCTTGTCGATGACCGCCATGGAGGTGTCGATCTCGTACATGTTCCGCACGCCCTGCAGGATCATGGCGAGCCGCTCCAGGCCGAGCCCGGTGTCGATGTTCTTCTGCGGGAGTTCACCGAGGATCGGGTAGTCCTTGCCCTCGCCCGGGCCCCGCTCGTACTGCATGAAGACCAGGTTCCAGATCTCCACGTACCGCTCGTCGTTGACGGCCGGGCCGCCCTCGGCGCCGAACTCCGGGCCGCGGTCGTAGTTGATCTCGGAGCAGGGTCCGCAGGGACCGGGGACGCCCATGTCCCAGTAGTTGTCCTTCTTGCCCAGCCGCTGGATCCGCTCCGCGGGGACGCCGACGACCTCGCGCCAGATGCGCTCGGCCTCGTCGTCCTCCTCGTAGACGGTGATCCACAGCTTCTCCGGGTCCAGCCCGTAGCCGCCTCCGTCCTGCGGCGTGGTGAGCAGTTCCCAGGCGTACCGGGCGGCGCCCTCCTTGAAGTAGTCGCCGAAGGAGAAGTTGCCGCACATCTGGAAGAAGGTGCCGTGCCGGGTGGTCTTGCCGACCTCCTCGATGTCCGGGGTGCGCACGCACTTCTGCACACTGGTGGCCCGCTTGTACGGCGGGGTGGCCTCGCCCAGGAAGTACGGCTTGAAGGGCACCATGCCTGCGGGGACCAGCAGCAGCGTCGGGTCGTCCGCGATCAGTGACGCCGACGGCACGACGGTGTGCCCCCGCTCCTCGAAGAAGCGCAGCCAGCGGCGGCGGATTTCAGCCGACTCCATCAGTGGTCCTCATTCCGGTCGTACGGGTGGGTGGTGCCGAGCTCGCGGCGGGGGCGTCCGCCCGGGAGCCCGGGGCGGTCGGGAGCGGCGGGGGCCGGGGCGGCCGTCCCGTCCGCCGCCGTCAGCCCCAGTGCGTCGTTCAGCTCGCCCTCCCGCTGCGCCATTCCGGCGCGGACGTCGAGCGCGAACTCCCTCATCCGGTGCCCGGCCGCCACGGCCTGGTCGGCGGCCCGGGCGGCGAGGCTCTCGGGGGTGAGGGCGCGCAGCTTGCGGTTGACCTTGGTGGTGGCCCAGACGCCGGCGGCGGCGCCGGCTCCGAACCAGAAGACGCGGCGGAACACGGTGGTCGTCAGTCCTTTCCGGCACGTCCGGTGCGTCCGGCACGGCCTGTGCGGCGCGCGGCCGGGACGGAGCGGCCGACGACGGTGCGCCCCGGCCGCGGTGTGCCGTCCTTGCGGGCGAGGGCGCGGCGCACGCCGTATCCGAAGGCGGCGACCTTCACCAGCGGGCCGCCGAAGGCGGTGGACACCGTCGAGGACAGCGCCGAGGCGTTGGCCGTGACCTCCTGGACGTCGGCGGCGATGGCGTCCACCCGGCTGAGCTGGCTCTGCGCCGAGCGGACGGTGTCGGACGCCTCGGTGAGGAGGGGGACCGCCCGCTCCGTCACGTCCGTCACCAGTCTGGTCGCCGCCCTGAGCGTCTGCGCGAGCCTCACCAGCACCACGGCGAGGAACGACACCAGGATCGCCCAGAAGACCGCCACCAGGAGGCCGGCCACCTCTCCACCGGACACGCTGCACCGCTTCCCTCGGGTCGTATGGGGTCGGCCGCCGCGCCGTGTGGCCCGCGAGGGCCCGGACAGGCGGTCTCACGGGTGCGGCGGCGGTTACCGACCTTATCGCGCCATGGGCCCCGGCCCGTACCGGTTTCCCCGCCGGCGCACCCGTGGGGCCGGTGCGCGGGGCCCGGGCGTCCGGACGCGCTGCGGCCCCCCTGCCGCGGCGGGCGGCAGGGGGGCCGGGAGGTCCGGGGTCCTCCGGCGGCTCAGCGGGCGTAGTACTCCACGACGAGCTGCTCGTCGCAGATCACCGGGATCTCCTTGCGGTTCGGGTCCCGGTCGAGGCGGAACGCCAGCGCCTTGAGGTTGACCTGCAGGTAGCGCGGGGTCTCGCCGTCGGTCGCGTAACCGCCCTCCCGGGCCACCTGGAAGGGGTGCTTGGCACGGCTGCGCTCGCGGACCGCCACCACGTCCTCCGGGCGGACCCGGAAGGAGGGCTTGTCGACCTTGCGGCCGTTGACCTCGATGTGGCCGTGCACGACCATCTGGCGGGCCTGGTAGATGGTGCGGGCCAGCCCCGACCGCAGGACGAGGGCGTCCAGCCTGCGCTCCAGCTCGACGATGAGCGCCTCGCCGGTCTTGCCCTCGACCTTCCGGGCGCGCTCGTAGGCGCGCGCCATCTGTCGCTCGCTGATGTCGTACTGGGCGCGCAGCCGCTGCTTCTCCAGCAGCCGGACCTTGTAGTCGCTGTTCTGCTTGCGGCCCCGGCCGTGCTCGCCGGGCGGGTAGGGACGCTGCTCGAAGTACTTCACGGCCTTCGGGGTCAGCGCTATGCCGAGCGCCCGCGACTTCTTGACCTTGGGACGCGACTGGTTCACGTTGAACGGACCTCCGTGTAACTTAGGTGAGGCTTACCTTAGCGGAGGAGAACGCATGTTTCGACCTGGGGTCCCCCTGCCCGGCGCCGGACCGGCGGGCGGCACCGACGGCACGGACGACCGTACGGCCGGTGCCGGAAGCAGCGCACAGCGGGTGGAACAGCGCGCGGGACAGCGCGCGGGAAGGGGTCAGCCGCGTCCCGGGGCGGAAACGGAGGCACGGCGGCCGGACGCCGCCGAGCGGATGCGCACTCTCGTCGAGTCGAACGCCCCGGCCGTCCTCGTCATTCCCGGGACGGAGCTGCCCGACTCCGCTCCCGGGCTGGGGCAGGGCGCTCCCGAGGCCCGTGCCGTCACCCCCGACGGGGACGTGTTGCTGCTGGTCCCGGCCGATTCCCCGGCCGCCCGGGCCACCGCCCACGCCCGGGACGGCGATCTCGCCGCCGTGATGGAGATCACCGATGTGGCCCCCGTCGCGGTCCCCCACCGCATTCGCGGCCGGGCCCGGATAGCGGGCTGGCTCACCCCGGTCACCGGCACCGAACGGATCCGCTGCGCCGGGCTGCTGGCCGAACGGCACCCGGCGGGCCCGTTCCCGGGCACCGCGTGGACACCGCTGCGGCTGGAGGTCGGCGAGGGCCGGCTCGAGGACCTGTGGGGCGGGGGACACGTCGAGCCCGAGGAGTTCGCGGCGGCGGTGCCCGACCCGGTCGCCGCCCGCGAGACCGAGCTCCTCCAGCACCTCGCCGCCGCCCACGACGACCGGATGCGTTCCCTGTGCGCCCTGCTGGACGGACACGGGCGGGCCTGCGGCCCCTGGGAGCGGACGGTGCCGCTGGCGCTGGACCGGTTCGGGCTGCGGGTGCGGTTCTGCGCGGCCGGGAAGGTGCTCGACGCGCGCTTCGACTTCCCCCGGCCGGTGCGGGACATGGCGGAGCTGCGCCGGGCCGTGCACGCCCTGTTCGACGCGGCCGCCGCGGGCTGATACCGGTGCGCGGACGGCGGATCCGTCCGGCCCCGTGGCGGGCCCTGACCGGCCGCGGCGGCTTCCGGCGGACGGCGTGCCACGGCCCGGGGCGCCACCGGTCCGCCCGCCCTCGCCGGGTCGACCGCCGTACCGGCCTGCGGCGGGGGACGGGGACCCCTGCACGGACAGCTGCCCGGACGGGAGCGAGGCCGTCCCCCCTCCGGCAGGGCACCGCCGTGGCGGCCGGTGGTGAGCCGGGGGACGTCACTTCCCCGGCTCGCGGTGGCTCCCGCGCACCCCGGGACGGGCCGGCTCCCGCCGGGCGGCGGGGCGGCAGGGGGGCTGAGCGGCGGGCCCGCCGCTCAGCCCCCCTGCCGCTCCTGCGGCGGTGTCCCCTCCCCGCGTGGCTCCCCGCGCGGATTCCCGTGCAGCCTGGCCCGCACCCGCTCCGCCACCTCGGCGTACCGGGCCTCCGCGCCGTACCGCGTGGGCTCGTAGTAGCGCCTGCCGTGGACGGCGTCCGGGGCGTACTGCTGCGCGGCGATGCCGCCCGGCATGTCGTGCGGGTACCGGTAGCCCTCGCCGTGGCCCATCTTCTTCGCGCCCCCGTAGTGGGTGTCGCGCAGATGCGGGGGCACCGGCCCGGCCAGCCCCGCCCGTACGTCGGCCAGCGCCGCGTCGACCGCCAGGTAGGCGGCGTTGGACTTCGGCGCGAGGGCGAGGGCTATGGTCGCCTGGGAGAGGGTGATCCGCGCCTCCGGGAAGCCGATCATCGCCACCGCCTGCGCGGCGGCCACGGCAGTCTGCAGGGCGGTGGGATCGGCCAGGCCGATGTCCTCGCTGGCGGAGATCATCAGCCGCCGGGCGATGAACCTCGGGTCCTCCCCCGCCTCGATCATCCGGGCCAGGTAGTGCAGCGCCGCGTCCACGTCCGAGCCGCGGATCGACTTGATGAGCGCACTGGCCACGTCGTAGTGCTGGTCGCCGTCGCGGTCGTACTTCACCGCGGCCCGGTCGACGGTCTCCTCCAGCGTCGTCAGGGTGATCTCCCGCTCGCCCTTGTCCAGCGCCGCCCCCGCGCCCGCCTCCAGCGCGGTGAGCGCCCGGCGCGCGTCGCCCCCGGCGATCCGCAGCAGATGCGCCTCGGCGTCCTCGGGCAGGGTCACCGCGCCGCGCAGCCCGCGCTCGTCGGCGAGCGCGCGGCGCAGCAGGCCGCGCAGGTCCTCCTCGGTCAGCGGCTCCAGGGTCAGCAGCAGCGAGCGGGACAGCAGCGGGGAGATCACCGAGAAGTACGGATTCTCCGTGGTCGCCGCGACGAGGGTGACCCAGCGGTTCTCCACGGCGGGCAGCAGGGAGTCCTGCTGGGCCTTGCTGAAGCGGTGGATCTCGTCCAGGAACAGCACGGTGTCCCTGCCGTAGCCGCCCGCGGCGCGGCGGGCGGCGTCGATGACGGCCCGGACCTCCTTGACCCCGGCGGTGATCGCCGACAGCTCCGTGAAGCGCTTCTCGGCGGCCCGGCTGACGACATGCGCCAGAGTCGTCTTGCCGGTGCCCGGCGGCCCCCACAGGATCACCGAGGACGGCCCGGCCGGCCCCTTGCCGCCCTCGCCGACCAGGCGGCGCAGCGGGGAGCCGGGACGCAGCAGGTGCCGCTGGCCGACGACCTCGTCCAGGGTGCGCGGGCGCATCCGGACCGCCAGCGGCGCGGCGGTCGGGTCCTTCTCCTGGCGCTCCTCCGCGGCGGCGGTGAACAGATCGGCTTCCACGTCACGCAACCTTAGGCCACCGCGCCGACAGCGCGCCGGGAACGGCCGACGGGCCGCCCGCCTCCCCCGGAGGTCCCGGGGAGGCGGACGGCCCACGGCGCGGTCCGTACGGTCAGCTGGTCCAGAAGTCCCACCAGCGGGTCAGGATCAGCATGCCGATGATCCCGACGTGGGCCAGCGGAACCACCCAGTGGAACTCCGCCACCCCGTTGCGCAGCCAGGCGGGGGCGGGCAGGAAGCCGTGGCGGATGTTGTGGAACGTCGTGTACCAGAACATCAGCAGCGTGGCGACCCAGGCCAGGTTGCACCACAGGCACAGCGCGCCGATCTCGTACAGCGACTGGTACATCAGCCAGGTGCAGAAACCGACGCCGAAGAGCATGCCGGCGTTCATGGTCAGCCAGTACCAGCGGGGGAAGCGCGCCCCGGCCAGCAGGCTCATGCCGACACCGATGACGATCGCGTAGGTGGCCATGCCGAGCATCGGGTTGGGAAAACCGAACACCTCGGCCTGCGCGCTCTCCATCACGTCGGCGCAGGAGACGACCGGGTTCAGGTTGCAGGCCGTGTCGAACGTCTCGCCGGCGAGCTCGGCCTCCAGCATCCGGTACTTGTCGAGCGTGATGACCCACGAGGCCAGCAGCCCCGCCGCGCCGGTGATCACCAGCAGCCACGCGTAGACCCGGCCCGCGCCCACGACGGCGCTCCTGGCGGGTCCGTCCCCGTCGTCGCGGGCCGGATCCTGTGCTCGTGGTGCCGCGGTCGTCGTCATGGCGGAGTCATCCTGTCGTGTGAGGTGGGGGACCTTCATTCTGCACAACGCACAACGAGTCAGGCGAGCTTCCGTCGCACCTCTTCCACCACACTCTCCAGCGGCACCGGGACCTGCTCCCCGCTGCCGAGGTCCTTGAGCTGGACGGCGCCCTCGGCGAGATCGCGCTCCCCGGCCACCAGGGCGTAGGCGGCACCGGAGCGGTTGGCCGACTTCATGGCGTTCTTCAGGCCCCGGCCGCCGTAGGCGAAGTCCGCCGCGACACCCTGCCGGCGCAGCTCGGTGACGACGCCGAACAGCACGTTCCGCGCCTGTTCGCCCAGCGGCACGGCGAACACCTCCGCGGCCGGGGGCCCGGGCAGCTCCACGCCCTCGGCCCGCAGGGCCAGCACCGTGCGGTCCACGCCCAGCGCCCAGCCCACCGAGGGCAGCGGCGGCCCGCCGAGCATCTCCGACAGGCCGTCGTACCGGCCGCCGCCGCCGACGGCGGACTGCGCGCCCAGCCCGTCGTGGACGAACTCGAAGGTGGTGCGGGTGTAGTAGTCCAGGCCGCGCACCAGCTTCTCGTCGTCCTCGAAGGCGACGCCGGCCGCCGTCAGCAGCTCGCGCACCCGCCCGTGGTACTCGCGGCACGCCTCGCACAGGTGGTCGCGCATCATCGGGGCGCCGGTGAGCTGCTTGCGCACGTCCTCGCGCTTGTCGTCCAGCACCCGCAGCGGGTTGATCTCGACGCGGGCCCGGGTGTCCTCGTCCAGGTCGAGACCGCGCAGGAACTCCTGGAGCCGCTCGCGGTAGGCCGGGCGGCACTCGCGGTCGCCCAGGGAGTTCAGCAGCAGCCGGAAGTCCCGCAGGCCCAGTGAGCGGTACGCGTCCACGGCCAGGATGATCAGCTCGGCGTCCAGGGCCGGGTCCTCGGTGCCCAGCGCCTCGGCGCCGACCTGCGAGAAGTGCCGGAAGCGGCCCGCCTGGGGACGCTCGTAGCGGTACTGCGAACCGGAGTACCAGACCTTGACCGGCAGGGCGCCGCGGTGCAGGTTGTGCTCCAGGACCGCGCGGACGACCGGCGCGGTGCCCTCCGGGCGCAGCGCCAGCCGGCTGCCGCCCCGGGTGGTGAGGGTGTACATCTCCTTGGTCACGATGTCGGTGGACTCGCCGACACCGCGGGCGAACAGCTCGACGTGCTCGAAGCCGGGGGTCTCGATGTAGCCGTAGCCGGCCCGCCGCAGCGGCGCGGCGATCGCCTCCCGCACCGCCAGGTAGTCGGCGGACCGCGGGGGGAGCAGGTCGTAGGTGCCCTTCGGGGCGGAGAAGGTGCTCACGTCCGTGTCGTCACATTCCTCGTCGCGGGGCGGCGGTGCCGCCGCCCGTCCGGGACGGGGCGCCGGAGGCCACCTCCCGGAGGAAGGGGTTGGCGGCGCGCTCGCGTCCGATGGTGGTCTGGGGACCGTGGCCGGACAGGACCACGGTCGAGTCGTCCAGGGGCAGGCACACCCGTGCCAGCGACCTCAGCAGCTCGGCGTGGTCGCCGCCGGGCAGGTCGGTGCGTCCCACGGAGCCGGCGAACAGCAGGTCGCCCGAGAACAGCACCGGCGGTACGTCGGTCCGCTCGGGCAGCCGGAAGGTCACCGACCCCCTGGTATGGCCCGGCGCGTGCGCGACGGTCAGCTCCAGCCCGGCCAGGGACAGCACGGCGCCGTCGGCCAGCTCCCGTACGTCGTCGGGCTCCCCCACGGTGATCCCGCCGGGCCCGCCCAGCAGCGGCTGCCCGATGGCGCGGCCCAGCCACTTCTCGGGCTCGCTCATCATCTCCCGGTCCTCGGGATGGATCCAGGCGGGCACCTCGTGCGCGCCGCACACCGGGACCACGGAGGCCACATGGTCGAGGTGGCCGTGGGTGAGGACGACGGCGACCGGCTTGAGCCGGTGCCTGGCCACGGTCTCGGCGACGCCCTCGGCGGCCTGGTGGCCGGGGTCGATGATCACGCACTCCTCACCGGCGGCGGGGGCGACCAGATAGCAGTTGGTCCCCCAGGCCCCGGCGGGGAACCCGGCAATGAGCACGATCGTCCTTCAGTCGTCCGTCAGGGGAACTACGGGAACGGCGGCCGTTGTCGCTGGTGGCAACGGCGGCTCAGAGCCTACCGGCGCCGGGGCCGGGCCCGCGAACCCGTATCCCGTATACCGTACGGCCACAAGCTGTGGCACACATGTGCGTACGCACGCCCCCCGATGCACTCGAAGGAGACGACCCGTGGTCAGCAGTGAGCAGCGGCGCAAGCAGCTCGCCCGCGAGAAGTACCTGCGGCAGCAGAAGCGGCGGGCCGAGGCACGGCGCAAGGCGCGCATCCGCACCGCGGCCGTCGCGGGCGGCCTGGTACTGGTGCTGGCGGCCGGGGGCGCCTACGCGGCCGCCGGCGGACTGGCGGCGGACGACAAGAAGAAGGACGACGCCGCCTCGGAGCCCTCCGCCACCCCCAGCAAGGCGCCGGACCCCTGCGAGAAGCCCCAGAAGGGCGAGCCGAGCAAGAAGCAGTGGGACAAGGAGCCGAAGATGTCGATCGACACCTCGGCGGACTACACGATGACGCTGGAGACGACCTGCGGCGACATCGGCATCGAGCTGAACGCCGCCAAGGCCCCGCACACGGTGAACTCGTTCAAGTTCCTGGCCGACCAGGGCTTCCTCGACCACTCCCCCTGCCACCGCCTGGTGACCGAGGGCATCCACGTCCTGCAGTGCGGCGACCCGACCGGCACCGGCCAGGGCGGCCCCGGGTACACGATCCCGGACGAGAACCTCAAGGCCCCCGAGCTCAAGGGCGACGTCTACCCGGCCGGCACGGTCGCCATGGCCAACCGGTACAACGCACAGACCGGCGAGAACCGCGACAGCGGCGGCAGCCAGTTCTTCCTGGTCTACAAGGACAGCAAGCTGCCCCCGGACTACACGCCCTTCGGAAAGATCACCGAGGGCATGGACGTCCTGCAGAAGATCGCGAAGGCGGGCTCGACCCCCGACCCGCAGACCGGGAACACCCCGCCGAACGCCACCGTGGTGATCGACAAGGCGGAGGTGCGGAAGCAGTGACGCCCGAGGCGACCGGTGCGGAGGCCCCGCGGGCCCCGCTCCCGAACCGCGATTCGGGCCGCGCGGAATGCGGACAGGGCGGGCACCGGTCGCCTATGTTGGGCGTTGGATAGGGTTCCTGCGCCGACGGCCCGGCGAAACCCCTGGTCCGACCGGTCAAACCCGGTCCGGCCGGTCAAACCCGACTGTCGGCCGGATGACAACTGTGGACGATGCCCGGAGGCATGCGCCTTCCGCCGGCATCATGTGGAGGAGGCGCTGTGAGCAGCGACCCGTGGGGCCGCGTCGACGAGACGGGGACCGTGTACGTGCGCACCGCCGACGGTGAGAGGGTCGTCGGATCGTGGCAGGCGGGCTCCCCCGAGGAGGCCCTCGCCTACTTCGAGCGCAAGTACGAGGGCCTCGTCGTGGAGATCGACCTCCTGGAGCGCCGGGTGAGGACCACCGACCTGTCGGCCAAGGACGCGACGGCGGCCGTCGAGCATCTGCGGCAGCAGGTCGACGAGGCGCACGCGGTGGGCGACCTGGCCGCCCTGAGCAGGCGGCTGGACCAGCTCACCGAGCTGATCGAGACCCGCCGGGAGGAGCGCCGGAACGCCCGGGCCAGGCAGTCCGAGGAGGCCCGGAAGGCCAAGGAGGCCCTGGTGGCCGAGGCCGAGGAACTGGCCGCCAGCGACCAGTGGCGGGCGGCCGGGGAGCGGCTGCGCGCCCTGGTGGACACCTGGAAGGGCCTGCCCAGGCTCGACCGCAAGTCCGACGACGAGCTGTGGCACCGCTTCTCGCACGCCCGGTCGGCCTTCTCCAAGCGGCGCAAGGCGCACTTCGCGGCGCTGGACGCGCAGCGCGAGGAGGCCCGGCGGCGCAAGGAGAAGCTGGTCACCGAGGCCCAGGAGCTGTCGGGCTCCACCGACTGGGGGCCGACCGCCGCGCGGTACCGCGATCTGATGCAGGAGTGGAAGGCCGCGGGACGCGCCCAGCGCGAGCACGAGGAGGACCTGTGGCAGCGCTTCCGCGCCGCCCAGGACGTGTTCTTCGCCGCCCGCAGTGAGGTCTTCGCCGAGCGGGACGCCGAGCAGCGGGAGAACCTGACCCGCAAGGAGGAGCTGGCCGCCGAGGCGGAGAAGCTGCTTCCGGTCACCGATCTGAAGGCGGCCCGGGCGGCCTTCCGCGCGATCAACGAGCGCTGGGACTCCGTCGGCCATGTGCCGCGGGACGCCCGGGCGCGGATCGAGGGCCGGATGCACGCGGTGGAGCGGGCGATCCAGGAGGCCGAGGAGGCCGAGTGGCGCCGCAGCAACCCCGAGGTCCGGGCGCGGGCCGAGGGGCTGACCGGCCAGCTGCAGGACGCGGTGGACAAGCTCCGCGCGCAGATCGAGAAGGCGCGCGAGGCGGGCAACACCGCCAAGGCGGAGAAGCTGGAGAAGGAGCTCCAGGGCCGCCAGGCGCTGCTGGACCAGGCGCTCAAGGGCCTGCGGGAGCTCGACGGCTGAGCGCCCCGCCGGCCGTTCCGGCCGGAGAGGGCTGAGGGCCCCGGCACCCCGTGGGGTGCCGGGGCCCTCAGCCCTCTCCGGCCGCCGTCCTCGCCGGACGCGCGGCCGTGGAACTCAGATCTGGTTCAGGCCGCCGTCGGCGTACAGGCTCGAACCGGTGATGAAGCTGCTCTCCCCGGAGGCGAGGAAGGCCACGGCGGCGGCGATCTCCTCCGGGCGCCCGAGCCGGCCCAGCGGCACCTGCGCGGCCAGATCCCGTCTGAGGCCGGCGGCCCGCTCCGGGCCGGGGGCGAGCCCCGACAGGCCGGGGGTGTCGGTCGGACCGGGCGTGATGGTGTTGACCCGGATGCCGCGTCCCCTGAGCTCGTTTGCCCAGGTCCGGGCGAACGACCGGGTGGCGGCCTTGGTCGCCGCGTACACGCCGAACGCCTCCGCTCCGGCGTCCACGTTGGTGGAGCCGTTCAGGATCACCGAGGCGCCGTCGTTGAGCAGGGGCAGCGCCTTCTGGACGGTGAGCAGCGTGCCCCGGACGTTGATGCCGAAGAGGGTGTCGAAGTGCTCCTCGGTGATCTGCTCAAGTGTCGCGAACTCGGCGACCGAGGCGTTCGCGAACAGGACGTCCAGGCCCCGCCCCCGGCTGCGGATCGTCCCGTAGAGCCGGTCCAGGTCGGCCGGGTCCGAGATGTCGCCGGTCACCGCGGTGGCCGCCGTGCCGATCACTTCGACGGCCGCGTCGAGTTCGGTCTTGCGCCGGCCGGTGATGAACACGTGTGCGCCCTCGGCCGCCAGCCGTACGGCACTGGCCAGGCCGATTCCGCTGCCGCCGCCGGTGACCAGTGCGGTCTTGCCTTCGAGCAGTCCCATGTGAGAACCCTCCTCCGATTTCTGCATCGATCGCTGCAGAAGTCGACGTTAGCACTTCCGCAGCGATCGATGCAGAAGTGGTAGACTGCGGGGGTGAAGACCGGACAGAGCGGCCCCATCGGCCGACCGCGGGGATTCGACACCGACGAAGCTCTCGAGCGCGCCATGCTGGTCTTCTGGGAGCACGGCTACGAGGGGGCCAGCCTGGCCGCCCTGACCGACGCGATGGGCATCTCCACCACCAGCATGTACGCGGCCTTCGGCAACAAGGAGGAGCTGTTCCGCAAGGCCCTGGAGCGCTACACCGAGGGCCCGAGCGCCTACCTGGCCCGGGCTCTGGAGGAGCCGACCGCCCTCGGTGTCGCCGGCGCGATCCTGGCCGGCACCGTCCGCACCACCACCCGCCCGGCCTGTCCCCACGGGTGCCTGGGCGTCCAGGGCGCCCTGGCCACCGGCGACTCCGGGCGCGGCGTCCGTGACCTTCTCGCCGCCTGGCGCAACAACGGCTGCTCCCGCGTCCGGGAGCGGTTCCGGCGAGCCGTCGACGAGGGCGACCTGCCTCCCGGGACCGATCCGGGACTGCTGGCCCGCTACGTCACCACCCTGGCGTTCGGCATCGCCGTGCAGGCCGCGAGCGGTGTCGGCCGCGACGAACTCCAGGAGATGGCCGACGCCGCCCTGCGCAACTGGCCGGTCCCCCGGGAACCCTGAGAACCGCCCGGCGTCCGGCCTCGCGGGCGACCGCGCCGCGGCGTCCGGCCCGGACCGCCCGCCGACCACGCGGCGGCGCCGGCCGTCACCGGCGCGTACCGCACGGGCCGGTTCACGACGGTGCCCCGCCCCCGGCCTCTCGGGGCGGCAGGACTAGGACCTGCGGGCCGAGGTGACGCGGTACACGTCGTAGACGCCCTCCACCCCGCGTACCGCCTTCAGTACGTGGCCCAGGTGCTTGGGATCGCCCATCTCGAAGGTGAAGCGGGAGGTCGCCACCCGGTCCCGGGAGGTCTGGACGGCCGCCGAGAGGATGTTGACGTGCTGGTCGGACAGCACCCGGGTGACGTCCGACAGCAGCCGGGAGCGGTCCAGGGCCTCGACCTGGATGGCGACCAGGAAGACCGAGGACTGGGTGGGCGCCCACTCCACGTCCAGGATGCGCTCCGGCTCGCGGGAGAGCGAGTCGACGTTGACGCAGTCGGCGCGGTGGACGGACACCCCGTTGCCGCGGGTGACGAAGCCGATGATCGGGTCGCCGGGCACGGGCGTGCAGCACCGGGCCAGCTTGACCCACACGTCGTCCACGCCCTTGACGACCACGCCCGGGTCGGCGCTGGAGCGGCGCTTGGCGCGCCTGCGCAGCGGCGGCGCGGTCTCGGCGATGTCCTCGTTGGCCGCCTCCTCCCCGCCGATGGCCTGGATGAGCTTCTGGACGACGCTCTGCGCGGAGACGTGGTTCTCGCCGATCGCGGCGTACAGCGCCGAGATGTCGGGGTAGCGCATCTCGTGCGCCAGGGTCACCAGGGAGTCGCCGGTGAGGATGCGCTGGATCGGCAGGTTCTGCTTGCGCATGGCCCGCACGATGGCTTCCTTGCCCTGCTCGATGGCCTCCTCGCGGCGCTCCTTGGAGAACCAGGCGCGGATCTTGTTGCGGGCCCGGGGCGACTTGACGAAGCCCAGCCAGTCGCGGGACGGGCCGGCACCGGGCGACTTGGAGGTGAATACCTCCACCAGGTCGCCGTTGTCGAGCGTGGACTCCAGCGGGACGAGCCGTCCGTTGACCCGCGCGCCGATGGTGCGGTGGCCGACCTCGGTGTGGACGGCGTAGGCGAAGTCCACCGGGGTGGCGCCCGCCGGGAGGGCGATCACATCGCCCTTGGGGGTGAAGACGAAGACCTCGTTGCGGGAGAGGTCGAAGCGCAGCGACTCCAGGAACTCGCCCGGGTCCTCGGTCTCCTTCTGCCAGTCCAGCAGCTGCCGCAGCCACGCCATGTCGTTGACGGCGTCGCCCTTCTTCGCGGGCGCGTCGGTGCGGACCTTGGAGGCCCCGGCCACCGCCTCCTGCTTGTACTTCCAGTGCGCGGCGATGCCGTACTCGGCGCGGCGGTGCATGTCGTAGGTGCGGATCTGCAGCTCGACCGGTTTGCCGCCCGGACCGATGACCGTCGTGTGCAGCGACTGGTACATGTTGAACTTGGGCATCGCGATGTAGTCCTTGAACCGCCCCGGCACCGGGTTCCACCGGGCGTGGACGGTCCCCAGCGCCGCGTAGCAGTCGCGGACGGTGTCGACCAGGACGCGGATGCCCACCAGGTCGTAGATCTCGGCGAAGTCGCGGCCCCGCACGATCATCTTCTGGTAGACGCTGTAGTAGTGCTTGGGGCGGCCGGTGACGGTCGCCTTGATGCGGGCGCCGCGCAGATCGGCCTGCACCTCGTCGATGACGGTCGCCAGGTACTCGTCGCGCTTGGGCGCGCGCTCGGCCACCAGCCGGACGATCTCGTCGTACATCTTGGGGTAGAGGATCGCGAAGGCGAGGTCCTCCAGTTCCCACTTGATGGTGTTCATGCCCAGGCGATGGGCGAGCGGCGCGTAGATCTCCAGGGTCTCGCGGGCCTTCTGCTCCTGCTTCTCCCGCTTGAGGTAGCGCATGGTGCGCATGTTGTGCAGGCGGTCCGCGAGCTTGATGACCAGCACCCGCGGGTCCCTGGCCATCGCGACGACCATCTTGCGGACCGTCTCCGCCTGGGCCGCCTCGCCGAACCTGACCTTGTCGAGCTTGGTGACGCCGTCCACGAGCAGGGCCACCTGGTCGCCGAAGTCGGCGCGCAGCGACTCCAGGCCGTACTCGGTGTCCTCGACCGTGTCGTGCAGCAGTCCCGCCATCAGGGTGGCCGGGTCCATGCCCAGCTCGGCGAGGATGGTGGTGACGGCCAGCGGATGGGTGATGTACGGGTCGCCGCTCTTGCGCTTCTGCCCGCGGTGCCAGCGCTCGGCGACCTGGTAGGCGTGCTCGATCCGGCGCAGGGTGGCGGTGTCGGCCTTGGGATCGTTGCCCCGGACGATCCGCAGCAGCGGCTCCAGGACCGGGTTGTAGGGGCTGGAGCGCTGGACGCCGAGCCGGGCCAGCCGGGCACGGACCCGGTTGGAGGAACCTGAGCGGCCGGAGACGCCGGAGACGGCGCGGGTGGCCGGATTCTTCTCCCGCCCGGCATCCTTCGGGGGGGTGCTCCCGCGGTCCCCGCTGTCCCTGCGCTCCCCGCGGTCGTCGCGGTCGCCACGGCTCCCGCGCTTCCCGCCCGGCTGTGCGGACGCGCCCGCGCGGCCCGGTGCCGCGGCGGGGGCCTGCGGGCGGGAGGCGGCACCGCCCGGCCCGGCGGCCGCGCCGTTCGCCCCGGAGGGCTTCGCCGGCCTGGCGTCCTGCTGCTGCGCTGCGGTGAGCGGCTGGGCCTCGTCTGGCAAGGGGCAACTCCTCGGTGGGCCCTCCTTCGTCCGGTGACAGGGTGACGGGACGAGGGGGGAGGTTCCGGCCGGGAACGGGTGGCCGGACTGCCATGGTATCGACCCCGGTCCGCGGGCGGACCGGACGCCCGCCGGGGGCGGGAACCGGACACACCGGGGAAACAGGGAGGGGGCCGTCCGGGTGTTCCCCGGACGGCCCCCTCCCGGAGCCGGGCGCACCGGTGTGCGCCGTACGGCCCTCGGCCTCGGACGGTGACTCAGACGGTGAGCACCACGTCCAGCGGGGCGCCCTCCAGCGCGGCCTCCAGCCGGGCCCGGCCGGGCAGGAAGCCCAGCTCCATCAGCACGGCCACCCCGGCGACCCGCGCTCCCGTCCGGCGGATGAGACGCAGCGAGGCCTCGGCGGTGCCGCCGGTGGCCAGCACGTCGTCGATCACCAGCACCCGGTCGTCGGGCACGAGGTCCTCGGCGTGGATCTCGATCTCCGCGCTCCCGTACTCCAGCTCGTACGCCTGCGACAGGGTGGCGCCGGGCAGCTTGCCCGCCTTGCGGACGGGGACGAAACCGAGGCCGGCCCGTACCGCCGCCGGGGCGGCCAGGATGAAGCCGCGTGCTTCCAGCCCCACCACCTTGGTGGCCCCGCGCTCCCGGCACAGACCGGCCAGGGCCGCGGTGAGGGCGCCGAACGCCTCCGGGTCCGCCAGCAGCGGGGTGATGTCCTTGAAAAGGATCCCCGGCTCGGGGTAGTCGGGCACGTCACGGATCCGGCCGGCCAGCAGCTCGCGCAGTTCCCCGGCTCCGGGGGCGGTGGTGGCCACCGGCCTCACCGCCGCCGTCCGGAGGGACGGCCCCGGCCGCGGCCGCCGCGGGAGGCCGGCGGACGGGGACGCTGGGGGGCGGGACCGCCCGAGGCCGGGGCACCCGCCGCCGAGGCCGCGGGAGCCGGGACACCGCCGGCACCGTCCCCGCCGGAGCGGGCGTCCGGCACGGTCTCCCGCGTGTCGTCGGTCTCCTCGGCGCTCTCGCCGTCCGTCCCGTCCGTGCCGCCCTTGGCCCGCTTGGCCAGCACCCGCCGGTCGTGCGCCTTGATCTCCGGTTCCCGGAGCCTGAGGTCCACCAAGACCGGGGTCGCGATGAAGATCGAGGAGAACGTACCGGCGGTCAGACCGATGAACAGCGACAGCGAGATGTCCTTGAGCATGCCGCCGCCGAGCAGGCCGGTGCCGATGAACAGCAGGGCGGCCACCGGGAGCAGTGCCACCACCGAGGTGTTGACGGAGCGGACCACCGTGGCGTTGATGCCGAGGTTGGCCAGCTCGCCGTAGGTGTGGCGGTTCTGCTTGAGCACGCCCTGGGTCTTCTCCTTGACCTTGTCGAAAACCACCACCGTGTCGTACAGCGAGTAACTGAGGATGGTCAGGATGCCGACCACCGTGCCCGGGGTCACCTCGAAGCCGACGATGGCGTAGACGCCGATGGTGACGATCAGGTCGTGCATCAGGGCGACCATGGCGCCCACCGCCATCCGCCACTCGAAGGCGACGGCCAGATAGATGCTCACCAGCACGATGAAGACGGCCAGGCCCTGGATGGCCTTGCTGCTCATCTGGTCGCCCCAGCTCGGCCCGACCAGCTCGGTGTCCAGTTTCTGGGTCTCCAGGCCGAGCTCGTCGGCCAGGGCCGTCCGCGTCCGCTCGGACTGCTCGGTGTCCAGCCCCGTCACCTGGATACGCAGCGCCCCGTTGCCCAGTTCCTGGACACGGGCCTCGTTCCCGGAGGTCTCCAGGGCCGTCTCCCGCGCCTCCTCCGCGGACATCTCGACGGCGGGCGGGGTGGTGAAGACGGCGCCGCCCTGGAACTCGATGCCCATGAAGAGGCCGCGGATTCCGAGGCCGGCCAGCGAGACCACCACCAGGAGAAGGGTGACGCCGTACCAGAGCCTGCGCCTGCCGACGAAGTCGTAGCTGGCCTCTCCGCGGTACAGCTTGCCACCGAGATCGCCGAATCGCGACATCTCAGGCCTCCTTCGGTTCGGCGGGGACGGCGGCCGTACGGCGGCCCCGGCGCAGCGGCGGTGTGACGCCGAGCCGTTTCGGGTCGAGCCCGGACCACGGGTGACCGCTGACGAAGAACTTCCGGCCGGCCAGGATCGTCATCAGCGGCTTGGTCAGCAGGAAGACGATGGCCAGGTCCAGGGCGGTGGTCAGACCGAGGACGAAGGCGAAGCCCTGCACCGAGCCGACCGAGACGATGAACAGCACGGTCGCGGCGATGATCGAGACCAGGTCGGAGACCAGGATGGTCCGGCGGGCGCTCGGCCAGGCCCGCTGGAAGGCGGCCCGGATGCTGCGCCCCTCGCGGATCTCGTCCCGGATCCTCTCGAAGTAGACGATGAAGGAGTCCGCGGTGATCCCGATGGCCACGATGGCACCGCAGACCGCCGGCAGGCTCAGTGCGAAGCCGATGGCCGGCCCCAGCAGGGTCATGACCGCGTAGGTGAGGATGGCCGCGGCCACCAGGCTGGCGATCGCCACCAGCCCCAGCACCCGGTAGTAGAAGATCAGGTAGGCGATGACCAGCGCCAGCCCGATGGCACCGGCGATCAGGCCCGCCTTGAGCTGCTCGGAGCCGAGCGTGGGCGAGATCGTGGTGACGTTGCTCTCCTCGAAGCTCAGCGGCAGGGCGCCGTAGGAGAGGATGTTGGCCAGTTCCTCGGAGGACTGCTGGGTGAAGCTGCCGGAGATCTCGGCGCTGCCGCCGCCGAGGCGCTCGGAGACCCGGGGCGCGGAGACGACCTCGCCGTCGAGCACGATCGCGAACTGGTTGCGCGGCTCGGTCTGGGTGGAGAGCTGCTCGGTGATGTCGGCGAACTTCTTGGCGCCGTCCTTGTCGAACTCCATGGTGACGATCCAGCCCTGGCCCCGCTGGTCGTCGAAGACGGACGCGGCGTCCGTGACATCGGTGCCGGGGACGGCCACCGGGCCGAGCGCGTACTTGAACTGGCCGCTCTCGTCACAGGTCACGACCGACTCGGAGTCCTTCGCCAGGGCGGCCTCCCGGCTGGCCTCGATCTGCTTCTCCTGCGTGGAGCAGTCCAGCGCGTCGAGCTTCTTCTGCAGGTCGGCGGGGATGCCGGCGTCCGGCGCCGCCGGGTCCTCGGCGCCCTCGGCCGGCCCGGTGGCCCCGGGGGAGGCCGAGGGGTCGTCCGCGGGGGCGGACGCCTCGGGGGTCTCGGAGGCGTCGGCCTTCAGGTCGTCGGTGACGGCGCGACCCTGGTCGGGGGCGCCGGACGAGGAGGTGGCGGAGGGTTCGCCGGCCTTCTCGTCCTGCTCGCCGTCCCGCGCCTCCTCGTCCGCCTCCGCGCTGCCCGTCGGGCTGCCCGACGGGCTCGCCGTGGGCTCGGCCTGGGGCGGGGCCGCGGGGGCGAGGGAGAGCACCGGGCGGAACGCGAGCTGGGCCGTGGTGCCGACCTGCTCACGGGCCTGCTTCTCGTCGGTGCCCCGCGGGATGTTGATGACGATGTTCTCGTCACCCTGGGTCCGTACCTCGGCCTCGGCGACGCCCAGACCGTTGACCCGCCGCTCCATGATGGAGACGGCGGTGTTCATGTTGGTCTCGTTGATCGCGTTTTCCTTGCCGGGCTCGCTCCTGGCGGTGAGCGTGATGCTGGTGCCGCCGGCGAGGTCGATGCCCAGGCGGGGCGTGGTGTGCCCGGAGAGGAACATCCCTCCGGTGAGCGCCACCACGCCCACCAGAAGGACCGTCAGGGCGCGCCACGGCCGCCCCTGGGAGCTCGGGGCTCTGCGGCCTTTCTTCGGTGCTGCCACCTTCTCTAATCTCCCTGTCCAGCCGCCCGCGCTCGCTGGTCGCCGCGCGGCGTGCGAAGTGGTCGTGAGGACATGCGGCACCGCCGGACCCGGTGGGCACCGGCGGCGGAGCGGCTACCTGGAGTCGGCGTCTCCGTCCCGCCTGGCGTCCTTGGCCTGTGCGTCCTCGGGCTCCGCGTCGTCGACGGGGGCGACGACGGGGTCACCGGCGGGGGTGCCGCCCGTCTTGCTCAGGTTCGGCCCGTCCGCACCGTCGGCGGTCAGCGACGAGGCGTCGTCCGGGACCGCCGGAGCGTCGTCCTCCGGCTCCGGGTCGCCGTTGACGATGCGGTCGTACTCGTCGGCCTCCAGCACGGCGCCGACGGCGTTCTTGGCGTAGACGGCGTGCACGCCCGGCGCGACCTCCAGGAGAACCGTGTCGGCGTGGACCTCCTTCACCAACGCGTACATGCCGCCGATGGTCCGTACACCGGTGCCCGGCTGCACCTGGTCTCGCATCTGCGCGGCCTGCTGCTGCTTCTTCTTGGCCGAGCGCGTCATCAGGAACATGGCCCCGATGAGGATGATGAAGGGGAAGAGAAGTCCAATATCCACGGCGGAAGGTTTCCTTCACACGACCGCCTGCTCGGCGGCCTGGTCTTCGGGGGTGGTCGTGCCGTCCGGGACGGAAGGCATCGGCGGAGTCTAAGCGAGCCCGCACCTGGGGAACAACGTCAAGCATGGCACCGGGGTTCCGGTGCGGGCGACCCGCTGTGCCCTCACCCCCCGAACAGCCCCCGCTGCCCCGGTCCGCCCGGTGCCGGCGGCGGTGACTGCTGGGGCGGGGTGAGACCCATGTGGGCCCAGGCGGCGGGGGTGGCGACCCGGCCGCGGGGGGTGCGGGCCAGCAGTCCTTCGCGGACGAGGAACGGCTCGGCGACCTCCTCGACGGTCTCGCGCTCCTCCCCCACCGCGACGGCCAGGGTGGACAGTCCCACCGGTCCGCCGCCGAACAGCCTGAGCAGGGCGTCGAGCACCGCCCGGTCCAGCCGGTCCAGCCCTCTGCCGTCCACCTCGTAGACCGCCAGCGCCCGCGCGGCGATCTCCCTGGTGATCACACCGTCCGCCTTGACCTGGGCGAAGTCCCGCACCCGGCGCAGCAGCCGGTTGGCGATACGGGGGGTGCCGCGGGAACGCCCGGCGATCTCGGCGGCGCCCTCGGCGTCCACCTCCACGTCCAGCAGCAGGGCGGAACGGTGGATCACCCGTTCCAGCTCGGCCGGCTCGTAGAACTCCATGTGGGCGGTGAAGCCGAAGCGGTCGCGCAGCGGCGGCGGCAGCAGCCCGGCCCGGGTGGTGGCGCCGACCAGGGTGAAGGGCGGCAGCTCCAGGGGGATGGCGGTGGCACCGGGCCCCTTGCCGACGATGACGTCGACCCGGAAGTCCTCCATCGCCATGTAGAGCATCTCCTCGGCGGGCCGGGACATCCGGTGGATCTCGTCGAGGAAGAGCACCTCGCCCTCGGCGAGGGAGGACAGGATCGCGGCCAGGTCTCCGGCGTGCTGGATGGCCGGTCCGGAGGTGATCCGGATGGGCGCGCCCATCTCCGCGGCGATGATCATGGACAGGGTGGTCTTGCCGAGCCCGGGGGCGCCGGAGAGCAGTACGTGGTCGGCGGTGCCGCCGCGGGCCCGGGCGGCGCGCAGCACCAGGTCCAGCTGCTCGCGCACCTTGGGCTGGCCGATGAACTCCGCCAGGTCCTTGGGGCGCAGAGCCGCCTCGACGGCGGTGTCCTCGGCGTCCGCAGCGGCGCCCACCAGGCGCTCGGCGCCGTCGGCGGCACCGGACGGCCCGTGCGCCTGCTCGTCGTGTGCGCCGTACTCGTCCCGGGTCACGCCGACCGCCTCCCGGGGCCGGCCGCCGGGCCGTGGAGCGCGGGCGGCACCAGGTGTGGCGCCTGGCCGGGGGGAGGGGCGGAGGGCGGGGAGTGCGGCGTCATCGTCGGTCTTTCGTCGGTCTTCTCGTCTGCCGGTCTTCTCGTCCGCCGGTCTGCGGGGCGGCTCAGCGTGCGCGGTTCAGGGTCTGCAGGGCGGCCCGCAGCAGCCGGGGCACCTGGGGGCTGTCTCCCCCGGCCAGCGCCGCCTCGGCCTGCGGGGTCACGGCGGCGACCGCGTCCTCCGCCTCCCGGGGCGCGTAGCCGAGCCCGACCAGGGCGGCGTGCAACTGCTCGCGCCAGCCGGGCGGAGCGGCGGCGCCCGCGCCGCGGGAGGCCGCCGCCGTGCCGGTGCCCACCGGTTCGCCGAGCCGGTCCTTCAGCTCCAGCAGCAGCTTCTGCGCCCCCTTCTTCCCGATGCCGGGCACGGCGGTGAGGGCCTTCTCGTCACCGGTGGAGACCGCCAGCCGCAGCGCGTCGGGACTGTGCACGGCGAGCATCGCCTGGGCCAGCCTCGGCCCCACTCCGCTGGCGGTCTGGAGCAGTTCGAAGACCTGGCGCTCGTCGTCGTCGGCGAAGCCGTACAGCGTGAGCGAGTCCTCCCGGACGACCAGTGAGGTGGCCAGCCGGGCGGGCCGGCCGGGCCGCAGGCCGGCGAGGGTGCCGGGGGTGCAGTGGACGGCCATGCCGATCCCGCCCACCTCGATCACCGCGGTGTCCGGGGTGAGGGCGGCGACCGGTCCGGAGACGAAGGCGATCATCGGGTGTCCTTCGGGGTGCGTACGGCCGGTGCGACGGCGCGGGCCCGCAGGCGTGCCTGCTGGAGCCGGTGCTGCGCGGGAGCGCGCCAGATGTGGCAGATGGCCAGGGCCAGGGCGTCGGCGGCGTCGGCCGGCTTCGGCGGGGCGTCCAGCCGCAGCAGTCTGGTCACCATCGCGCCGACCTGCTCCTTGCCCGCCCGGCCGCTGCCGGTGACGGCGGCCTTGACCTCGCTGGGGGTGTGCAGGGCGACGGGCAGCCCGCGCCGGGCCGCGCAGAGCATGGCGACCGCGCTGGCCTGCGCGGTGCCCATCACGGTGCGGACGTTGTGCTGGCTGAAGACCCGTTCCACGGCGACGACGTCGGGCCGGTACTCCTCCAGCCACTCCTCGACGCCGCGCTCGACGACCACCAGCCGCTCGGCGGTCTCGGCGTCGGCGGGGGTCCGCACGACTCCTACCCCGGCCATCCGCAGCGGACGGCCCGGGGCCCCCTCCACCACGCCGATGCCGCAGCGGGTCAGCCCCGGGTCCACGCCGAGCACACGCACCGCGGCCCCCTCTCGTCCACCTGGTCGTTCGGTCAGCTGTTCCCGCAGGCTACCGGCTGCCACCGACAGCACCGGCGGAGGCGGCCGGCAGGACGGGCGGGAGAACGGACGGGGACCCGGCGGGGAGCGGGCGCCGGCCCGGGCCTGACCCGGGTCAGGCGTCGACCTTCGCCATGACCTCGTCGGGCACGTCGAAGTTGGCGAAGACGTTCTGCACGTCGTCGCTGTCCTCCAGGGCGTCGATGAGCTTGAAGATCTTGCGTGCGCCCTCCTCGTCCAGCTCCACCTGCATGGTGGGCACGAAGTTGGCGTCCGCCGAGTCGTAGTCGATGCCCGCCTCCTGCAGGGCGGTGCGCACCGCGACCAGGTCGCCGGGCTCGCTGACGACCTCGAAGCTCTCGCCGAGGTCGTTGACCTCCTCGGCGCCCGCGTCCAGCACGGCGGCCAGCACGTCGTCCTCGGTCAGCTCCCCCTTGGGGACGATGACGACGCCCTTGCGGTTGAACAGGTACGACACCGAGCCGGGGTCGGCCATGGAGCCGCCGTTGCGGGTCATGGCGACACGCACGTCGGAGGCGGCGCGGTTGCGGTTGTCGGTGAGGCACTCGATCAGGACCGCCACCCCGTTGGGGCCGTAGCCCTCGTACATGATCGTCTGGTACTCGGCGCCACCGGCCTCCAGGCCCGCGCCGCGCTTGACCGCGCGGTCGATGTTGGTGTTGGGGACCGAGCTCTTCTTCGCCTTCTGGATGGCGTCGTACAAGGTGGGGTTGCCGTCGGGATCGGGGCCGCCCAGCCGGGCCGCGACCTCGATGTTCTTGATCAGCTTGGCGAAGAGCTTGCCCCGCTTGGCATCGATCACGGCCTTCTTGTGCTTGGTGGTTGCCCACTTGGAGTGGCCGGACACAGCCTCGCTCCTTCATGTCGCCGACGGAGGAATCAACGCGCCGATCCTACCGCCGGATCACCGTGCCGCCGCGCGCACCATGTCCGCGAAGAGCCGGTGCACCCGGTGGTCCCCGGTGAGTTCGGGGTGGAAGGCGGTGGCCAGCAGCCGGCCCTGGCGCACCGCGACGGCGTGGCCGTCGACATGCGCCAGCTCCGCCACCTCCGCTCCGGTGGACTCCACCCAGGGCGCGCGGATGAAGACGCCCTCGACCGGCCCGCCCGGCACGCCCGCGACCTCGACGGCCGCCTCGAACGACTCGTTCTGCCGGCCGAAGGCGTTGCGGCGCACGATCATGTCGATGCCGCCGACGGTCTCCTGCCCGGCGCGGGGGTCGAGGATCTTGTCCGCGAGCATGATCATGCCCGCGCAGGACCCGTAGACGGGCAGTCCCGAGCGGACCCGCTCGCGCAGCGGCTCCAGCAGCCCGAAGGCCGCGGCCAGCTTGGAGATCGTGGTGGACTCCCCGCCGGGGATCACCAGCCCGTCGACCGCGGCCAGCTCCTCGGGGCGCCGGACGGGCCGGGCCGTGGCCCCGGCCGCGGTGAGCGCGGTCAGATGCTCCCGTACGTCGCCCTGGAGGGCGAGGACTCCGATGGTGACATCGGCGGTGACGTCGGTGACGGTGTCCGCGGTGGTGCCTGCGGTCACGAAGGTGCCTCCCTGGATGCTCACGGGTGGACCGGGCGGCCCGCGGCGCGCGGGCCGCCCGGTGTGCCGGGCCGTGCCGGAATCGCGCGGGACGCGCTCACCAGCCCCGGCCGGCGAAGCGCTCGGCCTCGGTGAGGGTGTCGCAGTTGATGCCGACCATGGCCTCGCCGAGTCCGCGGGACACGTCCGCGATGACCTTGGGGTCGTCGTAGAAGGTGGTGGCCTTCACGATGGCGGCGGCGCGCTTGGCCGGGTCACCGGACTTGAAGATGCCCGAGCCGACGAAGACGCCCTCGGCGCCGAGCTGGCGCATCAACGCGGCGTCGGCCGGGGTGGCCACACCGCCCGCGGAGAACAGCACGACCGGCAGCCTGCCGAGCTCGGCGACCTCGCTGACCAGCTCGTACGGGGCGCGCAGCTCCTTGGCCGCGGCGTACAGCTCGTTGTTGTCCAGTGCGCGCAGCCGGCCGATCTCGTTCTTGATCTGGCGCAGGTGACGGACGGCCTCGACGACGTTTCCGGTGCCGGCCTCGCCCTTGGAGCGGATCATGGCCGCGCCCTCGGCGATCCGGCGCAGGGCCTCGCCCAGGTTGGTGGCACCGCAGACGAAGGGCGTGGTGAAGGCCCACTTGTCACTGTGGTTGACCTCGTCGGCCGGGGTGAGGACCTCGGACTCGTCGATGTAGTCCACGCCGAGCGCCTGGAGCACCTGGGCCTCGACGAAGTGCCCGATACGGGACTTGGCCATCACGGGGATGGAGACGGCCTCGATGATGCCCTCGATCATGTCGGGGTCGGACATGCGGGCGACCCCGCCGTCCTTGCGGATGTCGGCGGGCACCCGCTCCAGGGCCATGACCGCGACGGCACCGGCGTCCTCGGCGATCCTCGCCTGCTCCGGTGTGACGACATCCATGATCACGCCGCCCTTGAGCTGCTCGGCCATGCCGCGCTTGACGCGTGCGGTGCCGGTCGCGGGGACGGTTTCGGACGTGCTGGAAGCGGTGCTGGACAAGGTGTGACCTCACTCGACGACGTTGGGACGACGGCCGGGGACATGCCCGCGGCGGACGGCGCCGGACCGCGGGACGGGAACGGGGGACGGGACCGGACACCCGGCCGTACGGTGAACCCATCGTAGGTCCGTTCGATTCCCCTGCGGGGCCGTCACCCGGTCCAGTTCCCGGTGATCCGCACTACAGACCCGATGAAACGGGCCACTGGCCCGGACCGCAAGGGCCAATCAGAAGTCAGTGGCCCTCGCGGCCGGCGCCCGTCCGGTCCGCCAGTACGGCGGGTGGCTCGTCGTCCATCTCGAACGCCAGCGGGAAGGGAGCGTGTCCGGCCAGCCGGAACCAGCGCACCTTGCGGTGGCGGCGCAGCGCGCGGGCGGCCCGTACCGCGTCGTTGTGGAAGCGGCGCGCCATCGGCACCCGGCGCACCGCGGCGGTCAGCTCCTCGACGGCCTGCTCGCCACCCGGTGCCGCCCGGACCGCCTCCAGCTGGGCGCTCTCGGCGAACACCGCCCGCAGCGCCTGGCTGAGCTCGCTCTCGGCGACCTCCCGCTGCTCCTCCTCGGCCTGCCGGGCGTCGTGGGCGGCCTGGTACAGCAGGATCGACGCGGCCGGGTCGAGCACTCCGGCGGTGGCCAGCTCCTGGGCCACCGAGGCACGCCGCAGCAGCTGCGCGTCGAGCGCGGCCCGGGCCGCGTCGATCCGGGCGTGCAGCCGGTCCAGCCGTCCGGCGGTCCAGCTCAGGTAGAAGGCGACGAGCAGCAGCGCCGCCGCGATCCAGACGATCGTGGTGGTCACGGTTTCGGTCCCCCGTCGCTCATGAGTGGCTCAGTCCCTGACCAGGCCCAGCCGGGCGCGCAGCCCGATCCGCTCGTCCGGCGCCACCGAGGCCGCTCCGTCGGCGACGGTCTCGTAGACGGCGAGGATGTCGGCGCCGACGGTGGACCAGTCGAAACGGCGGACATGGCGGCCGCCCCGTTCGCGCAGCGCGGCGCGGCGGGCCGGATCGGCCAGCAGCCGCACCGCGGCGGCGGCCAGCGCGTCCGCGTCCTCGTTGGCGTACAGCTCGCCGGCCTCTCCCCCGTCCAGCACCTGGACGAAGGCGTCGAGGTCGCTGGCCAGCACCGGGGCCCCGGCGGACATCGCCTCGACGAGGATGATGCCGAAGGACTCGCCGCCGGTGTTGGGCGCGACGTACAGGTCGACGCTGCGCAGCAGCCGCGCCTTGTCCTCGTCGCTGACCATGCCCAGGAACTCCACCTGCCGGCGGAGCTCGCGCGGCAGGGAGTCGACGGCCTCCTCCTCGTCGCCGCGCCCGGCCACCAGCAGCCGGGTGCCGGGGCGCTCGGCGAGGATCCGCGGCAGGGCCCGCATCAGGACGGGCAGGCCCTTGCGGGGCTCGTCGATACGCCCTATGAAGCCGATCGTGTCCGCCCCCTCCCGGCCCCGCCACTCGGCTCTGGGCTCGGCGGCGGCGAAGAAGCCGACGTCCACTCCGTTGGGGATGACGACCGCGTCCCCGCCCAGGTGCTCCACCAGGGTGCGGCGGGCGTACTCGCTGACCGCGATCCGCGCGCTGATCTTCTCCAGCGCGGGCTGGAGGATCGGGTAGGCGGCGATCATCGCCCGGGAGCGCGGGTTGGAGGTGTGGAAGGTGGCCACGATCGGCCCCTGCGCCGCCCAGCAGGTGAGCAGGGCCAGCGAGGGCGTGGCGGGCTCGTGGATGTGCAGGACGTCGAAGTCGCCCTCGTGCACCCAGCGGCGGACGCGCGCGGCGGACAGGAAGCCGAAGTTCAGCCGGGCCACCGAGCCGTTGTACGGGACGGGCACGGCCCGCCCCGCGGAGACGACGTACGGCGGCAGGGGTGTCTCGTCGTCGGCCGGGGCGAGGACGGACACCCCGTGTCCGAGGTCGACGAGATGCTGCGCCAGGTCCCGGACGTGGAACTGGACACCGCCGGGGACGTCCCAGGAGTACGGGCAGACGATGCCGATCCTCAACGCTTCTCCGTTTCCGTGCCTGTCTCGGCGGCTGCTCCGGCGGCCGCCCCGGACCGCGGCGCCAGGTCCGCCGACCACAGCCGCTGCAGCATGTGCCAGTCCTCGGGGTGCTCGGCGATGCCGGCGGCGAAGCCGTCGGCCATCGCCTGGGTCATGGCGGCGGCCTTCTCCCGCCGGGTGCCCTCGGCCGGCACCTCGACGGGCGGCAGGACACGGCCCTTCATCACGGGCGGTTCACCGAACCACAGGTGGGCCGGCAGCAGTGCCGCGCCGGTCTGCAGGGCCAGCATGGCGGGTCCGGCGGGCATCCGGGCCGGCTCGCCGAAGAACTCCACCTCGATCCCGGAGGCGGACAGGTCGCGGTCGGCCACCAGGGCCACCAGCCCGCCGGCGCGCAGCCGCCGGGCCAGGGTGCCGAAGGCGGCGCCACCGGTGTGCGGCAGCACCTCCATGCCCAGGCTCTCGCGGTAGGCGACGAAGCGGTCGAACAGGGACTCCGGTTCCAGCCGCTCGACGACGGTGGTGAAGGGAATGCCCAGGCCGGCGGTGAGATAGGCGCCGGCCAGGTCCCAGTTGCCCATGTGCGGCAGGGCCAGGACCACGCCGCGGCCGGAGTCGAGCGTGCCGGTGAGCCGGTCCAGGTCCTCGACGTGGACGCTCTCCCGGATGCGCCGCTCGCTCCACACCGGCAGCCGGAAGGACTCCATCCAGTAGCGCAGGTACGAGCGCATCCCGGCGCGGGACAGCTCGGCCAGCCGCTGCGGCCCCGCGCCGGGCACGACCCGGGCGTAGTTGGCCTCCAGCCGCCGCACCCCCTGGCCCCGGCGGCGCCAGGCGATGTCCGCGACGGTGCGGCCCAGGGCCGCGGCGGCGGGTTCGGGGAGCCGCCTGACCGTGCTCCAGCCGAGCCGGTACAGGCCGTCGGTCAACCGGTCCTTCACGCGTTCTCGCTCCTGTGTCCGCTCCGGCCGGACGCGGACGCGCCGTTCCCGGACGCACCGTCCGCCGCCCCGCCGCCCGCCGGCTCCGCCCGTTCCCCGCCGGCCGGCTCCGCGGCGTCCGCCTCGGCGGCCTCCCGCCGGACGGTCACCATCCGCTGCAGGACCGTCACCAGACTGCCGGCGGCGACCACCCACAGGGCCACGGGGAGCAGGATCCCGATGTGCGGGACGCCGAAGGTCGTCTCGAACCCGGCGAGCCCGGCGCACACCAGGCTGATCACCAGCCGCTCGGCCCGCTCGACCAGACCGTTGACGTTCACCGGCAGGCCGATGCTCTCGCCGCGCGCCTTGGTGTACGACACCACCTGGCCGCTCGCCAGGCAGAAGACCGCCACCGCGCACAGCACCGGGTCCTCGCCCCGGCCCGCGTACCACAGCGCGATCCCGCCGAAGACAGCCGCGTCCGCGACCCGGTCCAGGGTGGAGTCGAGGAAGGCGCCCCAGCGGCTGGAGCGCCCCGACTGCCGCGCCATCGTGCCGTCGACCAGGTCGGAGAAGACGAACAGGGTGATGACGACGGTGCCCCAGAAGAACTCGCCGCGCGGGAAGAAGACCAGGGCTCCCGTCATGACCCCGCCGGTGCCGATGAGGGTCACCGTGTCCGGGCTGACGCCCAGCCTGAGGAGCAGAGCGGCGAACGGCGTGAGGACACGCGTGAAGAACGCACGCGCGTACTTGTTCAGCATGGCCTTCCCGGGGGTTGATGCGGTCCGGTGGCCAGGGAGCCGCCGGCGGGCCCATCGTAGTCAGCCCCCGCCGGTCCGCCACGGGCCGGGCACCCGGAGCCGATCATGTCCGGATACGACCGTTACGGGACATCCCGCTCCGTGTGCGCCGAGTACCGGCATGCGGCACGTATGGACGGAGTCCGGCCCCGGTGGGACGCTCGGAAGCAGCACATCCCGTGCGAGGTGCGCGACCCATCCGATCCGAGCATCCGGCCCCGCGGGGCCGACCGGGAGGCGGAAGCCATGGGCGACAGGACGAGCACACACCCCGGGGCCGCCGGCAGGGCACCGGTGGCCGACCGGCCCGGTTCCGTCCGGAACGTGGCACTGGTCGGCCACCGCGGCTCGGGGAAGACGACGCTGGTGGAGGCACTGGCCCTGGCATCGGGCGCGGTGAGCCGCGCGGGCCGGGTCGAGAACGGCGACAGCCTCTCCGACCACGACGAGATCGAGCACCGGCAGCAGCGCTCGGTGCAGCTCTCGCTGGTGCCCGTCCAGTGGCGCGGCATCAAGGTCAACCTCCTGGACACCCCGGGCTACGCCGACTTCGTCGGAGAGCTGAGGGCCGGTCTGCGGGCGGCGGACGCGGCCCTCTTCGTCGTCTCCGCCGCGGACGGGGTGAACGGCTCCACCCGGCTGCTGTGGGAGGAGTGCGCGGCGGTCGGCATGCCGCGCGCCCTGGTCATCACCCATCTGGAGGCATCACGCGCGGACTTCGGCGAGATGACCGAGATCTGCCGGCGGGTCTTCGGCGCCGACGACCCCGACGCCGTGCTCCCGCTGTACCTGCCCCTGCACGGGGAGCCGGGCCGCGACGGGCACGCCCCGGTCGCCGGGCTGATCGGGCTGCTGTCCCGGCGGATCTTCGACTACTCCTCCGGCGAGCGGATCGAGCGCGCCCCGGACCCCGGGCACCTGCCCCTGATCGAGGAGGCCCGCAACCGGCTCATCGAGGGCATCATCGCCGAGAGCGAGGACGAGACCCTCATGGACCGCTATCTCGGCGGCGCGGAGATCGACGTCCAGACGCTGGTCGGGGACCTGGAGAAGGCCGTCGCCCGCGGTTCCTTCCACCCTGTCCTGGCCGCCGCCCCCGCGGCGGGAGGCGCCCGGCAGGGCCTGGGCACCGTGGAGCTGCTGGAACTGATCACCGGCGGTTTCCCGACCCCCGAGGAGCGGGAGGTCCCCCTGGTCACCACCCCCGACGGCCGGCCCCGTGCCCCCCTGTCCTGCGACCCGGACGGTCCGCTGGCGGCCGAGGTCGTCAAGACCTCCTCCGACCCCTACGTCGGCCGGATGTCGCTGGTCCGGGTCTTCTCCGGCACCCTGCGCCCGGACGCCACCGTGCACGTGTCCGGCCACGGCATGGCCGACCGCGGTCATGAGGACCACGACGAGGACGAGCGCGTCGGCGCCCTGTCCGCCCCTTTCGGCAGGCAGCAGCGGCAGCTGTCCAGGGCCGTCGCGGGCGATCTGGCCTGCGTCGCCAAACTCTCCCGGGCCGAGACCGGCGACACCCTGTCGGACAGGGACGACCCGCTGCTGATGGAGCCCTGGGTGATGCCCGACCCGCTGCTGCCGGTCGCCGTCCAGGCCCACGGCCGGGCCGACGAGGACCGGCTCTCCCATGGGCTGGCCCGGCTGGCCGCCGAGGACCCCACCCTGCGCCTGGAGCAGAACCCCGACACCCGCCAGGTGGTGCTGTGGTGCATGGGCGAGGCGCACCGGGACGTGGTGCTGGAACGGCTGCGCACCCGCTGCGGGGTGCGGGTGGACGCCGTGCCCCACAAGGTGGCCCTGCGCGAGACCTTCGCCGTGCCGGCCACCGGGCGCGGCCGGCACGTCAAGCAGTCCGGCGGCCACGGCCAGTACGCCGTCTGCGAGATCACCGTGGAGCCGCTGCCGGCCGGCTCCGGCATCGAGTTCGTCGACCGGGTGGTGGGCGGTGCCGTCCCGCGCCAGTTCATCCCCTCGGTGGAGAAGGGCGTACGGGCCCAGGCCGCGCGCGGGGTGACCACCGGACACCCGCTGGTGGACGTCCGGGTCACGCTCACCGACGGCAAGGCGCACTCGGTGGACTCCTCCGACGCCGCCTTCCAGACGGCCGGCGCCCTGGCCCTGCGCGAGGCCGCCGCCGGAGCGCGGATCCATCTGCTGGAACCGGTCGCCGAAGTGCGGGTGTCGGTGCCCGACGAGTACGTGGGCACGGTGATGAGCGATCTGTCGGGCCGGCGCGGCAGGGTCGTCGGCACCGAGCAGATCCCCGGCGGCACCACCCTGGTCCGCGCGGAGGTCCCGGAGACCGAGCTCGGCCGCTACGCGGTGGACCTGCGCTCCCTCACCCACGGCACGGGCCGGTTCGCCCGGGCCTACGCGCGCCACGAGCCGGTGCCGCGGCAACTGGCCGGCAGGATCCGCGAGCAGGCCGAAAGCAGCGTGGCGTGACGGTGGATTGAGGCTACGCTGAAACGGCACGCGCCCGGACGCGTCGGTGCGCAACAGGTGTACGGCGGGCCCGGGTTGGGAACGGTGGAGACGGTCCTGTCGCCGGACGGCAGAGCGGAGTGGGGGCACCATTGGCGGGCTTCGATGACGGCGAGGGCGCGTACGACTTCAGTCCCGGTGCGCAGATCCCGCTGACCGGGAGCGGCGGGCAGACCGCGCCCACCCAGGCGCTCGCCTCGGCCGCCTACCGCGACGGCCCGGTGACGGACCTGACCGCGGCGAACGAGAACGCCAAGGTCTCGGCACCCAAGTTCTCGCTTTTCGAGCCGAACCTGGGCGAGGCCTTCGCCCGGGCCGTCCAGGCGCGGATGCTGGGCGCCGGCCGCAAACCGCTGATCCAGTCCTTCGGCTGCGAGCCGCAGACCGTGGTCGAGCACTGTCTGGCGGCCAGCCGCATCCGCCGGGAGCGGGACATCCGGCTCACCGCCGTGATGGTGGTCTTCGGGCTGCTCTTCCTGCCCGGGGTCCTGCTGTGGCTCGGCGGGTTCCAGCTGCGCCGGACCCTGGCCGGAGCGCAGGACAAGAGCTCCGGGCTGCTGGGCGTCGTCGCGATCGCCGCGCTGGGCGTACTCGCGGTGGTCTTCGTCGTGCAACTGCCGTTCACCGGGTTCTGGGCGATCTACCTGCGCGTCATGCTGGTCGCCCCGGTCGTCGGCTGGCTGCTGGCCAAACGGATCTGCGAGCGTTACGCCAAGGATCTGCGGTCCCGCTGGTCGGGGCTGCTCGACGGCGGCGGCATCGGCGCCAAGATCCCCGAGGCCGTGCCGCACGCCCCCGGTGACGCGGGCGCCGAGACCATCCGGCTGAACCTCGCCAAGCTGGCGGCCGAGCAGCGCAGCAATCTCGTCTTCTACGCCGGTCCCAAGGGCATCCTCGGCATGGGCACCCGCTGGGGAAGCTGGCAGCTCGCCGAGGAGCTGGTGCCCGCCGAGCCCGGCAGCGAGATCAACCCCTTCCGCAGCTGGGACGTGGCCCGCGCGATCCACGACCGGCTGCGCCTGCTGGAGCGCACCCCGGTGCACACCGGGGGCTTCCCCGCCCCCGTCGTCCGGCACTGGGTCGTCGCGCCGATCGGGGAGGGCGCCGGCGAGGTGTCCCGCCCGGACGGCCAGGAGGTCGAGGCGTACAGCTTCAAGGACTTCGAGGTCCAGCGGATCTGCAACGAGCAGCAGTTCGGCAGCGGCAACCGGCACTACCTCGGTGTCCAGTTCATCCTGTGGGACGGTCAGCTGGTGCTGACCATGCTGGTCAACGTGACCCTCCTGCACCACACCCTGCGCATCGAGGTCACCGGCCACGCCCTGGGGCCGGTGCACCCGGCCTTCTTCGGCAAGCCCTCGCCGAGGAAGAAGACGGTCTCCAAGCCGGTCAGGTTCTGGGAGACGAAGGACATCGAGCTTCCTCTGATCGAGGCCAAGGAAGTGGTGCGGCTGGCGGCCCGCGCCCCGCTGACCTGGTTCCCGCCGGTGCTGGACTTCCTGGGCGGCAAGCTGTCCCTGCCCGAGCCCTTCGGGCTGCGGCACGTGTGGGCCGACAAGCCGTGGCGGCACCGCTTCATGGCCGACGACGCCCTGCGGACGGCCACCCCGGTACTGCGGGCGGTGCACGCGGCGGTCCTGAAGGTGCTGAAGGAGAACGGCGTGGACACCGAGAAGTTCGGTGCCCGCTCGCTGGCGCTCAGCGGCCAGGTGCAGGCCGCCGAACCGGGGCAGCCGGACGTCTACAACCTCTGATCCGGCCCCGCTTCCGCTTCCCGGCGCGCGCCGGACGACGCGAACCGCCCCGTCCCCGGCAGGGGGCGGGGCGGTTCGCCGCCGTGGAGGCGCCGCGGAGGCACCGCCGGGCCTCAGCCGGCGGGCCAGACCTCGGCGAGCATCCGGCGGGTGTCGGCCAGGAGCTGGGGCAGCACCCTGGTGTGCCCCACCACCGGCATGAAGTTGGTGTCCCCTCCCCAGCGCGGCACGATGTGCTGGTGCAGATGGGCGGCGATCCCGGCGCCCGCCACCGCGCCCTGGTTCATCCCGATGTTGAACCCCTGCGCCCCGGAGGCCGCGCGCAGCGCCCGCATCGCCTGCTTGGTGTGGTCGGCCAGTTCCGCCGTCTCCTCGTCCGTGAGGTCGGTGTAGTCGGCGACGTGCCGGAAGGGGACCACCATCAGATGGCCGCCGGTGTACGGGTAGAGGTTGAGCACCGCGTAGACGTGCTCGCCGCGGGCGAGCACCAGCCCGTCCTCGTCGGACTTGGCCGGGATGGAGCAGAACGGGCAGCCGTCGCCGGCTCCCGGGCCGCTCGGCTTGTTCTCCCCCTGGATGTAGGCCATCCGGTGGGGCGTCCACAGGCGCTGGAAGGCGTCCGGCGACCCCACTCCGATCTGCTGCTCCGGCTCGCTGCTCATGTCGGCCAGCATAAAGCGCCCACCGGTGGCCGTACGCCCCGCGGGGACGGCTCCACCGGAGGCCGTCCCCGCGGGATTCCCCGCTGCCGCGGGGACCGGGTCACACCTGGATCCGGCGCTCCACCGCGTCGGCGATCTCGGCGATCGCCTCGTCGCGCGGAACGCCGTTCTTCTGCGAGCCGTCCCGGTAGCGGAAGCTGACCGCCCCGGCCGCCATGTCCTCGTCCCCGGCGATGACCATGAACGGCACCTTGCCCTTCTGCGCGTTCCTGATCTTCTTCTGCATCCGGTCCGCGGAGGAGTCCACCTCCACCCGCAGCCCGGCGGCCTTCGCCCGCGCGGCGAACTCCTCCAGATACGGGACGTGCGTGTCGCCGATGGGGATGCCGACCGCCTGCACCGGGGCCAGCCAGGCCGGGAAGGCGCCCGCGTAGTGCTCCAGCAGCACGGCGAAGAACCGCTCGATGCTGCCGAACAGCGCCCGGTGGATCATCACCGGCCGCTGCCGGGAGCCGTCGGGGGCGGTGTACTCCAGGTCGAAGAGCTCGGGAAGGTTGAAGTCGACCTGGATGGTGGACATCTGCCAGGTCCGGCCGATGGCGTCCCGCGCCTGCACCGAGATCTTCGGCCCGTAGAAGGCGGCGCCGCCCGGGTCCATGACCAGTTCCAGACCCTGCTTCCCGGCGGCCCGGCGCAGGATCTCGGTGGCCTCCTCCCAGTTCTCGTCCGTGCCCACGAACTTCTCCGGGTCCTTGGTGGACAGCTCCAGGTAGAAGTCCGCCAGGCCGTAGTCGCGCAGCAGGTCCAGCACGAAGGTCAGCAGCGAGTCGAGCTCGTCCGCCATCTGCTCCCTGGTGCAGTAGATGTGCGCGTCGTCCTGGGTGAAGCCCCGCGCACGGGTCAGACCGTGCACGACACCCGACTTCTCGTAGCGGTACACGGTGCCGAACTCGAACAGCCGCAGGGGCAGCTCGCGGTACGAACGCCCCCGCGCGTCGAAGATCAGGTTGTGCATGGGGCAGTTCATGGGCTTGAGGTAGTAGTCCACTCCCTCGTCGAGCTTCATGGGCGGGTACATGCCGTCGGCGTACCAGTCCAGGTGGCCCGACTTCTCGAAGAGCTTCCCCTTGGTGGCGTGCGGGGTGTAGACGAACTCGTAGCCCGCCTCCTCGTGGCGCCTGCGGGAGTAGTCCTCCATGGTGCGGCGGACGATGCCGCCCCTGGGATGGAAGACCGCCAGGCCCGAGCCGATCTCCTCCGGGATGGAGAACAGGTCCAGCTCGGCTCCGAGCTTGCGGTGGTCGCGCTTCTCGGCCTCCGCCAGGAACTCCAGATACGCCTTCAGCTCGTCCTTCGACGGCCAGGCGGTGCCGTAGATCCGCTGGAGCTGCGGGTTCTTCTCACTGCCCCGCCAGTACGCGGCGGCCGAGCGCATCAGCCTGAACGCCGGGATGGTGCGGGTGGTCGGCAGGTGCGGGCCGCGGCACAGGTCCTTCCAGCACAGCTCGCCCGTCTTGGCGTCGAGGTTGTCGTAGATGGTCAGCTCGCCCGCGCCGACCTCGGCCGACGCTCCCTCGGCGGCCTCGGCGGCGTTGCCCTTGAGCCCGATCAGCTCCAGCTTGTACGGCTCCGCGGCCAGTTCCTCGCGGGCCTCCTCGTCGCTGGTCACCCGGCGGGAGAAGCGCTGGCCGCGCTTGACGATCTCCTGCATCCGCTTCTCGATGCGCTTGAGGTCGTCCGGGGTGAACGGCTCGGGGACGTCGAAGTCGTAGTAGAAACCGTCCTTGACGGGAGGGCCGATGCCGAGTTTGGCCTCGGGGAAGAGGTCCTGCACGGCCTGGGCCATGACATGCGCGGTGGAGTGCCGCAGGATGTCCAGGCCGTCGGGGCTGGAGATCTCCACCGGCTCGACCTCGTCGCCGTCGGCGACCTCGTACGCCAGGTCCTTCAGCTGCCCGGCGACGCGGGCGGCGACGACGGAGCGGTCGCCCTCGAAGAGCGCGGCAGCCGTGGTGCCCGTGGTCACCACGCGTTCTTCCCGCTCGGAATCGCGTTGGATGATCACACGGACGTCCGTCACCGGTCTCTCCTGACTGCCTGCTGCCTCGGTGTGCGTCAGCGATCGCTGCGCTCCGTGAATCGTACCGAGCCGGGCGCCCCGCCCGCGAAACGATTGGGGCCCCGCGACGGGCGGGGCACGGCGGGCGGAACCGGTCCCGTCCGGAGACGGGACCGGCGTGCCGGATGGCGGCCCCGAGAGTGCCCGTCCCGGCCCGGGCACGCAACCCCCCGGGACGGGGGTGATGGGGACGGGACGGGTAGAGCCGGGAGCGACGTGGACGAAGACGGGGAGCCGGCCCCTCCGTGAGGGGCCGGCTCCCCGGCGCTGTGGGCGATACTGGGATCGAACCAGTGACCTCTTCGGTGTGAACGAAGCGCTCTCCCGCTGAGCTAATCGCCCTCGTGGTGCCCTCGGCACGACGAGAACCATACAGGGCGGCCGGGCGTTCATCCAAACCGCTTCCGGCGTCCCACTCCGCCGTCCGCCCGCCGGCGCCGCGGCCCGCGCCCCAGGGCGCGCGCCGTCAGGGCGTGGCCGGTCCCCGGCAGCGGACGGCAGGACAGGGCCGGCGGATTCCCTTGCCCGTATGCGCGCGAAATGCGGGGAGTTCCGGTGGGCGTCCGGTGGAGTGCCTTTCGCCGCGCGGGAGTTGCCCTCCATATGGAATTCACCGCACCGGCCCGCCGGGAGAAAACGACGCCGGGCGGACCGCCGGGTTTCCCGCCGGGAGCGGCAGGTGCCGCCGGTGTCGTGCACCGGCGGCGGTACGACAGCGACCGGGGCCCCGGAAGGCTCTGCGGCCTTCCGGGGCCCCGGTCGTCGGTGGGCGATACTGGGATCGAACCAGTGACCTCTTCGGTGTGAACGAAGCGCTCTCCCGCTGAGCTAATCGCCCGGGCGCGCCACCAACATTACCGTATGTCAGCGACTGCTCATGCCCCCGGATGTCCCCGGCGTCCCCGGGGGCCGGAGGGCCGCCGTCCCGCTCCGGGCGGCCCTCAGTAGGAGACCTCCCACGGCATCGCCAGCCCGTACCGGTACAGGTAGACGCCCACCAGAACCGCCGCGACGGTCACGCCGACCCCCGTGAGGAGCATGTTGCGCCGCCGCACCTTCGGGTCCAGCGCACGCCTGGCCGCCTCGGACACCTTGCGCCGCGTCCAGCGCAGGACGATCTGCGCCCAGACGAACTCGGTCGCCCAGATCGCCAGCCCAGCGAAGATCACGAACCAGCCCGGGCCGGGGAGAACGAGCATCAGCACTCCGGCGACCACCACGGCGAGCCCGGCCAGGAAGATCCCCACCTGCCAGCTCAGATGGAGCGCCCGGGAGGATCTGACGAACTGCGGAGCCCGTGAACCGAGGGCCCGTTCCTTACTCTCGGTTTCCACCTGCCCAAGGCTACCCGAGCCCGCACCGGGATTCGCCGGGATGGCGGCCATCCCAAAACACCATTCCCCCATCCGAATGATGCCAAGGAAAACAAAAAGGGCAGAGGGGTTTACAACCGTCCCGTAGGTGGCATGTCGATTTGGCCGACGTGCGAATCCCCGAGCGCACACTGAGCGAAAGGCCCTGGCGCTTATGAACACCACGGTCAGCTGCGAGCTGCACCTGCGCCTCGTTGTATCGAGCGAGTCCTCCCTGCCCGTGCCCGCGGGCCTGCGGTATGACACGGCCGACCCCTATGCCGTCCACGCCACCTTCCACACCGGCGCCGAGGAGACAGTCGAGTGGGTGTTCGCCCGCGATCTCCTCGCGGAGGGTCTGCACCGCCCGACGGGTACGGGCGACGTCCGCGTGTGGCCGTCCCGCAGCCACGGCCAGGGCGTCGTCTGCATCGCTCTCAGCTCCCCGGAGGGCGAGGCACTGCTGGAGGCCCCCGCGCGGGCCCTGGAGTCCTTCCTCAAACGGACCGACGCCGCGGTGCCTCCCGGCACCGAACACCGGCACTTCGACCTCGACACCGAGCTCTCGCACATCCTCGCGGAGAGCTGACAGACGCCGGATCCCCCTGCCGTCCGACTCGGGGCGACGGCTCGGGGACCGGCCCACCTCCCACCGGCGAAGGCGCCGCCGCCGCGGAGCACCGTGGTGGCGGCGCCGTCACGGCACGGAACGACTAGAGTCTCCCGGCAGCGAGGCCCACGGGGCCGCCGACGGAAGACATCCGGCCAGGGAGCGACGACCGTGCTGATCAACCACGACACCCGGTGTGCGCTCGACTGCGTCGTCGACCTGCTGAACACCGCTCCCGACGAGCACTCCCCCGACACCCTCACCGACGTCGGGGCACTGTGCGCCTTCGTCGAACGCAACGCCGTCAGCGGCGTCGCGGAGCTGGGCGAGGCGGATCTCGCCGCCGTGCGGGAGGTGCGCGAGCGGTTCGGCGGGGTCTTCGCCGCGCCCGACGCGCGTGGCGCCGCCGAACTGGTCAACGCGCTGGTCGCCGCGGCCGGCACCACCCCCCAGCTCACCGACCACGACGGCTACGACTGGCACATCCACTACTTCGCGCCCGGCGCCTCCGTGGCCGACCACATCGCCGCCGACGGAGGCATGGCCCTGGCCTTCCTGCTGGTCGCCGGGGAGCTCGAGCGGCTGCGCCGCTGCGCGGCACCGGACTGCCGCCGCGCCTTCATCGACCTGTCCCGCAACCGCTCGCGCCGCTACTGCGACAGCCGCACCTGCGGCAACCGGCTGCATGTGGCCGCCTACCGGGCGCGACAGCGCGAGTCCGCCGAGTCCGCCGCCGAGGCGGCGAGGGGCTGACACCGCCGCGCGGACCGCACCGGGCACCACGGGCGGCACCCGGAACCGCCGCCGGGATCTCAGAGCAGGAACAGGTCGTGCGCCGCGGCCAGGAAGACCAGCGTGCCGACGACGGCCAGGAAGAGCATCAGCGGGGGCTGGGAGAGGGCGAACAGACAGCCTCGGGGTTCCGGGCGGCCGTCGGGCGGACGGCCGGTCCGGTAGTCGGGCCGGCGCTCTGACTGGGGGCGGGGGAGGCGATCCTCGGTGGTGCGCTGCATCTCGCCGAGATGATGACGCACGACGAGCCGCCGCTCGGTTCAACACTCCCTTGGATCACCGGAGTTCACCGGATTCAGATACCGTGCTTCTTCAGGATCGCCTCGATGTCCGAGAAGTCGTCGTCGTCCCGGGCCGCCGCGGCTCCCCCGCCGCGTCCGCCGCCGACCGCCGGGCGGGAGGGGCCGGGGCCCGCCGCGGGCCGGTCGGCACGCCCGGCGGCGGGCCGGTCCGCCGCCGCGCGGCTCCGCGACCGCCCGCCCGCGACCCGGGCCACCACGTAGAGCACCACCGCGAGGGCGAGCACTCCGAATCCCGCCCAGACCGTGGGCTTGAGCACCAGGTCGGAAGCCCAGGACGCCACCGCGCCCCCCACCTCACCGAACAGTTCCACCAGGCCGGACATCGCCAGTCCGACGGGCACCAGGGCGAGGGCGGCGATACGGGTGGCGGCGACGAAGCGCCGGCGCCAGGCCGTCAGGAAGGCGACGGCAAGGCCCGCCGCGGAGAGCGCCGCACAGACGGTCGTGGTCAGCATGTCTCCATGGTGCCGCGTTCGCCCCCGTACGGGCCATGCCTCCACCCGGGTTCCGGGGAGAACTCCGGGCTCCCTCCTCCTCCGGGCCGATGTCCGTGCCACTCGCGTTCCTCCCCGGCAGTTCCCTCCCCGGCACCGGAACGCCGTGCGGGAAGCTGGAAGACTGTCCCCATGCATGACACCAGCCCCTCCCAACCGGCCCGCCCGGTCGTCCTCGACTTCTGGTGCGAGCTGCAGTGTCCCGACTGCCACCGGGCCCTGGCCGACGTACGCGCGCTGCGCGAGCGCTACGGCGACGCCCTGGAGGTGCGGCTGCGCCACTTCCCCCTGGAGAGGCACCGCCACGCCTACGCCGCCGCGCAGGCCGCCGAGGAGGCGTACGCGCAGGGGCGCGGCGAGGAGTACGTCGAGGCGGTCCTGGCCCGGGCGGAGCTGCTGGGCACGCGCGGCGAGGAACTGCTGCTCGAGGTGGCCCGGGAGCTGGGCCTGGACGCCGAGGAGGTGGACACCGCGCTGATCGACGGGCGGCATCTGCTGATCGTCGACGCCGACCAGGCCGAGGGCCGGGCGATCGGGGTCACCGGCACCCCCACCTATGTGATCGGCGGCGAACTGCTGGACGGCGGGAAGGACCAGACGGGGCTGCGCGGGAGGATCGCGGAGATCGCCGACCGGCTGCTGGCCCGGGACGGGGACTGACCTGCCCGGCCCCCGGTGCCGGCCGCCGCGCGGGACGGCCGCCACCGGGTTTCACAGGCCGTCGCGAACCGTCACAGCAGCGGCTTGCGGAGATGGTGGACGGCCGGCCGGTAGCCGAGCGACTCGTACAGCCGCAGGGCCGGGACGTTGTCCGTGAAGACGTTCAGGCCGAGGGTGCGCCACCCGGCCGCCGCGCACTCGCGCTCGGCACCCCGCATCAGGGTCCGGCCGTGGCCCCGGCCGCGGTGCCCGGCGGCCACCTCGACCCGGTAGACCCAGCCCTCGCACTCCGGGACGGGGGACGGTCCCAGCCAGAGGGTGCCGACGTCCGCCCCGCCGTGGACCAGGACGCGCAGGGCGACCCCGGCCGTCTCCGGCCCGTCGGGCAGCAGCGCGGCGTACTGCCGCCCCACCCCCCGTTCGGCCCGCTCCGGCGGTACCCCCTCCGCGATCCACAGCCGGACGTACTCGGTCCGGCAGGTCTCCAGCCATGCCGGGTACTCCGCCGCGGTCATCGGGCGCAGTACGCCGTCGGCGGCGGGCGGCGACGGCGGGAGGTCCTTGACCATGCCCCGGCTGCGCTCGGTGTAGCCCAGGGCGGCGGCGAGCCGCAGCGCCGGCCCCGCCGACGCCGGGACTCCCGCCTCCACCCGGCTGCAGCCCCAGCCGCGCAGCACCTCCTCCGCGGCGAGGGCGGCGACGGTGGCCCGGCCCCGGCGGCGGTCGGGCTCGTGCACGGTGAGGTTCTCCAGGCGGCCGGTGGCCGGGCCGGACCGCTCGTCCGTGGCCAGCAGCACCTCCCCGACGGGACGGCCGTTGACGCAGATGTCGTACGGGCGGCGGCGGGCACCGTCCGCGGTGCGCCGCTCGGGCGCGGTGGGGCGCAGGGTGGTGGTCATCGTCTGCTTTCTACCCGCACGCCGCACCGCTGTCACGGGGCGCCCCGTCCCGTGACGCCGTCCGTCAGGGGTCGATGTCGGCCGCCGAGCGCTCGGCGAAGACCCGCATCGCCTTGGTGGTGACCGGGCCGGGCGTGCCGGACAGGACACGGTCGTCCACCCGGTGGACCGCCTGGACGTCCCGCAGAGTGGAGGTGAGGAAGATCTCCTCGGCCCGGGTCAGGACGTCCAGCGGCAGGTCGGTCTCCTTCGCGCCGGTCCACTCGGCCACCAGGGCCCGGGTGACGCCCGCGAGGCAGCCGGAGGACAGCGGCGGGGTGTGCACCTCGCCGTCGAGGACGACGAAGACGTTGGAGCCGGTGCCCTCGCAGAGCCGCCCGGCCGTGTTGCCGAACAGGGCCTCGGAGGCGCCCCGGTCGTGGGCGCGGGCGAGCGCGACGACGTTCTCGGCGTAGGAGGTGGTCTTCAGGCCGGTCAGCGCGCCGCGCTCGTTGCGGGTCCACGGCACGGTGATCACCGCGGTGCTGTCGGGGCGCCGGGCCGCCTCGCCGAGGGCGGCGACCAGGGTGGGTCCTGCCGTGCCGCGGTCGGAGCCGAGCGGGGACACACCGCCGGTGTAGGTGATCCGCAGCCGTCCCAGGGGCACGGGGCTGGCCTCGACGACGGCGGCGCAGGCCCGGCGTACCTCGTCCGGGTCGGGTTCGGGCAGGCCCAGGCCCCGCGCGGAGCGGGCCAGCCGGTCCAGATGGCGGGTGAGGGCGAAGGGCCGCCCGTGGACGGTCTTGACCGTCTCGAAGACGCCGTCGCCGACGGTCAGCCCGTGGTCGAACACGGACACCCGGGCCTCGTCGGCGTCACACAGCTTCCCGTCCATCCAGATCGGCGTCATGGTGCTCGCTCTCCTCAGATCCTGCCCGTGCCGGCCGCGCCGGTGGCCGGGGCTCCGGCCCCGGGTGTTCCCGACGCTACCCCCAGCAGCCGGGCCGCCTTGAGTTCGGTCTCCGCCCATTCCCGTTCCGGGTCCGACCCCCAGGTGATCCCGGCGCCCGTGCCGAAGCACAGCACCGGGCCGCCCGGTGCCGTGCGGTCGATCCAGAAGGTGCGGATGCCCACGGCCAGCTCACCGGTGCCGCGGTCGGCGTCCACCCATCCGATGCCGCCGCAGTACGGGCCGCGGGGGGTGGTCTCCAGGGCACGGACGAGGCGCAGCGCGCTGGACTTGGGGGCGCCGGTGACCGAGCCGGGCGGGAAGGTGTGCGCCAGCAGCTCGGCCCAGCCAGCACCGGGCGCCAGCTCGCCGCGGACGGTGGAGACGAGGTGGACCAGTCCGGGATGGGGCTCGACGGAACACAGTGCGGGGACGGTGACCGAGCCGGTGGCGCAGACCCGGCCGAGGTCGTTGCGGACCAGGTCGACGATCATCACGTTCTCGGCGCGGTCCTTCTCCAGCAGGTCCGCCGCGGTCCGGCCGGTGCCCTTGATCGGACGCGACTCCACGGTGCGGCCCCGGCGGCGCAGGTACAGCTCGGGCGAGGCCGTGGCGATCTCGACACCGTGGGCGGGGAGGCGCACGGTGCCCGCGTGGGGAGCGGGATTGCCGCGCGCCAGGAGCGCGGTCAGCGCGTCGGGGTCGGCGGCGGCCGGATCCGGCAGCGGCGCGCTGAGCACCCGGCAGAGATTGGCCTGGTAGACCTCGCCCGCCGCTATGTGCTCGCGTACGCGGCGCACCCCGGCGGTGTAGGCGGCCCGGTCCAGCGAGGAGGTCCACGTCCCGGCCGCCGGCCCCCGCCAGGCCCCGGGACGGGGGCGGGGCACGGGGACGGGCCGTACGTCGCCGAAGCGGGCGCACAGCAGACCGCCCTCGAAGCCGGCGACCACCGCCCACCAACCCGTGGAGTCCAGGGCGGCCGGGTCGTCGGTGACGTCCCGCAGGTCGGAGGCGACCACACCACCGGAGGGGCCGCCGAAGCGGGCGAGGGGGGCCGGATCACGCACGCGGCGAGTCTAAGGGCTGTCCGGGCGGCTCCCGGCGGGCTCCCGGGGAGCCGCCCGGACGGCCCCGGGGCGGGCGCACCGGGGAAACGGAATTTGAGCTGGCCGGGGAATCCGCTAAAGTTCATGACGTCACCGGCCGCGTGAGCGTACGGTGACCGCACCTCCCGGGCACGGTCCGGGGGAGGCACTGCGGACGTAGCTCAGTTGGTAGAGCACCACCTTGCCAAGGTGGATGTCGCGAGTTCGAGTCTCGTCGTCCGCTCGACGGGGGCCCTGCGGCCCCTGTGCTGGTGGAGTGGCCGAGAGGCGAGGCAACGGCCTGCAAAGCCGTCTACACGGGTTCAAATCCCGTCTCCACCTCGGACGATTAGCTCAGCGGGAGAGCGCTTCCCTGACACGGAAGAGGTCACTGGTTCAATCCCAGTATCGTCCACTGAGAGGCCCGTACCGGGTCTCGTGACGCGCGATTAGCTCAGCGGGAGAGCGCTTCCCTGACACGGAAGAGGTCACTGGTTCAATCCCAGTATCGCGCACGCGGCACACCGCACCGCGGACGATTAGCTCAGCGGGAGAGCGCTTCCCTGACACGGAAGAGGTCACTGGTTCAATCCCAGTATCGTCCACGCGCCGAAGGGCCGGAGCACAGCGCTCCGGCCCTTCGCCGTGTCCCGGCGCACGCGCCGGGACACGGCACGGGACGCGTCAGGAGGAGAACAGCATCCGGCCGAAGCTCTTGTGACGACCGTGGTGCCCGTGGTGGCCGTGGTGCGGGGCACCCCAGGCCGGTGCGGCCGGGTAGGGCTGGGCGGCCGGGCCCGGGGGCGGCGGTGCGGGCTGCGACCACTGCGCCTCGAGACGGGTGAGCGCCTCCAGCTCACCGTAGTCCAGGAAGATCCCCCGGCAGCCGCCGCACTGCTCGATCTGGACCCCGTTGCGGTTGTAGGTCTGCATGGGCGCTCGACACTTGGGACACTGCATCTGCCGCTTCTCCTCGCTCGTTCCGTACTCGTTCCGTGCGGCCGGTCGGCCGTACGTCCGCTCAGACGCTCCGGCGGGGTGCCGCGGATGCACCCGGACACGTTCCGGTCGGATCCGGTGCCGGTCAGCCGCCGTGCCCCGGCGCCCTCCGGCCGCGGCCTGCGCAGGGGCCCGGACCGGCCGGTGACCGGGCGATGCGGGAACAGGCGTCGACCAGCGCCCGGTCGATCTCGTCCGGCGCACGCCCCTCGGCGGCGGCCCGGGCCAGGGAACGGGCGGCGGTCTGGACGGTCAGCGCCCGCGCCGGGACGTCCAGCCACGGCCAGGGGTCGGGACCGCCGCCGGGGACGGCGGGACCGCCCGCGGCCCGGTAGGCGGTCAGGAAACGGCCGAAGTCGGCGGGCGGGAGCAGCCCGGCGGCGAACCAGGCGGCGGGCCGGGCCAGATCCCAGGCCGGGTCGCCCGGGCCCAGGTCGTCGACGTCGATCAGCTGCCAGGGCCCGCCGGGTGCCGGATGCCGCACGAGCTGACCCAGGTGCAGGTCCCCGTGGCACAGGGCGTCGGCACGCGGCGGCGGGGCCGCGCCCAGCGCCCAGGCGGGCAGTGTCCTTCCGGCCGCGGCCACGGTCCGGGCCGCGGCCGTGCGGGGAACCTCGCGGCGCAGGAGTTCCAGGGCTCGGGCCACCCGGGCGGGGCCGCGCATCGGCGGAAGCGGGCCGGGCAGCGCGGCCAGGGGTACGCGGTGCAGCCGGGCCAGCAGCGCGCCGGCCGCCTCCCAGGGCGCCGCCCCGGGCGCGCCGGGATCGACGGGAACTCCGTAGGGCCACAGGCTGATCCGGTGGCCGCCGGGCAGGGTGCCGAGCAGCGGGCCGTCCGGCTCCCTGTCGCCGCCGCGGTCCGGGCCGGTGCGCGGAGGCGGCACGGAGCACGGGTGCGGCAGGGGCGCGAGCAGGACGCCGCGCAGCAGGGGGTGGGCCGCCACCCGCAGCCGGGCCGCGAGCAGGGCCGGATCGCCACCGGGATCGTGGGCCTTCGCCACGACGGCGCCGCTTCGGACGACGGTGGTGTCGGCCCGCCGGGCGAGCACCACCGGATCAGCACCGTCCGGGGCGCCGACCGCCGCCCCGTGCGCCTGCCGCGCCCGGTGCGCCAGTTGCGCGGTGAGCGACGCACCCGTGGATGTGCTCATGAGGTCCTTCCGGGGCCGTACGGTCCGCCGGGCCCGCCCGCGAAGACGGGCCGCCCAGCGGATCGTACGGCCCGGACCCGCCGTACGGTCCGGCCCGGACAACGCGGAGCCCGGGCAGTCTGGGACTGCCCGGGCTTCACGCCGTCCGCCGTACCCCCGTCCCCACGGGGTTGAGTGGCCGGATTCCCCGGTTCGGGCCGCTCTCCCGAACCCCGGGGCCCGTGTTCAGAGCCCCAGGAGCCCGGCCACGGACGACGCCTGTACGATGACCGCCTCCACACCGCCGAAGACGACGGCCAGCAGGGCGGCCAGCGGGAGGACCATGGCGACGGCCACCAGTGGGTGACGCCGGGTGCCGGGCCGGGCGCCGAAGACGGGGATCCCGGGGATTCCCGCCAGTCGCCCCCGCGCCCGGACCGGCGGGCCGCCTGCCGTGTGCGTCATGGTCCGCTCCTGTCATGGTCTGGGGCGGCGGGCTTCTGACCTCGGGGGACGAGTGCTGTCGCCCGCCGCTTGCCCTCAACACTAGGCGCGGGGCCCTGGTCGGGGCGTCATGCCCGCGTACCGATCCGGGGCCTCCCGCAGGATGACTCCGCCCGGCTTCCGGTACTCCCCAGGGTGGACATCCGCTCCTCCCCTCCCCGGGACTTCCCGGAGGGGGCGCGGCCCGCCGCCGGTCAGCGCGGTGTCTCCGCGGCGCTGTCCTCCCGCGGTATCGGGTGCTCCACCAGGGCCAGCACCCGGTTGGCCATGAAGCGCGCGGTGCGCACGGCCGAGCCGTTGCGCGTCACCTCGCTCACCTCCACCACTCCCCTGCGCACCTGTGTCTCGACCCGCCTGCCCGCACGCGTGGCCGCCATCTCGTAGGTACGGGTGGTGTCCCCGGCGTCCACCACTATCTCCACCCAGTCGCCCTTCATACCGAGCTCCCCCTTCCCGGAGGTCCGCCCGACGCCTCCGACGCCTCTGAACAGGACTTCTTCGCCTGTGGTATCCCAGTGGGCCCCCGCTCGCCCACCTTTTCAGTGTCCCACCCGGCACTGACAGGCCTCCCGGCCGCGGGCGCCGGCCTGTCGGCGCCCCGGGGGTGCAGTCCGTAAGCTGTGGCACGTCACAGGACCGGGCAGGGCGGGGCGGGCCCGCCGGGATACGGGGCGGGCCCGCCGGCCGGAGGCAGGGAAGGAATGGCGCTGATGCGGCTCCGGAGAGAGGACCCGCGAGTCGTCGGCTCGTTCAGGCTCCACCGGCGGCTGGGCGCGGGCGGCATGGGCGTGGTGTACCTCGGCTCCGACCGGCGCGGGCAGCGGGTGGCCCTGAAGGTGATCCGGCCGGATCTCGCGGAGGATCCGGAGTTCCGCTCGCGCTTCGCGCGTGAGGTGTCGGCCGCTCGGCGGATCCGGGGCGGCTGCACCGCCCGGCTGGTGGCGGCCGATCTGGAGGCGGACCGGCCGTGGTTCGCCACCCAGTACGTGCCCGGTCCCTCGCTGCACGACAAGGTGAACGCGGAGGGTCCGCTGTGCGTCGCGCAGGTCGCCTCCATCGGTGCGGCGCTGGCCGAGGGGCTGCTGGCGGTGCACGAGGCCGGAGTGGTGCACCGGGATCTGAAGCCGTCGAACATCCTGCTGTCCCCCAAGGGTCCGCGCATCATCGACTTCGGCATCGCCTGGGCCACGGGAGCCAGCACGCTCACCCGTGTCGGCACCGCGGTGGGCTCACCCGGATTCCTGGCCCCGGAGCAGGTGCGGGGGGCGGCGGTGACCCCGGCGACGGACGTCTTCGCGCTGGGCGCCACGCTGGCGTACGCGGCGACCGCGGACTCCCCGTTCGGACAGGGCAGTTCGGAGGTGATGCTGTACCGGGTGGTGCACGAGGAACCGCAGCTGCACGGTGTGCACGCGGCGTTGGCGCCGCTGGTGCGGGCCTGTCTGGCGAAGAATCCGGAGGACCGGCCGAGCACGCTGCAGCTGTCCCTGCGGCTGCGGGAGATCGCCGCCCGGGAGGCGCGCGGACTGCCGGAGGGCGCGGCCACGGGGGCGGCCGTACGGCCGGCCCGGCCGGCGGCCCGGCGGACGGAGCGGCACCCGGGGCCGGGGCCGCGCGCCGCGCGCGAGGACGACCACCCGTCGGGAAGCCGGGGGGCGCGGGGTCAGGAGTGCCGGGACGCCTCCCGTTCCTCCGCCCCGCGCACGCCTCCCCGCGGCGCCGCCCGCCCGGCCGACGATGCCGGGCGGAAGGGCGGGGGACGGACTCCGGCACGGCCCGCCTCCCGCGGCCCGGCCCGCACCGGCGGCGGCCGGACGGGGACGCGGCGCCCGGCGCCGGACCCGCGACTGCTGCGGCAGCGTCTGGTCGTGTTCGTGACGGTGACGCTGCTGGTCGCCCTGGGCATCGCGGCGGCGCAGGGCTGTCAGGGACCGGCCCGGGGGCTGGGGCGTGCCCCGGGTGTCCCGGGGGCGCCGGACAACCCGGGCGCCGCCGCTCCCGGTGTCCCGTCCACCGCACAGGCCGTACGGACCGCCGCCCCGGTGGGGCCGGGGCCCGGCGCCGTACCGCGCCGCTGACCGTACGTCAGCGGGCGGCGGTCACAGCGCGCCGAGCGTGGCGAGGACGGTCAGGCACAGCGGGAGGGTGGCGGCGAAGGCGGCGCCCGCGTGGAGCACGGCCTCCGGAAAGGATCTGCCCGTCGCACCGGCGAGGATGCCCGCCACCAGGGCGACGAGGGCGGAGAACAGGGCGGCCACCAGGACCCACAGGGCCCTGACCGTCCGGGGGTGCGAGATGTGCTGGGTGCTCACCGGTCGCCTTCCTTCCCTTCGGGAGGACGGACGGAGCGGAGCCCGGAAACCTCGGCCCGGCCATCCCCTGGATGGGCAAAGTCGAGGCCTGCGCCCCCAGTACAGGCCTTTGGTTGTCGACGTGTGCGGGTCGTGGCGGCTGGCTCTCCGCCGGCCGACCCGCCGTCCGAGTACCGGTCCGACCTAATTTATCACCGATAGTCACTGTCTGCCGTATTTCAGCACATGGTGTCCTTCCGTGCCTCGGCCAGGGCGTAGAAGCCGACCGCCGCCGCTGCCGCGATGTTCAGCGAGTCGATCCCGTGCGCCATCGGGATCCGTACCCGCAGGTCCGCGGCGCGCAGGGCCCCGGCGGACAGCCCCTGCCCCTCGGAGCCGAGCATGACCGCGCACCGCCGCAGCGTCTCGCGGGGCACCTCGCCCAGCGGCACGGCGCCCGGATCGGGGGTCAGGGCCAGCAGCCGGTAACCGGCCTCCCGGACGGTCCGCAGGCCGCCGGGCCAGTCCTCGACGCGCGCGTGCGGGACGGAGAAGACCGCCCCCATGGACACCTTGACCGAGCGGCGGTAGAGAGGGTCCGCGCAGTCCGGGGAGAGGAGGACCGCGCCGACCCCGAGAGCCGCGGCCGACCGGTACACGGCCCCGACGTTCGTGTGGTCGACGAGCCCCTCCAGGACGGCCACGGTGCCGCACCCGTCCGCCAGCAGGCCGGCCGGCGAGGGCAGCGGCCGGCGGTGCATCGAGGCCAGCGCGCCGCGGTGGACGTGGTAGCCCGTCACCTTCTCGGCGAGCTCGGGGCTGACGGTGTAGACCGGCGCCGGGACCCGTTCGGTCACGTCGCGCATCGCCTCGGCCCAGCGGGGTGTCAGCAGCATCGACCGCATCCGGTACCCGGCCGCGAGAGCGCGCCGGATGACCTTCTCGCCCTCGGCGATGAACAGTCCCTCGGCCGGCTCGCGCCTGCGCCGCAGCTGTACGTCGGTCAGATCCGTGTAGTCGGCCAGCCGCGGGTCACCGGGATCACCGATGGTGACCGGTCCGCTCTTCCCGGCCGCGCTCTTCTCCTCCGTCATGGCCCGCCGTCCTCCGTCACCGCGGACCGGGGACGGCCGGCCCCACACCGACCACCTCGCCCACGACGATCACCGCCGGCGGCCGTACGTCCTCCGCCGCGACCGTCTCCGCCACGGTCGCCAGGGTGGCGTCCACCCGGCGCTGGCCGGCCATCGTGCCCTCCTGCACCACCGCGACGGGTGTCTCCGGGTCCCGGCCGTGCTCGGTGAGGGCGCGGGCGATGGCCCCGATCCGCTCCACCGCCATCAGCAGCACCAGCGTGCCGCGCAGCTTCGCCAGGGCCGCCCAGTCCACCAGCGAGCGCGGGTCGTCGGGGGCGACATGGCCGCTGACCACCGTGAACTCATGGGCCACCCCGCGGTGGGTGACCGGGATCCCGGCGGCGCCGGGCACGCTGACGGCACTGGAGATCCCGGGCACCACGGTGACCGGGACACCGGCCTCGGCCAGCGCCTGCGCCTCCTCCATGCCCCGGCCGAAGACGAAAGGATCGCCGCCCTTGAGCCGTACGACGAACCTCCCCGCCTTCGCGTGCGTCAGCAGGGCCTCGTTGATGGCCTCCTGGGCCATCGCCCGGCCGTAGGGGATCTTGGCCGCGTCGATCACCTCGACATGCGGCGGCAGCTCGTCCAGCAGGTCGCGCGGGCCGAGCCGGTCGGCGATCACCACGTCCGCCTCGGCCAGCAGCCGGCGACCGCGCACGGTGATCAGGTCCGGGTCGCCGGGGCCGCCGCCGACCAGGGCGACGCCCCGGCGGCGGGCCCGGTGCCGCGGAGCGGTCAGGGTGCCGTCGCGCAGGCCCTCCACCACGGCGTCGCGCACGGCGGCCGAGCGGCGCGGGTCCCGTCCGGTGAGCACCGCGACGGTGACGCCCTCGCTGCGGCCGGTGGCCGGGGTCCAGGCGGTGGCGGCCTCCGCGTCGTCGCTGCGGACGCACCACACCCGCAGCCGCTCGGCCTCGGCGGAGGCGGCGGCGTTGGCCTCGGTGTCGTCGGTGGCGACGACCGCGTACCAGGCGCCGTCCAGATCGCCCGGCCGGTAGGCCCGGCGCTCCCAGCGCAACTCGCCCGCCTCGGCCATGGCCTCCACGGAGGGGGTCACCGAGGGGGCGATCAGCAGGACGTCGGCGCCCGCGGCCAGCAGCGCGGGCAGCCGCCGCTGGGCGACGGTGCCGCCGCCGAGGACGACCACACGGCGCCCAGTCAGGCGCAGTCCCACGGGATAGGCGGGGTGCGGGGGACGGTCGGACATGGCTGTGCGGCTCCTTGGAGGTCTTCCCCTCGTCCGGCCCGCGGACCGGAGGGGGCCTTCGGCCGCTGCGGCGGTGGAGCGGCGGGGACGGGGCCGTCCGTACGGCGGCCGGAGGGTGGCGGAACGGACGGCGGGCCACGGGCAGCCTACGACGCTCCGCCCGCGCCCGCTGTGCCGCGGGTCACCGGCGCAGCGGGCACGTACGCGCGCCGGTGCGCCCCCGGACCTCGTCCGCGGGCGCACCGGTCCCGGTCAGTTCTTCTCGGTGACGCCCGCCGAGTCGAAGGTGGCGACCTCGTGCATGGCACGGGCCGCGCTCTGCACCACCGGCAGGGCCAGCAGCGCGCCCGTGCCCTCGCCGAGCCTCAGATCGAGGTCGATCAGCGGGCGCAGGCCCAGCTTGGCCAGCGCGGCGACATGGCCGGGCTCCGCACTGCGGTGGCCGGCGATGCAGGCCGCCAGGGCCTCGGGGGCGATGGCCCGGGCGACCAGGGCCGCCGCCCCCGCGCTCACCCCGTCCAGGATGACCGGGGTGCGCAGCGAGGCGCCGCCGAGGATCAGCCCGGCGAGCGCGGCGTGCTCCAGCCCGCCGACGGCGGCGAGGACGCCGAGGGGATCGGCCGCGTCGGGCCGGTGCAGTTCCAGGGCACGGCGCACGACGTCGATCTTGTGGGCGTGCATCTCGTCGCTGACGCCGGTGCCCCGGCCGGTGACCTCGGCCGGGTCGGCGCCGGTGAAGACGGCGACCAGCGCGGCGGAGACGGTGGTGTTGGCGATGCCCATCTCACCGGTGAGGAGCGCCTTGTTGCCCGCCGCGACCAGGTCGCGGGCGGTCTCGATGCCCACCTCCAGCGCACGCATCACCTCCTCGCGGGTGAGCGCGGGACCGGTCGTGAAGTCCGCCGTGCCGGACCGCACCTTGCGCGGCAGCAGCCCGGGCATGTTCGGCAGCTCGCCCGCCACGCCCACGTCGACCACACAGATCTCGGCACCGACCTGCCCCGCGAAGGCGTTGCAGACCGCACCGCCGGCCAGGAAGTTGGCGACCATCTGCGCCGTGACCTCCTGCGGCCAGGCGGTGACGCCCTGGGCGTGCACCCCGTGGTCCCCGGCGAAGACGGCGACGGCCGCCGGTTCGGGCACCGGTGGGGGACACCGCCGGGCCAGCCCGCTGAGCTGGGCGGAGATGATCTCCAGCATGCCCAGCGCGCCGGACGGCTTGGTCATCCGCTTCTGGCGCTCCCACGCCTCGCCGAGCGCCTTGGCGTCCAGCGGACGGATGCCCTGCAGGGTCTCGGTGAGCAGGTCGTGCGGCTGCTCGGCGCCCGGGAGCACCCGGCGGCCGTAGGACTCCTCGTGGACGACCCAGGACAGCGGACGGCGCTTGGACCAGCCCGCCTGCACCAGCTCGGGCTCGTCGGGGAAGGCGTCCACGTACCCGACGCACAGGTAGGCGACCACCTCCAGGTGCTCGGGCAGGCCGAGCACCCGCACCATCTCGCGCTCGTCGAAGAAGCTGACCCAGCCCACTCCCAGGCCCTCGGCACGGGCGGCGAGCCAGAGGTTCTCGACCGCCAGTGCCGAGGAGTACGGCGCCATCTGCGGCTGGGTGTGGCGGCCGAGCGTGTGACGGCCGCCGCGGGTGGGGTCGGCGGTGACGACGATGTTGACCGGGGTGTCGAGTATCGCCTCGACCTTCATCTCCCGGAACTGCTTGGCACGGCCCTTGGGCAGCGACATGGCGTACGCGTCCCGCTGGCGCATGGCCAGCTCGTGCATCGTCCGGCGGGTCTCCTCGGACCGGATGAGGACGAAGTCCCACGGCTGGGAGTGGCCGACGCTGGGGGCGGTGTGGGCCGCCTCCAGGACCCGCAGCAGCACCTCGTCCGGGATCGGGTCCGGGCGGAAGCCGTTGCGCACGTCGCGGCGCTCGCGCATCACCCGGTGCAGCGCCTCCCGCTCGGCCTCGCCGTAGCCGGGTGCGGGGCCACGGCCGGTGCCCTCCGCGGCGGTGTCCTCGCGCCCTTCCGGGACCTGCGGAGCGGGCTGCTCCTCCTCCGGTACGGCGGACTCCCGCACGGCCGGCTCCGGCACGGGAGCCGCGGCGGGCGCCGTGTCCTCCGCCGTCTGGCGGCTCTCCCCGTCCGCGGCCGCCGAACCGCCGTCGGCGGACGGCGGCGCGCTCTCCCGGCCCGCCGCGGGGACCTCCGCCGCGGCCCCGGCAGCGCTCTCCCCGGAGGGGGCGACCGGTACGGCCTCCATCACCTGGGGGCCGGCACCGGGCACGGACGCCATGGCGAGCTGCTGTTCGGGGGCCGGGACCGGCCCGGTGACCGGCGCACCGGCGGGTTCCGGGGCGGGCGGCCCGGCGGGCGCCTCGGCCGGGTCCTCGGCCCGCGGCCCGGCCTGGACCTCCGGCTGCGGGGCTTCCGGCGGTCCGGCCGGTTCCCCGGCGTCCTCCGCATCCGGTACGTCCGCCGGGCCCGCGGGCGTCGCGGTGTGCTGGGGCTCCGCGAGGTCCTGAGGCTCCGCGAAGTCCTGGGCCTGCTGTTCCGGGGTCGCGGCCGACGGTTCGGGAGCGGAGTGCGGCCCGGGCACGGTGGCCTCGGCCGTTCCGTCTGTTCCGGCCGGTTCGGCGGACGTGACGGGCTCTGCGGTCCCGGTCCCGGTCCCGGTCGCGGGGCCCGCGGCCTCGGGGAACGCGGCCTCGGGGAACGCCTCCGGTCCGGCCGGCGCCGGTGCCTGCTCCGGCGCCGGGGACGGGCTCTGCTCGGGCTCCGGGGCCGGGACCGGGGTCTGCGGCCAGCCGGCCGCCCCACCGTCCGGGGCCGGGATCGCGGCGAGGTCGGGGCCGGGCAGCGGCTCGGCGAACTCCCCGGTGGCCGGGCCCTGCTGCTCCGGAGCCGGGACCGGGGCGGAGGGCTGGGGAGCCCAGGCGTCCGCCGGCGCGGGCTCCTGCGGGAGTACGCCGGGCTGCGGGCCGGGCGGTTCCGCCGCTTCCGGCACGACGGCCCGGTCGCCGGTCACCGCGGGCCCCTCGTGGGCCACCTCGAAGGGCTCGGGCTCCGTCGTGTACGGCCCCGGCCGCCCCACCGGCGCGGTCTCCGGGAAACCGGGCGGAGCGGGCGGCGGGGTCGGGCCGCGGTCGGCGAGCGAGCGGACCATACCGGACTGCTCCGGCACGGGCGGTCCCAGATGCAGCGGACGGGGCGGGGTCGGGGTGGCGGACCGCGGAGCCCCGTGCTCGTGGCGCGCGGGCGGTACGGACGGCGCCGGGCCGGCCGGGGCCTGGCCCGGGCCGGGCGTCTCGTGCGGTCCGTGCGCGGGGGCGGACGGCACTGCCGCCGTCTCACCCCACGCCCCCTGGGCGCTGGGCAGCAGCAGGTCGTCCTCGTCGCCCGCCGGAACGCCGTCGGCGGGGTTCTCGAAGGTGTACGTGCCGGGCGCCGGTGCGACCGGCTGCTCCAGCTGCCCGCCCGCGCTCTCCGGCTGCCCCTCGCCGGGGACCTGGCCGGTGTCAGTCATGCGTACCCCTCGCCCATCGGTAGTGCTCCTTCCAACCCCAGCGGGTGGCGCGCCCGGCCGACGACGGCGGCGGCGGCGGACCGGGCCCGGTGTGGTGCGTATCCCGCCTGAACCATCCGGACATTGACGGACGAAGCATCAATCCCGGCTGGCGGCACAACGATCCATCAGCCTACCCGGCACCGGACGCCCGGGGTGCCGGGGGTGGGCCGGAAGGAGGGCCCGGATCCGGCCGGGCGCGAGCCGTACCGGCGGATTCACATCCGGCTTCCGGACAGCAGGAAGACGACCGAGCGGTCCCGTTCGGCCCACTCCCGGGTGTCCAGTTCCACGGCCTGGAGCAGCACGCACTCCACCGCGTAGCCGCCGTCCGCCAGCACCCGGCCGAGGGCCTCGGCCTCGTCCCGGGTGGCGGCGTGCGTGACGATCCGCCCGGGTCTGCGGTCGGCGCACGCGGCGACCGTGCGCGCTCCCCCGCCGCCGACCCGCACCACATCGGGTTCGGGAAGCCCCTCCAGGGCCAGGGGCGCGACGCCGGGCACGATCTGGAGCTGTACGCCGAAGCGCCGCGCGGCGGCGGACATCCGGGCGCAGGCGGCCGCGTCGCGTTCGACGGCCAGGACGGCCGAGCCGAAGCGGGCGGCCTCCACGGCGAGTGCCCCGTCGCCCGCCCCGACGTCCCACAGCAGGTCGCCGGGCCGGGGACCGAGCCGGGCCAGTTGCAGGGCCCGCAGCTGGGCCGGGGTCCCGTCGGTGGCGGAGGCCGTCCCCCGTACGCGGCCGGCCCCGGCGTACTCGGCGGCCGGCAGGGCCCAGCCGCGCACGGGCGGCGGATAACCGGCCCCGTGTCCGGCCAGCCAGCCGCCGCCCCGCTCAGGGACCGGCTCGGCGCCGGGAGTGCCGCCCACCACGATCACCACGTTGGGATCGCGCCAGACATGGTCGGCGGCCTTGTCCGAGGTCAGGACGGTGACCCGCTCGCGATCGGTGCCCAGTTCCTCGCAGATGACGAAGGTGCGGTGCACTCCCTCCAGCAGCAGGGCCAGTTCGGCGGGCCCGGCGCCGGGCGAGGTGAGGACGGCGACCTTGGGGTGCGCCCGGCAGACGTTGACGGCGCGGCGCAGCGTACGGCCGTGGGCGACGACGATCCGCGCGTCGTCCCAGGGCATCCCGGCGCGGGCGAAGGCGGCGGCGACGGAGGAGACCGCGGGGACGACCTCCACCTCCAGACCGTGTTCGGGTGCGCGCAGGGCGCGGACGACGCCGAAGAAGCCCGGGTCCCCGTCGGCGAGGACCACCGCGGTGCCGCGGTGCCCGGCGATGCGCCGGGCGGCCGCCGCCACACCGCCCAGCCGGATGCGCTCGGCGCCGGCCGGGACCTCGGGCAGGGCCAGATGATGGGCGGTACCGGCGACGAGAGTGGCCGCGCCGAGGGCGGCCCGGGCGGCCTCGGTCAGCGGCGAGCCGTCCCACCCGATCACGGTGACACGGTCGGCCATCGGCGGCTTTCTCCTGGGCGGGTCGCGGTACGGGGCGGGGCGCGCTGTGGTGTGCGCGGCGGTACGTGGAGCGGCGGTGCGCGGGGTGGTGCGGACGGGCGTGGGAACCGCCGCGGTGAGACTACCCCGGCCGGTGCGGGCCGTTGTGCCCGGGACGGCGGCGTCGGGCGGCCGGACGGTCAGCGCCGCGCGGTCAGCGCCACTCCGGGTGGGAGGAGTAGCCGGCCCCGGCCATCTCCCCGGGCGGTCCGTCCAGGTCCTCGGGGAGCAGGCTCCACACGATCAGATCGGTGCGTATGTCGGTCCAGCTCCCGTCCTCGGTGCGGGTCCGGGCTATCCAGGCGTTGCGCAGCACTCCCTCGCTGACGCAGCCGATCTTCTGGGCCACCTGCTGGGAGGCGGTGTTGTCGGCGGCGGTGCGGATCTCCAGCCGCTCGAACTTCCGGTCCAGGAACAGCCACTGGGTCGCGGCCAGCACCGACTCGGCCGCGTATCCCTCGCCGCGCGCCCAGGGCGCGATCACGTACGCCGCCTCGGCGGAGCGCACCCGCCAGTCCACCTTGCGCAGGTGGACGGTGCCGACCAGCCGCTGGGTGAGGAACTCGGTCACCGCGAAGACGATGCCGCGCCCCGCGGACCGTTCCCCGGGCGCCTGCCGGGTGATCCAGTCCCGGGCGTCGTCCTCGGTGTAGGGGACGGGGACGGAGGTCCAGGCGGTGACCAGTTCGTCGTTCATCATCTCCGTGAACTCGGGGACGTCCGTCTCGTCGAGGGGACGCAGCACGAGCCGCTCCGTCGTGATCGAGATCTCCGGGAGGATGGATGTCATGCGCCGCTCCAGACTGAAGGGGTCGAGTGCACAGCATGCAGCATCGTCCCGGTGGCGCGCAGCGCCGGACCCGGGCCGGTCGCCGTACACCGCCGGGCGGGCCGCGCGGGCCGCGGACGGCTGCCGGACGGGGCCGTTCACCGCCCCGCGGTGAGCTCCAGCCCGCCGTCCGCGATCCGTACGGACACCGCCGACAGATCGCCCACCACGAGGTCCGCGACGAGTTCGGCGCGCCGGTGGGTCGTGGTCAGCGCCACCGTCCGCATGCCCGCCGCGCGCCCGGCCGCCAGTCCGGCCGGGGCGTCCTCGAAGACCACGCAGCGGGCCGGGTCCACTCCCAGCTTCGCGGCGGCCAGCAGGTAGGGCTCGGGGTCGGGCTTGCCCCTGGTGATGTCGTCGGCGGTGACGACCAGCGGCGCGTCGATGCCCGCCCGCGCCAGCCGGGCGTCGGCGAGCGGACGGGTCGCGGAGGTGACGACGGCCCAGCGTCCGGCGGGCAGGGCGCCGGTCAGCTCCACGGCGCCGGGCAGCGGCGCCACCCCGCCCCCGTCCGGGCCCAGCGCGTCCTGCAGCTCCAGTTCCTCGATGCGGCGCAGCGCGCCGGGCACCCGGGCGGCGGGCAGCAGATCGGCGATGATCTCCGCGGCGGGGCGGCCGTGGAGCCCGACACGGTCGAAGTCCGCGGCGGACACCCCGTACTCCCCCGCCCAGCGGGTCCAGCAGCGGACCGTGGCGTCCAGGGAGGACAGCAGGGTGCCGTCGTTGTCGAAGAGCAGGGCGTCGGCGGAGATCCTCACGCGGGCCAGGGTACGGGGCCGCGCGGAGGGCGCTCGCCGGGGGGCCGTCCCGGCCGGGTTCCGCCCGTAATACAGTGCCGACATGCTCATCCCGCTGACGGTCGCGGTCGCCGTGGCCGCGCTCGCCCTGGCCGCCTGGTGCGGCTTCGCGGCCTACCGGGACCAGCCGACCAAGGACTGGCACTTCGCCGGCATGGCCCTGGTGACCCTGCTCGCACTGGTCCAGTTGGTCGTCGGGATCGTACGGCTGGCGGGCGGCGCGGAGCCGACGGGCGGCACGGCGGTCTTCGTCGGCTATCTGCTGGGTGTCGTGGCCTGCCTGCCCGCGGTCGGCTTCCTGTCGCTGGCCGAGCGCACCCGCTGGGGTTCGGCGACGGTGGCCGCGGGCGCGGTGGTGATGGCGGTGCTCCAGGTGCGGCTGTACGACGTGTGGGGAGGCGGCAGTGGCTGAGCGGCCCCCGGCCGGCCCCGGGTCCGGATCCCCGTCCCCGGCGCCCGCCGCGCGGAGCGCCCCGGCGGGCCTGGGGCACGGCCCGGGCCGGCTGCTGCTCACGCTGTACGGGGTCTTCGCCGTCGGCGCGACCTCCCGCTCGGTCTACCAGCTCTCGACGCGCTTCCAGGAGGCGCCGCTCGCCTATCTGCTCTCGGCGGCGGCCGCGGTGGTGTACGTGGTCATCACCGTCGCCCTGGCGCGCGGCGGCGAGGGCGCCCGCCGGGTGGCGCTGGTCTGCTGTGGCGCGGAACTGGCCGGAGTGCTGACGGTGGGGACCTGGACCGTGCTCGACCCGGCGACCTTCCCGGACCAGACGGTCTGGTCCCAGTACGGCCTGGGCTACCTGCTGCTTCCCCTGGTCCTGCCGGTCGTCGGCCTGGTGTGGCTGCGGCGCTCGCGCCGGCCGGCGTAGCCGCGCGACCGGACGGCCGCCGCGGGAAACCGCGCTGTTTCGGTCATCCTGGAACGGAAGGCAACCTTCCGGCGCACTTTCCACGTTTCTCCCCGTAGAGCGCACCACTCGCTTCACATCCACGGGGGAACACATGAGTGAGCGTCGTTTCCATGCCCGCGACCTGCGGGTGCAGGCGGCCGAGGCCGAGTTCGCACGGCCCGTACCGCAGCAGCTCAACAACGGGGAGGAATCCGACCACCCGTACATCGCCAACTTCTCCAAGGGCCTTCCGCACGACGGGAACGGCGAGGTCGACCCGGCCGCCTACCGGCTGCTGCTCAGGGCGCTGCACACCGGGCGCCCCGAGGACTTCGAACGCGTCCCGCTGGGCGGCGACCGCAAGCTGGTCAACCCGCAGTCCGGGCTCGGCTTCGACCTCCAGGGGCCCGACCCGCAGGCGGTGACGGTGCCGCCCGCGCCGCGCGTCGACAGCGCGTGGCACTCCGCCGAGGCGGTCGAGCTGTACTGGATGGCGCTCCTGCGGGACGTGCCGTTCACCGACTTCGGCCGCAGCGACCTGGCGGAGGAGGCCGCCGCCGAACTGAGCCGGCTGTCGGACTTCCGCGGCCCCCGGCAGGGCGGCACGGTGACCTGGGCCACCCTCTTCCGCGGTGACACCCGGGGGGATCTCGCGGGGCCGTACCTCTCCCAGTTCCTGCTGCGCGACATCCGCTACGGCACACTGCTGATCCCGCAGCGGCTGGACACCCTCGAGCACCCGAAGGACCACCTCACCGACTTCGGCTCCTGGCTGGCCGTGCAGAACGGCTGCCGGCCCGCTGACGACAAACGCAACTTCGAGGACCGGCGCTACATCCGCACCCCGCGCGAGCTGGCGCACTACGTGCACTTCGACGCGCTGTACCAGGCGTACCTCAACGCCTGTCTGATCCTGCTGGATTCGGGCGCGCCGGTGGACGCGGGCAACCCGTACGCCTTCTCCGGCAACCAGGAGGGCTTCGGCACCTACGGCGGTCCGCATGTGCTGTCGCTGGTCACCGAGGTGGCCACCCGGGCGCTCAAGGCGGTCTGGTACCAGAAGTGGTACGTGCACCGGCGGCAGCGGCCGGAGGAGTTCGGCGGGCGGCTGCACCTGCATCTCAGCGGCAGGCGGGAGTACCCCCTCGACGAGGAGGTGCTCGGTTCGGCCGCGGTCAAGCGGGTCCACGACGTCACCGGCAGCTACCTGCTGCCGCAGGCGTTCCCCGAGGGCAGTCCGGTCCACCCCGCCTACGGCGCCGGGCACGCCACCGTCGCCGGGGCGTGCACCACGGTGCTCAAGGCGTGGTTCGACGAGTCGCACGTCCTCGCCGACCCGGTCGTGCCCTCCGCCGACGGCCTCCGGCTGGAGCCGTACGCCGGGGACGACAGCGGCCGGCTCACCGTGGGCGGGGAGCTCAACAAGCTCGCCGCCAACATAGCCATCGGCCGCAACATGGGCGGCGTCCACTGGCGTTCGGACTACTCCGCGTCGGTGCGGCTGGGCGAGGAGATCGCCATGGGAGTGCTGCGGGAGGTGAAGCGCTCCACCCGGGAGGACGCCTCCTTCTCGCTGAGCCGCTTCGACGGCACCACGACCACCCTCTGAGCGGCCGCGGGTGCCGGGGAAAGCCCGCGGGCGGGCGGACGACACCACCGTCCGTCCGCCCGCGGGGCCCGCTCCGTGCGCTCCGGGTCAGGCGCTGGCCGCGTAGTCCTGGGAGACGGCCGCCTTCTCCATGGTGATCAGGCTCAGCCGGGGGGAGACCCGCTCGGTGGACACCGGGATGTAGCCCAGTCCCCGGTAGAGACGGAGGTTGTTGTCGCTGCGGTGGCCGGTGAACAGCCGGTAGCGCTTGGCGGAGCGTTCCTCCGCCAGCCGCTCCTCGAGCGCCGCCAGCAGCCGCCTGCCGAGGCCGTGCCCCTGCATGCGGGGGTGCACGATCAGCTTGTCGATCATGGCGGTGCCGTCGTCCTCCACCCGGCCGCGTACCGAGCCGACGACCTCCTCGCCGAGCCGGGCCACGAGTACGCAGCCGCGGGCCAGTTCGGCGCGCAGGTCGTCGAGGGACTGGGTGAGCGGCTCGATGGCGTAGTCGCCGTACAGCGCCGCCTCGGACTGGTAGCACAGGTACTGCAGTTTGAGGATCTGCTCGGCGTCGTTCTCTCTCGCCGCAGAGATGGCCACGCTCATTCCCATGTGCGCACGTCTCCCTCTGGATGGTCGTGTCCGGGCGCACGTGTGGGATGAGGGTCGCGCACCCGAACTGTCTGCCCTGATGACGCCGGTGGTTTACCGCACCTTTCCCCGGACTTCGGGGAGCGCAACCTCCGTCGTGAGCATTGTGCGCAGGCAACCGACGCAACGGGAACGAGTCGGTCCGAGACTGCCCTGTGAGATTCCCAACTCACGGGCCACTTCCCGGTAGGTGGGGTTGCGGTACGACAGCAGCGCGGTGAGCAGTTCGGGGCACCGTCCGGGCAGCCGCCCGATCGCCGTGCGGAGGGACCGCAGCCGCTCCGCGCGCAGGAGCCGGTCCTCCGGGCCGCCGGCCCCGGTGCTTCCGGCGCCGTGCACCCCGCCGTCCGCGGGGCTGTCCGTCACCGGGTCGTAGGCCGTCTCGCGCCGGACCCTGCGGCGGACGGCGCGGACCTCGGCCCGTACCGCCGTCCGCAGCCAGCGGGCCGGGTGGGGCGGCGCCCCGGCCGTCCGGCCGTGTTCCAGCCAGCGCAGCCACACGGCCTGTTCCAGATCGGCCGGTTCGATCCCCAGTCCCGCCGCCTCCGCGGCGCACTCGGCCGCCAGCAGGGGGTGGAGATCCGCCGGGAGGGGGGGTGGGAGAGACGCCGGGAGGGGTGGTGGGGAGGACCGCGGGAGGCGGCCCGGGCCGCCGGGCGGACCGGGTCGTGAGTCGTGCGGGATCACGGCTGTCCGGACCGCCGTCCGTGGCCGGCCGGTTGCGCCGGCCGCCGATGATCACCCGGAAAGGTGGCGCACCGGCGGCCGGCGCGGCCGTGCCGTGTCCCGGCCGGCCGGGTCAGTCCCGGCGGAAGTCCCCGGCGGCCAGCAGCGCCGTGTCCGGGTGGTCGGTGAAGATGCCATCGATTCCGGTGGCGAAGTACGTCCGCAGGGCGCCGAAGGCGTCCCCGTAGGCGTCGGGGTCGGTCCCCCGGCGGAAATCGGCCGGCAGGAAGCGGTTCTCGTTGCGCAGGGTGTACGGGTGGAGCACCAGGCCCCGGGCGTGGGCGTCGCGCACCAGGGAGGTGGGCTCGCCCAGCCGTCCCCCGGCGTCCCGGGGGATCACCAGGTCGAGGGTGGGGCCGATGCCCTGGGCGAAGCGGGAGATCCACCGCAGCCCGGCGGGCGTGACCAGATCGGCCACGGTGCGCGGGTCACCGGACTCGGTGAAGTCCCACGGCCGGGAGGAGGCCGACGACAGCAGCACCACCCGCGGGGTGTCCACCAGTTCGCTCATCCGCCGCATGCTGCCCGGCTCGAAGGACTGCAGGAACGTCGGCGAGCCGGCGCGGTGCCGCCCGTACCGGCGCAGCAGCCTCGCCAGCGGCTCCTCCAGGCCCAGCCCCAGCTTCCGGAAGTAACTCGGGTGCTTGGTCTCGATGTGCAGCCACACCGGCCGGCCGCGCTCGCGGCCCGCGCGGTCCGCCCACGCCAGCACCTCCGTCAGGGAGGGCACCGTCCAGCGGCCGTCGTAGAGGGTGTTGTGGGGCCGGGTGCCGGGGATGCGCTCGGTGGCGCGCAGCGTCTTCAGCTCGGCGAGGGTGAAGTCCTCGGTGAACCAGCCGGTGAGCCGGGTGCCGTCCACCGTCTTCGTCGTCCTCCGGCCGGCGAACTCCGGGTGGTCGGCCACGTCCGTGGTGCCGGTGATGTCGTTCTCGTGACGGCACACCAGATGGCCGTCCCGGGTGGGGACCACGTCCTGCTCGATGACGTCCGCACCCATGGCGAGGGCGAGTTCGTACGCCCCCATGGTGTGCTCGGGCCGGTAGCCGCTGGCGCCCCGGTGGGCGATGACGGCGGGCGCCGGCAGCCGGTTCCCGCGGCCCCGGCCGCCGCCCCGCTCCGCCGCCGCGGCGGTACCGCCCAGCGCCGCCGCCCCCGCGCCCAGCGCCGCCGCTCCCAGTACGGTTCTGCGGCCCGGCCGCTGCACCTGTCCCATGGGCACTCTCCCTCTCACCCGTCTGTGGCGGCCGGGCGCGGTTCCCCGCACACGGCCGCCCGCACGTATCCGTTCCGTGCCCGGCGGGCGGCGGAACCCGCGCATGGTAGGTGTGCGTCCTTTTCGGCCAGGAGACCGCGGACGGAACGGGGCACGAACGGCCGGGGAAACGCCCCCGTTCCCGGGTATCCGTGAAGGGGGGGCGGAGGAGACACGCGCGAAACGGACCCTCCCGTGCAAGGCGAGGTGCCCGCTTCCACCGCAGTTTCCTGTTCCCGCCGTACTCCGGCCGGCCCCGACAGGCCTGCTCCGGGAGAGGCGCACGGTGAGCCGAAGCAGCCGCGGGCCGCCGGTCTTACCGATGGGCGCGGTGCAGCCGAACCGGGACCGGGTCTCGATCGCCTCCAACACCTGACCGCGTCGGCCGTCGTCGAGAACTTCCCCGCCCGAGTCAGTCGAGGTGGGCGGCGCCGATCAAGGCGAGCAGGTCGTTCTCGCCATCGGCGACCTTGAAGGACTTGGCGTCGCGGAGCAGCTTCTCCGGGTAGAAGACGTACCCGTCGGCGAGTCGCACGCCTTCGCGTTGAGTGGCGCGAGCACCACAGAGCTGGACAGCGATGTCGCAGACCTCGAAGGCGGTGTCCGTTGCGAACACCTTGCTGGCGCAGGAATGCGCGAGCGACCCGATCCCACCCTCGTCGGCCATGCCGTAGTTGTAGGTGTAGACGGCCCGCGTCATCGCGCGGGCGGCTTCGAGTTTGGTGAACATCCGGAAGACGCGGAGCTGAGTGGCCTGGTGGTCGCGCAGCGGCCTGCCGCCCTGCACCCGTTCACGGGTGTAGCGCACCGCGCCCTCGTATGCCGCGCGCCCGGTGCCGAACGCCAGCAGTGCCATGGAGACACTCGCCATGGCGTGGGTCGCGTGCATCGCCGTGGCATAGGCGTCCTCGCCGACGAGCATGTAGTCCTCGGGGATGCGCACGGCGTTGAAGGTGAGCTGTGCCTGGTTCATCGACCGCAAGCCCAGCTTGTCCAGTGGCGCGCCCCTGGTGACCCCGTCGTGGTCCAGCGGGACGATGGCGATGCCGCCGCGGGCCAGACCCGTGGAGTCGAGAGTGCAGCACACGAGCGCGTGGGAGGCGGTCAGCGTGCAGCTGACCCAGGCGGCTTTCCGCCCGTCCATCACCCAGCCGTCTCCGTCCTTGCGGGCGGTGACGTCGCCGCCGGCGACGGTCAGCGAGGGCGTGTGGGCCGCCATCATGTCCGAGCCGTGGTTGGGCTCGGTGATGGCGAAGCAACTCGACCACTCCGGGCGCTCGCCGGAGAAGTAGGGGCGGCTCAGTTCCTCGACGAGCCGTGGACTACCGGAGTTGTGGGCGTACTGGAACACCAGTGGGGCAATGAACAGACTGGTGGCCAAGCCGGCGTCACCTGTGGCGAGTTCCTCCAGGACCAGGTACTCCTCCAGCCGGGTGAGCCCGGGACCGCCGTACTCCGGAGGCGCTGTCAGGCTCATGAAGCCCCCATCCCGAGCCCTGGCCATGAACTCGAAATAGGGCGATCCGGGCGCCACCGCTTCCTCGGGGCTCATCAGATCGAGTTGATGACCGATCGGAACGGCGCACTCGCTCGCGAACGCCCTGGCCCGACTCTGCCACTCCTTGGCCTTCTCGGAGATGGAGAGGTCGAGTTCGACGAACGGTTCGTTCTGAGTCATCCCGCACGCTCCTCTGATTGCATCGTGCACTCCGGGGGAGGTCAAAATTCCGCGCCGCATACCGAGGCGAGCCTGCCGCCCGTGACGCCGAACAGGAGGTCGCCGACGGCCTTTTGCAGGTGGAATATCAACTCCTCCGGCATCGAGTCACTCCGCTTTCGCGGCGCACGGAAATCACCTCACGCCACCTCGCCATTTCAAGGGCAATCAGACCGGTCTGGGCATCTCCAAAGGGGTCGACACGGGAGATCGCAATAATCAGACGGCGACATACAAGGCGTCAAGTGGTCGTTCGGGAAGATTTTTCAGTTTTTTCGGGCAACAACGCGGCACATATGTTCTGTTTTATATTCAACCCCTTGACCCTCTTATGAGAGATGCGGGAATGTGTCGGCCGCGCGGTACGGAAACTGCCGGCGAAGGTCGCATTTCGCGAGCTTGAGCAGCGCCTGCCCATCTTCCACGTCAAGGACAGCCTTCATGGACGCAACCTATGACTACCTGGTGGTCGGCGCGGGTTCCGCCGGCTGTGCGGTCGCCGCTCGCCTCGCCGCCGATCCTCAGGCGCGGGTCGCGCTGGTCGAAGCGGGAGGGCCGGACCAGGACCCGGCGATCAGGATTCCCATCGCGTTCCCGACGCTCTTCGGCAGCGAACACGACTGGGACTACCGCACCACGCCGCAGCCCGGCCTGGCCGGACGCGTCATCCGCTGTCCACGAGGCCGTGTCCTCGGCGGCAGCTCGTCGATCAACGCGAGCGTCTGGACGCGCGGCCACCGGGCCGACTTCGACGGATGGGCGGCCTCCGGCGGCTCCGGCTGGTCCTACGACGACGTCGAGCCGTACTTCCGCCGCGCCGAGCACCGCACCGGGGGCAACGGCTCGGGCGTCTACGGCACAGGCGGCCCGCTGTACGTGGAGGACGTTCGCGGTGAGTCCGAGGCCACCGAGGCCTTTCTCGCGGCCTGCGCGGAACTCGGACTCCCCAGCGCGAAGGACGTGAACGCCGCGGACAACACCGGGGCCGCGCGCATACCGACCACCCAGCGCCGCGGTGAGCGCTGGAGCTCCGCCGACGGCTACCTGCGCTCCACCAGCCACCCCGACCTCGACGTCCTCACCCACCTGCACGTGCAGCGGATCACCATCGCCGACCGGCGTGCCACAGGCATCGAGGCCCTCGCCCAGGACGGCCGGCCGGTGACGCTCACCGCCCGGCGCGAGGTCATCGTCAGTTCAGGCGCCATCAACTCGCCCCAGCTGCTCATGCTGTCCGGTATCGGGCCCGCCGACCACCTCGCGGAGCACGGCATCGAGTGCGTGAGCCCGTTGCCCGGTGTCGGAAGCGGACTGCAGGACCACCTCTTCACGCCACTGATCGTCCACTGTCCTCAGCCGGTCACGCTGGCGTCGGCAGGCGATCAGGCCGCGGTCGAGGCCTACAAGCTGCACCGCCGGGGTCCGATGACCTCCAATGTGGCGGAGGCGGCCTGCTTCCTCCCCAGCGACGCCGGTCAGTCCGCTCCCGACCTGGAGCTCAGCTTCCTCCCGGTCGCCTTCGTCAACCATGGCCTCGAACCACCGTCCGACCACGCGCTGACCATCGCCGTCGTCCTGTTGCAGCCGCACAGCACCGGGTACGTCCGCCTGCGCTCCGCCTCTCCCGCCGACGCGCCCGAGCTCGATCCCGGCTACCTGTCCGACCCGGCGGGCGACGACATCCGACGGCTGACCCACGGTCTGGGGATCGCCCGGAGCATGTTCGGCACCGCCGCGCTCGCCCCCTACACCGGCGAACCGTGGTACCCGGACCTCGACCTCGACGACTCGGACAGCGTCGAGCACCACATCCGCCGCCGCACGGACACCGTCTACCACCCGGTGGGCACCTGTCGGATGGGCGCGGACGACGGCGCGGTGGTCGACGCGGAACTCCGCGTCCACGGCGTGTCCGGCCTCCGGGTCGTCGACGCCTCCGTCATGCCGCGCATCACCCGAGGGCACACCCACGCCCCGACCGTCATGATCGCCGAACGTGCCGCCGACCTCGTCCGCGGCACGTGATCCCGCGCCTTCGCCCCTCGCCCACGAACACCGGAAAGGCCCATGGTCCGCACACGTGTCAGCGCTCTTTCATGGAAGCTCATGGTCCGGCTGGCTCCCGAGCCGTGGTTCATCACCGTCATGCGCACCGCGATGGTCCCCGCCGACAGGTTCCTGCTCGCCCGCACCAAAGGACGCTTCAGTGTCGGCGGCACCACCGGAGCCGGCACCCTGCTGCTCACCACCACCGGCCGCCGCACCGGGCAACCGCGTTCCACTCCGCTGTTCTACAAGCCACACGGTGACACGTTCGCCGTCGTCGCGTCGAACTTCGGGCGCCGGAACCACCCCGCCTGGTCCACCAACCTGCTCGCCACTCCACACGCGACGGTCACCGTGGGCAACCGCGTCGTGCCCGTCACGGCCCGACTGCTCGCCGGAGAGGAACACGACGAAGTCTGGCGGTACTTCACCAGTTTCGGCCCCGCGTACCAGAACTACCTCGACACCAGTGGCCGCAACGTCTTCCGCGTCTTCGCCCTCGACAGGACCGAGAGCGGTGGAACCAGCGGGGCATGAAGACGGACATCACGTTCCGGAGCGGCGGGCTGACGCTCGCCGGGCACCCGCATCCGCCCGACGGCCATCAGAAGGACCGTCTCCCGGCCGCCGTGGTGTCTCGCCCGCGGGGAGGAGCGAAGGAGCGGACCGCCACCGTCCACGCCGGGCGCCTGGCCCAGCGGGGTTCCGCCGCACCGGCCTTCGGCGCCGCGCACCACGGTGAGAGCGAGGGCGAGCCGCGTCTCCTGGAGAACCCCCTCCAGCTCAGCGAGGACGTCGTCCGGGGCATGCTCGGCACGGTGGGACGGCTGCGGACAGCGGAGGCCCGCGGCGAGGACGTGTTCCTGGCACCCGTCGTCCCCGAGACACCGGAGGAGCTGACGGGCATGCCACCCGTACCGGGAGGGCTGGGAGCACTGCCTCACCTCGCGCGGTGGGCATCACCGGCCGGTGAACCGGCTCGCGGTCCGCGGCATCGGCCACATCGCGCGGTTCGGTCCGTACACGATGATCCACCTCATCTCGCCCCGCCCGTTGCTGATGACCGGCGGCAGCGAGTCCGGCACCGGCTGCTTCAGCAGCCAGTCGATCGAGAAGGCCACCGAAACCAAGGAGCTGTCCTGGGTCGACGGCGCGCCCCGTAACAGACCTCCGCGACCGCGGCGAGTACGCCACCCCCGCCGTGGCGAAGCCGGCCGAGTTCTCCGGCGAGCACCTCGCCGCACGAGCACAGAGCGCGAATCATGACGCGGAGCCCGCGCCCACCGACCCGGAACGAGCACCCGTGAACCACGCCATCTTGGACCTGGACGGCACACTCCTGCCCGGCGTACTGGGCACCCAGTACCTGAACGACCTGATCGAGGACGGGGCCTGCGATCGCGACGAGGCAATGGCCTGCCTGCGGGCCATCGACCGCTACGCCGCGATGGAGGAACCGCGTGCGAGCGTCATGGCCGAGGCCTACCGTTGCTACGCGGCAGCGCTGCGGGGAATCCCGTACGCCGAGGCGCAGGTCACCGCCGCCAGGACGTGGAAGACGTGCCGCCGCAGGCTCTTCCCCTTCGCCGACGACCTGATCGACCTGCTCAAGGCCCATGACTACAGAATCCACCTGATCTCCGGGAACGCCGACATGCCCATCCAGGAAGCGGTCGGCGACCTGGCCCTCAGCTGGGGACGCGGCGCACTGACGGAGGTGGTGGACGGCCGTTTCACCGAGCGCCTCACCTGCGCTCCCGGATTGCCCGGCGGCAAGGACTCCGTCATACGTGAGCTGACGGCGTCCGACGAGTTCGCCCGCCGGAGGGCCATCGCCATCGGGAACGCGGACTCGGACGCGGAGATCTTCGCGCACGTCGACATGGCCATCGCCTTCGACCCCGGCGCGGAACTCCGCGCGCTCTCCGCCCGCCACGGCTGGCACGTCGTCGACAGAGACACGATTCTGCCGACGTGCGCCCGGTTGCTCGACGGACGGCATTGACACCCCTGTGGACGTCGAACGGCGGTGTCCTTGGGACTGCCGGGGCTGGTCGCAGAGCTGATGACGAAGACGAGCCGGCAGGCGGGGACCGGCCGGAGTACGGCGGGAACAGGAAACCGCAGTGAACGCGCGCGCCCGGCCTTGTGCGGGAGGGCCCGGCGCGCGCTCCGCCGGGGAACGCGAGTATCGTCACCACCTGCGCGGGTGCGCGTACCGACCATCACGACCGGAGGGCATGTTGTCCCGTTTCCTGCTCATCAAGGCGCTGCTGGGCCCGCTGCTGCGCGTGCTGTTCCGGCCGCGGGTCCACGGGGCCGGGCGCATTCCGGGGAGCGGTCCGGTGATCCTGGCCGGAAACCATCTCACCTTCATCGACTCGATGATCCTCCCGCTCGTCGTCGACCGGCAGGTCTTCTTCATCGGCAAGGACGAGTACGTGACCGGCACCAGCCTCAAGGGCCGGCTGATGGCCTGGTTCTTCACCGGCGCCGGCATGATCCCCGTGGACCGCGACGGCGGGCGCGGCGGCGTGGCCGCACTGATGACGGGCCGTCGGGTGCTGGAGGAGGGCAGGATCTTCGGCATCTACCCGGAGGGCACCCGCTCCCCCGACGGCCGGCTGTACCGCGGGCGCACCGGCATCGCCCGGCTGGCGCTGATGACCGGCGCGCCGGTGGTCCCGTTCGCGATGATCGGCACCGACCGCGTCCAGCCGGGTGGCAGCGGGCTGCCCCGGGTCGGCCCGGGCCGCCGGATCACGGTCCGCTTCGGTGAGCCGCTGGACTTCTCGCGCTACGAGGGCATGGACCGCGACCGCTATGTGCTGCGGGCCGTGACCGACGAGGTGATGAGCCATGTGATGCGGCTGTCCGGCCAGGAGTACGTGGACGTCTACGCCACCAAGGCCAAGGCGGCCTGAGCCACCGCGGAGACCGGTGGGGCGGGGCCCCACCGGTTGTTCGACCCCCATCTAGTCAACTTTGACTACCATGGCGGCATGACCGAGACGACGACCCCGATCCTGCCGTGCCGCACCCTTCCGCCGGTGCTCGACTTCTACGCCGCACTCGGCTTCGAAACCACCTTCGAGCAGCGGAGCCCCAATCCGTACGCCGTCGTCGTGCGCGGCGGCGTCGAGCTGCACTTCTTCGGCATGAAGCGGTACGACCCCGCCCAGTCGTACAGCACCTGCCACATCTCCACCGATGACGTGGACGCCCTGTACGCCGCCTTCCGCGCCGGGCTGAAGGAGACCTACGGGAAGGTCCCGTCCCGCGGGCTGCCCCGGATCGGCCCGCTGAAGGACATGCCCTACGGGACACGGCAGTTCCTGGTGTCCGACCCCGGCGGCAACTGCCTGCGCGTCGGGCAGCGGACCGGTGGCGACCTCCGCCACCCGCCCGCGCCCCGGGAGAGGGTCGCCCGCGTCCTGCAGTCGGCGACACTGCTCGCCGACTCCCGGCAGGACCCCGAGACCGCCGCGCGGGTCCTCGACCGGGCGCTGGCGGTGGCGGACGAGGCCGGGGCGGCGGAAGGAGCGGCCGGCGGGGGGACCGTCCCCGCGTGGCGGCCCACTCCCGTGCAGCTGCTGCGGCTGCTGGTGCTGCGGAGTGATCTCGCACGGCGGCCCGACGACCCGGAACGGGCGGCAACCCTGCCGGAGAGGGCCTCGGCCGTCGGCCTCACCGCCGACGAGCGGGAGACGGCGCGCGACGACCCGGCCCGGCTGACGGAACTGCGGGAGGAGTGAGACGGGGCCGGGCCCGGGAGCCCGGCCCCGCGTCCGCCCTGTCCGCCGCGGCCCATGACGGACCGTACGACCGTGCGTACGCCGATGACTCAGGGGCAGCTCGGGTCGCACAGCGCGATGGACAGCTCGGAGCAGTGGTCGCACATGATCAGGCTCGTCATGCTCTGGGCGGCCGTGTCCGCCCGGCCCGACGAGTCCGCCGGTCCGGAGCACTCCAGCGCCTGCAGGTCGTACAGGCACAGCTCTTCCCTCATGCCCGGTTCCTCCTTGTCGGTTCCCGGCCGGTCCGACGGCCCGGCCGCGCCGGCGGCGCGTCACCCGCCGTCTGCCCCGCACGGCAGTGCCCGTAACGTGTCGATCACACCCCGTGCCGGGCGGGCCGGGGGCCGGTCGGCGGACTGCCCGGAGGGGATGTGGAAGGGAGAGGACACATGGGCGGGAGCGGGTCCACGGGTTCGCCCGGCGGCGAGCTCGCCGGGCAGGTGGCGCTGGTCACCGGTGGTTCGTCGGGGCTGGGGCCGGGGATCGCGCGAACGCTGGCCCGGGCCGGCGCCCGCACCGTGGTGGCGAGCCGCCGCCTCGCGGGGTGCCGGAGCGCCGCGGCGCGGATCACCGCCGGGGGCGGCCGGCCCGCGCTGGGGCTGGCCTGCGACGTCACCGACGAACAGGCCGTCGGCGGGCTCGTCGGTGAGACGGTCGCCCGGTACGGCCGGCTGGGCGTGCTGGTGACCAGCGCCGGCGTCCAGGCCCGGGGCGGCATCGCCGAACTGGATCCCGCTGCCTTCCGGTAATGCCTGGAGGCCAACGTCACCGGCACCTTCCTGGCCTGCCGGGCGACCGTACCGGTGATGCGCTCCGCCGGCCACGGACGCATCGTCACCCTGGCCAGTGCGCTCGGTCTCGTCGGCGCCGCCGGCCGCGCCGGCTACGCCGCGTCCAAGGGAGCGGTGGTCCAGCTGACCAGGAGCCTGGCCGTGGAACTCGCGGGCTCCGGGATCTGCGTCAACGCCCTGGCGCCCGGCCCGTTCCGCACCCCGCTCAACGAGCGGTGCCGACGACGACCCGCGGGTGCGGGAGTTCCTCGCGCACCGGGTCCCGGCCGGACGCTGGGCGGATCCGGCCGAGCCCTCCGGCGCCGTCCTGCTGCTCGCCGGTCCGGCCGCGTCGTACCTGACCGGCGCGGTCCTCCCCGTGGACGGTGGCTGGACGGCCCACTGAGCCGGGTGGCACGGCATGCGACCGCCCGGCCCCCGCCGGGGGCGACCACGGCGGAGGGCCCCGGAACGCGACGGCCACCCCCGGGCCGGAGGTGGCCGTCCCACGGTTCGCCGCGCCGCCGTGTCACGTCCGGAGTGAGCGGTGCGGGCCCCATCCGGCCGACCCGCCACCGGCCGGCGGGATGTTCCTCACCGGCCTCCGGCCGCCCGCGCCCCACCGCCCGGAGTGCCGCCCGGGGCCGCGTCCGCCCAGGCCCGCTGCCGGGCCAGGTCGTCCCTCACCTCGGCGAGCTGGACGGCGACCGCCGACGGCGCGGTGCCGCCGCGCCCGTCGCGGGCGGCCAGCGCCCCGGGGACGCTCAGCACGGTGCGGACCTCGGGCGTCAGGTGCGGGGAGATCTTCGCGAACTGCTCGTCGGTGAGCTGGTCCAGTTCGATCCCGGCCACCTCGCAGACCTTGACGCACTCGCCCGCGACCTCGTGCGCCTCGCGGAACGGCACGCCCCGCTTGACCAGCCACTCGGCGATGTCGGTGGCCAGCGAGAAGCCGGCCGGGGCCAGTTCGGCCATCCGCTCCCGGTTGACGGTGAGGGTGGCCATCATCCCGGTGAACGCCGGGAGCAGCACCTCCAGCTGGTCGCAGGAGTCGAAGACGGGCTCCTTGTCCTCCTGCAGGTCGCGGTTGTAGGCCAGCGGCAGCGCCTTGAGGGTGGCCAGCAGGCCGGTGAGGTTGCCGATGAGCCGCCCGGACTTGCCGCGCGCCAGCTCGGCGATGTCCGGGTTCTTCTTCTGCGGCATGATCGAGGAACCGGTGGAGAAGGCGTCGTGGAGGGTCACAAAGGAGAACTCCTTCGTGTTCCAGATGATGACCTCCTCGGCGATCCGGGACAGGTCGACCCCGATCATCGCGGTGATGAAGGCGAACTCGGCGACGAAGTCGCGCGAGGCGGTGCCGTCGATGGAGTTGGCCGCCGAGCCGTGCTCGAAGCCCAGGTCGGCGGCGACGGCCTGCGGATCCAGGCCGAGCGAGGAGCCGGCCAGCGCACCGGAGCCGTAGGGCGAGACGGCGGTACGGGCGTCCCACTGCCGCAGCCGCTCGGCGTCCCGGGACAGCGCCTGGACGTGGGCGAGGACATGGTGTGCGAAGAGGACCGGCTGGGCGTGCTGGAGGTGGGTGCGGCCGGGCATCGCCACGTCCGGGTGGGCCTCGGCCAGGGCGACCAGCGCCTCGTTCAGGTCGGCGAGCAGACCGCCGATGATCCGGGCGTGGTCGCGCAGGTACATCCGGAACAGCGTGGCCACCTGGTCGTTGCGGGAGCGTCCGGCGCGCAGCTTGCCGCCCAGCTCCGGGCCGAGGCGCTCCAGCAGCCCGCGCTCCAGGGCGGTGTGCACGTCCTCGTCGGCGACGGTGCCGGTGAAGGAGCCGTCGGCGACGTCGGCCGCCAGCCGGTCGAGCCCGGCGAGCATCTTCTCCAGTTCCTCGGCGGTGAGCAGCCCGGCGGTGTGCAGCACCTTCGCGTGCGCCCGCGACCCGGCGATGTCGTAGGGGGCCAGCCGCCAGTCGAAGTGGACGGAGGCGGAGAGCCTCTCCAGCGCCTCGGCCGGTCCGTCGGCGAACCGGCCGCCCCACAGCCGTACGTCGCCGCCCGCGGCGGGGGTGGAGGTCTGCGGGCCGTTGGTCATCGGGTACTCCTCGTGCGGGTGGTGGGTGTGCTGCGCGCGGGCGGCCGGGCCGGGGCCGTGGAGCGGCGCCCGGGAGCGCCGGCCGGCGTCCTCGGCGCTCGTCCCCTCGGGCGGTCCGGCCGATGCGGACGGAGGTGTCCGGGCCACCGGAGCAGGTGAGTACGGCACGCTCCGCCACGGGCCCCGCACGATCCATGCGCACGACCCATGCGCGGCTCGCATAATTATGCGCCTAGCCGCATGATTCGTCAACGCACAGTCCGGCACGGCACGGAGCGGTTCACCGCGGTGGCGGCCGGGTCGGTCAGCCGGCACCCGCCGCCGTCGCCGGGGCCGGCCTCCTCGCCCCCCGGCGTGCCCCCGGCCCGGCCGTACGTCCACGCGGTGCGTCCTGCCGTCCGCCATGGTTCCGGCCCGCACCGGAATTCCCTGTCGTGCACACGGCGGCTGGGGGATCATGCCGGTCATGGGAAAGACGTACGGACGCATCGACGGCCGGCTGCGGGACTTCATCGAGGAACAGCCGGTCTTCTTCACCGCCACCGCCCCGCTGTCCGCCGACGGCACCGTGAACCTCTCCCCCAAGGGGCTGAGGGGTTCCTTCGCCGTCCTCGACGAACGCACCGTCGCCTATCTGGACTTCGCCGGCTCCAACGCCGAGACCGTCGCCCATCTGCGGGAGAACGGCCGGATCACCCTGATGTGGTGCGCCTTCTCCGGCCCGCCGAACATCGTGCGCGTCCACGGCCGCGGCGAGCCCGTCTTCCGCGACGACCCGCGCTGGAAGGAGCTGATCGTCCGCTTCCCCGACATCGACCACACCCGGCACGGGCTGCGCGCGATCATCGTGGTCACCGCCGAACTGATCCGCGACACCTGCGGGTTCGCCGTCCCCCTGATGACGTACGAGGGGGAACGCCCGCTGCACGGCTCGCGCTTCGCCCGGGAGGACGACGAGAGCCTCGACGCGTACTTCCGGGCCAAGGAGCACGTCGCCACCAGCATCGACGGCCTTCCCGGCCTGCCGCTGCCCCTGCCGCCGGCCCCCGCCGCCGATCCCGTGTGACCGGCGGGCGGAACGGCCTTGCGGCGGGTCGGGCGGGGGCGGTTTCATCAGGCGGTGCGAACCGAACACGTGAACAGCGCCACACCGGTGATCACCCGGCTGTCGGCCGCCGAGTTCCCCGCCGCCCGCGACGGGCTCACCGAGCTGGTGTGCGACGCCGTCGCCGGCGGCTCCTCGATCGGCTTCCTCGCCCCCGCCGACCGGGCGGGCGTCGCGGCCTGGTGGGAGAGCCTGGCCCCCGAGGTGGCCGACGGGCGGACGACGGTGTGGGCCGCCCGGGACGGCGACGGGCGGATCACCGGCACCGTGCAGCTGCGGACGGGCGGCATGCCCAACGGCCGCCACCGCGCCGAGCTCGCCAAGCTGGTCGTGCACCGGCGGGCGCGCGGCCGGGGGCTGGGGCGGCGGCTGCTGACGACGGCCGAGCGGGCGGCGGGCGCCTCGGGGATCACCCTGCTGGTCCTGGACACCCAGACCGGCAGCCCGGCCGAGCGCCTCTACCGCTCGGCCGGCTGGACCGAGGCGGGCACCATCCCCGACTACGCCGCCGACACCGAGGGCGTGCTGCGGCCCACCACCCTCTTCCACAAGCGGCCCGGCTGACACACGGCCCGGCACCCGCCGGAACCCGGTGGTCCGGGGCGGCGGGGCCGGTTACGGTGACAGCCCGTCCGATCTCCGCGGCGCCGGTGCGCCCGGAGGACCTCCGGAGGCCCCATGCTCAGCGCTCCGCTCGGCGACGGCGCCGAACTGTGCCCCCTGGAACCGTGGCAGGCGGCGGAACTGGCCGCCTACACCGACCGGGTGCGCGGCCATCTGACGCCCTGGCTGCCGTGGGCGCACTCCGTCACCGACACCGCCTCGGCCCGGTCCTTCCTCCAGCGCTACGCGGACGAGCAGGCCGCCGACCGGGGCCGGCTCTACGGCATCCGGCTCGACGGCGCGCTCGTCGGCGGCATGATGTTCCGGCTCTTCGACGTCCGGGAGGGCTCCTGCGAGCTGGGCGCCTGGCTGGCGCCCGAGGCCCAGGGGCGCGGGCTGGTCACCACCGCCGCCCGCCGCATGATCGACTGGGCGGTCGGTGAGCGCGGCATCGCGCGGGTGGAGTGGCTGGTGTCCCCCGCCAACGGCCCCAGCATCGCGGTGGCGGAGCGGCTGGGCATGACGTACGAGGGCACCCTGCGCAGTGTGTTCGCCATGGGCGGGCAGCGGCACGACCTGCAGGTCTGGGCGCTGCTGGCCGAGGAGTGGCGGGCCGCGGCCGGACGGGAGCGGGGCGGCGCCGGCTCCTAGCCCTCCCCCGGACCGTGCGGATCGCGCAGGTCCTCCCGGCTCAGCGGTGCGGGTGCCGCGGTCCCGGAGAGTTCTGGGCCAGCCGCAGCAGATGGTCGGCCAGCGCCTGGCCGCCCGTGGGGTGACGGCTGATCAGCAGCAGGGTGTCGTCGCCCGCGATGGTGCCGATGATGTCGTGGACCTCCGCCTGGTCGATGGCCGAGGCCAGGAACTGGGCGGCGCCGGGCGGGGTGCGCAGCACCACCAGGTTCGCCGAGGCCTCGGCGGAGATGAGGAGTTCGCCGGCCAGCCGCGCCATCCGCGCCTCGCTGGCGGACTCCCCCAGCGGCGCCCGGGGCGTGCGGTCGCCGCCCTCGCCGGGGACGGCGTAGATCAGCTCGCCGCCGGTGTTGCGGATCTTCACCGCGCCCAGTTCGTCGAGGTCCCGGCTGAGCGTCGCCTGGGTGACGCTCAGCCCGTCGTCGGCCAGGAGCTTGGCGAGCTGGCTCTGGGAACGGACCGGCTCGCGGCCCAGGATCTCCACGATCCGGCGGTGCCGGGCCGTCCGCGTGTGGGGTACGGCCGGGCCGCCGTTGTTTCCTGCCTGCGCCTCGCTCATCGTCTCGTTCAGTCTCCGGCTCGTCGGGTCCCGTCGACGGTGTCGAGGACGGCGGGAAGTGCGCGGACCAGGGTGTCCGCCTCGTCCTCGCTGATGATCAGCGGCGGGGCGAGCCGGATGACGTCCGGGGCGCACGCGTTCACCAGGAGGCCCGCGTCCTGGGCGGCCTGCTGCACCTGGGGCGCGACGGGTTCGGTCAGTACGATACCCAGCAGCAGCCCGGCGCCGCGGACCTGGTCCACCAGCGGGTGGCCGAGCGCCCAGACGGCGTCGCGCAGCCGGTTCCCGACCCGCTTGACGTGGTCGAGAAGGCCTTCGGACTCGATGGTGTCCAGTACCGCCAGCGCCGCCGCGCAGGCCACCGGGTTGCCGCCGAAGGTGGAGCCGTGCTGACCGGGCGTCAGCAGCTCGGCGGCGTCCCCGAAGGCGACCGTGGCGCCGATGGGCAGCCCGGCGCCCAGCCCCTTGGCGAGGGTGACCACATCGGGCTCGACGCCCTCGGCTTGGCCGGCGAACCAGTGGCCGGTGCGCCCGATGCCCGTCTGGACCTCGTCGAGCACCAGCAGGGCGCCGGTGGCGGCGGTGATCTCCCGGGCCGCGGCCAGATAGCCCTCGGGCGGCACGATCACACCGCTCTCGCCCTGGACCGGCTCCAGGATCACCAGGGCGGTCTCCCCGGTGACGGCCGCCCGCAGCGCGTCGGCGTCGCCGTAGGGGACATGGGTGACCTCGCCGGGCAGCGGCAGGAAGGGATCCCGTTTGCCGGGCTGTCCGGTCAGCGCCAGCGCCCCCATGGTGCGGCCGTGGAAACCGCCGTGGGTGGCGACCATGTGCGCGCGGCCGGTCCGGCGGCCGATCTTGAAGGCGGCCTCCACCGCCTCCGCGCCGGAGTTGGAGAAGTAGACGCGCCCGGGCCGCCCGAAGAGCCGGAGCAGCCGTTCGGCCAGGGCGACCGGCGGTTCGGCGACGAAGAGGTTGGAGACGTGGCCCAGCAGGGCGATCTGGTCGGAGACGGCGCGGACGACCGCCGGGTGCCCGGTGCCGAGCGAGTTGACGGCGATGCCGCCGACGAAGTCCAGGTACTCCCTGCCGTCGGCGTCCCACAGCCGGGCGCCCTCGCCGTGGGTGAGGGGGACGCGCGGGGTGCCGTAGTTGTCCATCAGCACCCGCTGCCAGCGCCGGGTGAGCGCGGTGTTGCCGGAGTCCGCGGCGCTGCCGCTGCCGTGGGCGGTCATGTCCTGTCCTTCCCCTCGTCGCCGTCCTGGCCGCTGTCCCGGTCCTCGTCGGGCACGACCATGGTCCCGATGCCCTCGTCGGTGAAGATCTCCAGCAGGATGGAGTGCTGGACGCGTCCGTCGATGACGCGGGCGGTCCGCACGCCGTTGCGCACGGCGTACAGGCAGCCCTCCATCTTGGGGACCATGCCGCTGGCCAGGTCCGGCAGCAGCCTCTCCAGCTCGCTCGCGGTGAGCCGGCTGATCACGTCGTCGCTGTTGGGCCAGTCCTCGTAGAGGCCCTCGACGTCGGTGAGGACCATCAGCGTCTCCGCGCCCAGCGCGGCGGCGAGCGCGGCGGCGGCGGTGTCGGCGTTGATGTTGTAGACGTGTCCGTCGTCGGCGCTGCGGGCGATGGAGGAGATCACCGGGATGCGGCCGTCGTCCAGCAGCGCCTGGACGGCGCCCGCGTCGACCTCGGTGATCTCGCCGACCCGGCCGATGTCCACCCGTTCGCCGTCGATGCGCGCGTAGCGCTTGGTGGCGGTCATGGTGTGCGCGTCCTCGCCGGTCATGCCGACGGCCAGCGGCCCGTGCCGGTTGAGCAGGCCGACCAGCTCGCGCTGCACCTGGCCGGCCAGCACCATCCGGACCACGTCCATGGCCTCGTCGGTGGTGACCCGCAGTCCGGCCTTGAACTCGCTGACCAGGCCCAGCTTGTCGAGATGGGCGCTGATCTGCGGTCCGCCGCCGTGGACGACCACCGGTTTGAGGCCGGCGTGCCGCAGGAAGACCACGTCCTGGGCGAAGGCCGCCTTCAGGTCCTCGTCGACCATGGCGTTGCCGCCGAACTTGATGACGACGGTCTTGCCGTGGTGGCGGGTCAGCCAGGGCAGTGCCTCGATGAGGATCTGTGCCTTGGGCAGGGCCTTGTGCCTGCGTGTGCTCATGATGAGTAGGCGCTGTTCTCGTGGACGTAGTCGGCGGTGAGGTCGTTGGTCCAGACGACGGCGGAGGCGTCGCCCGCGGCCAGGTCTGCGGTGATGACCACCTCGCGGTAGCGCATGTCGACCAGCTCGCGGTCCTCTCCGACCGAGCCGCCCTTGCACACCCACACACCGTTGATGGCGACGTTCAGCCGGTCGGGCTCGAAGACGGCGGAGGTGGTGCCGATGGCGGAGAGCACCCGCCCCCAGTTGGGGTCCTCGCCGTGGACGGCGCACTTGAGGAGGTTGTTGCGGGCGATGGAGCGGCCGACCTCCACGGCGTCGTCCTCGCTGGCCGCGTTCACGACCTCGATGCGGATGTCCTTGGACGCGCCCTCGGCGTCGCCGATGAGCTGCCGGGCCAGATCGGCGCAGACGGCCCGTACCGCCTCGGCGAACTCCGCCTCGTCCGGGGTGATCCCGGAGGCCCCGGAGGCGAGCAGCAGCACGGTGTCGTTGGTGGACAGGCAGCCGTCGGAGTCGATCCGGTCGAAGGTGGTGCGGGTGGCCTCGCGCAGCGCCGCGTCCAGACCCGGGGAGTCGACGTCGGCGTCGGTGGTCAGGACCACCAGCATGGTGGCCAGCGAGGGGGCGAGCATCCCCGCGCCCTTGGCCATGCCGCCCACGGTCCAGCCCTCGCCCCCGGCGACGGCGGTCTTGTGCACGGTGTCGGTGGTCTTGATGGCGAGGGCGGCCTTCTCCCCGCCGTGTTCGGAGAGTTCACCGGCGGCCCGTTCGACGCCCGGCAGCAGCCTGTCCATCGGCAGCCGGATGCCGATCAGGCCGGTGGAGGCCACGGCCACCTCGCCGGCGTTGTGGCCGAGCACCTCGGCGGCCTTCTCGGCGGTGGCGTGGGTGTCCTGGAAGCCGAGCGGGCCGGTGCAGGCGTTGGCGCCGCCGGAGTTGAGGACGACCGCCGAGACCACACCCCCCTTGAGGACCTGCTCGGACCACAGGACCGGGGCGGCCTTCACCCGGTTGGCGGTGAACACGCCGGCGGCGGCCAGGCGCGGCCCGTTGTTGACGACCAGGGCCAGGTCGGGGTTGCCGTTCTCCTTGATCCCGGCGGCGATGCCCGCCGCCGTGAATCCCTTCGCCGCGGTCACGCTCACTGCGTCTCTCCGTTCGTCCCGTCCCCGTCCGTCCCGTCCGTCCCGCCGCCGTCCGCCGTGCGGGGCCCGCTCACGGAGCGACCCCGGTCACCGGCAGTCCGGTCTCCTCGGGGATGCCGAGGGCGATGTTCATGCTCTGCACCGCACCGCCCGCGGTGCCCTTGGTGAGGTTGTCCAGGGCGCCGATGGCGATGACACGGCCGGCCGCCTCGTCGAGGGCGACCTGGAGAAGCACCGTGTTGGAGCCGTACACGGCCGCCGTGGAGGGCCACTGCCCCTCCGGCAGCAGGCGCACGAACGGCTCGGCGGCCAGCGCCTTGGCGTACGCCTCGCGCAGCCGGCCGGCGTCCAGCCCCGGCTTCGCCTTCGCGGTGCAGGTGGCGAGGATGCCGCGTGACATCGGGGCGAGGGTGGGGGTGAAGGAGACGGTCACCCGCTCGCCCGCCACGGCCGAGAGGTTCTGGACCATCTCCGGGGTGTGCCGGTGGCCGCCGCCGACGCCGTACGGGCTCATCGAGCCCATCACCTCGCTGCCCAGCAGGTGTGGCTTGAGCGCCTTGCCCGCCCCGGAGGTGCCGGTGGCCGCGACCACCACCACGTCCGGCTCGACCAGGCCGGCCGCGAAGGCCGGGAACAGCGCCAGCGACACGGTCGTCGGATAGCAGCCGGGGACCGCGACGCGCCGGGACCCCGTCAGCGCGTCGCGGGCCCCCGGCAGCTCGGGGAGGCCGTACGGCCAGGTGCCGGCGTGCGGGCTGCCGTAGAAACGCTCCCAGTCACCCGCGTCCCGCAGCCGGAAGTCGGCACCGCAGTCGACGACCAGGGCCTCGTCGCCGAGCTGCTCGGCGACCGCCGCGGACTGGCCGTGCGGCAGCGCCAGGAACACCACGTCGTGGCCGCCCAGCACCTCGGCAGTGGTGGGCTCCAGGACCCGGTCGGCCAGCGGCGCCAGATGCGGCTGGAGCTCGCCCAGGCGGCGGCCCGCGTTCGAGTTGCCCGTCAGCGCACCGATCTCGACCTCGGGATGCCCGGCCAGCAGGCGCAGGAGCTCACCTCCCGCATAGCCGCTCGCCCCCGCCACCGCCGCTCGCACCGCCATCGTTCTCCTCCTCATGGATGGCATGACTATACAAATGAGGGAAGATTTATGCAACAGCTCGCATGGCCGGGCTCATGGTGCCGTGCAGGGCCGGCGGCCCCTGGTTCCGCGGCGTGCCGGTGGGACACGGTGTCCGTCGAGCGGCGGCCCGGCCACCGCACGCGGCGGTGCCCGCCGCCCCGGACGGCTGCCGCCGATGCCGGGCGGCGCCGTGCTGCGGGCTGGGAGGCGCTCGCGTCCCCTCGCCCCACGGGTGCGGACGGCCCGGGGCCGCGGCAGGGCGTCAGCCGCCGAGAGCGGCCACGAAAAGGACCAGGCAGAGCACGGCGAGACCGCCGGTGGCCAGGCCGATGGCGCACTGACCGCGGTTGACCCGCCTGGCCAGGCCGAGGCTCGCGAAGGTGACGGCGAGGCTGCCGCACAGCAGCGGGATCGCGACACCGGCGTAGCCCACGAACACCGCGGTGACCAGGGCGACGGCTCCGAGAACGAGTGAGACGACCCCGTGGAGGGAGGCCGGGCTGTCCGTGGTCTCGGCGGTCATGGCGGGCCCTTCTCTCGGTCGGCCGGCACCATCCCGGTGTGCGCGGAGGACACCCGCGGCGGGAGAGGCCCCGTATCCCCGGCAGACGCCCATCCTACGCCCCGGGCCTGGTCGGCCCGCACGCGTTCCCGCCGGAGGAACCTCCCAGGCGGGCATTCCGGGGACACTGAATCGAGAACGGCGGGAAGCCGTTCCTAGCCGTTCCTAGCCGTTCCGCGGCGGGTTGAAGTTGACGCGGCGGAAACCCCTAGCGTCGTCCCCACCGGCGGATCGAAAGGCCCCAGACGATGACGACGGAGTGGTCCATCCAGGAGATCGCCCGTGCGGCCGGGACCACCAGCCGCACGCTGCGTCACTACGACGCCATCGGCCTGCTGCGCCCCAGCCGCGTCGGACCCGGCGGACGCCGCCACTACGACGAGCACGCCCTGCTGCGGCTCCAGCGGATCCTGCTGCTGCGCGAGCTCGGTCTGGGACTGGCCGCCGTCTCCGACGCCCTCGACGGGCAGCGGGACGAGACCGCCGCGCTGCGGACCCATCTGAGGCTGCTGGAGCAGGAGCGGGAACGGCTGGGGCGGCAGATCGAGTCGGTGCGGAAGACCCTGACCAGACTGGAAGGAGGGGAGCCTCTGATGCCTGACGAGGTTCTCGGCGGGTTCGACCACACCCGCCACAGGGACGAGGTGACCGAGCGCTGGGGGCGCGAGGCCTACGAGCGGGGCGACCGCTGGTGGCGCTCGCTGTCCCGGGAGGAGCGGGAGGGGTTCCAGCGGCGGCAGCTCGACATCGCCCGCGACTTCGCCCGGGCCCACCGGGACGGCCTCGCGCCGGACAGCGACGAGGTGCTGGAGATCACCCGGCGGCACTGCGAGTGGGTGTCCGTCGGCTGGCAGGGCGGGCGTCCGACCTCCGAGGCGTTCACCGGCCTGGGCCGGATGTACACCGACGACCCGCGCTTCGCCGCGCACTACGACCGGCACGGCGAGGGCACGGCGGCCTTCGTCCGGGACGCGATGGCGGCCTACGCCGAGCGGGAGCTCTGATCCCGGGGGTGCGGCGGCCCGCGCCGGGCATCCGCGCCCGGCTGTCCGTGCTCAGCGGTCCATGCTCAGCATCCAGTCGCCCGCCCGCCCGGTCAGGGTGACCGACGACAGCGGATGGGCGTCGACGCGCCAGTAGGTGTGCGGCGGCGCCTTCAGCGCGTACACCACGGCCGCGCGCAGCACCGTGGGCTCCACCACGGCGGCGATCAGGGCACCGCCCTGATCGCCGCCGTCGGCCGGCCGGGTGTCCAGCCACTCGCCGATCCGCAGGATGAAGGAGAACAGCGACTCGCCGCCGTGCGGGCCGGCATGGGGGTCGGCGAGCCAGGCGTCCACGGCCCGCGGCTCGCTCGCGGCGACCTCCTGGAAGGTGCGGCCGCGCCAGCGGCCCATGTCGCAGTCGCGCAGCGCGGGCTGGGCGATGGGGCGCAGTCCGAGGACGTCCCCGGTCTCCCGGCACCGCATGGTGGGCGAGCAGTAGCGCAGTTCCGCGCCCGCCAGATGCGCGTACGCCGGGATGGCCCGCTCGGCCTCCTGCCAGCCGGCGGCGGCCAGGGGCCGGTCCTCGTCGAATCGCTCGTCCAGCAGGGAGGAGCTGCGGGCGGCGGCGACCAGCGTGATCCGGAGGTGCATCACTGGATCGTAGGTCCGCCGGAGGCGGTTGTTCGATACTCGGCCCGCGGCCGTTTTCAGCCGTTCGGGTGCGTTCATCATGTATCCGCCGTGGTGTACCCGCGGAGCCGCCGCGAACTCACCGCGTCTCGCGGGCCATCCAGTGTCCGGGGCTCTCCAGCGGGCGGAAGCCGGCCTTCTCGTACAGCCCGTGCGCGTCGTGGGTGGCCAGCAGCGTCCGGCGCAGCCCGTACGGCTCCAGATGGCCGCACACGGCCTCGATCAGCGCCCTGCCCAGGCCCCGGCCGCGGGCGGCGGGGGCCACGTAGACGTCGCAGAGCCAGGCGAAGGTGGCGCGGTCGGTGATCACCCGTGCGTAGCCCACCTGTTCGCCGGTGCCCGGATCGTACGCCCCGAAGTTGAGCGATCCGGCGATGGCCCGGTCCTGCGTCTCACGGCTGCGGCCGAGCGCCCAGTAGGCGTCGGTGGACAGCCAGTGGTGGACGCGGGCGGCGTCGAGGCGGGCGGGGTCGGTGGAGATCTCGTAAGGGATGGGCATGACGGGAGCCTGGCACCCGCGGCGGCGGAGGGCGAGCGGTTTCCGGGCCTGCGGCTCCACCGCCCGGGTGCCGTGACCGCCGTGGCCGCCTCCGCCTCAGGCCGGCACCACCTCCTCGCAGGCTGTCCGCAGCCGGCGCACGCCCTCGGCCAGCTCCGCCTCGCCCGCCGCCGGGGCGAAGCTCAGCCGCAGATGCGGGGCGGCCGACTCGGCGGCGAAGTACGGACGGCCGGGGGTGACCGCCACGCCGGCCCGCAGAGCCGCGGCGACCAGGGCTGACTCGTCGGTGCCGGCGGGCAGCCGCAGCCAGAGGTGGTAGCCGCCGCGCGGCACGTACGCCGGGACGAGGGCGGGCAGGTCCCGGGCCAGCGCGGCGAGCAGGGCCTCGCGCCGCCGCCGCAGCTCCTCCGTCGTGGTGCGCAGATGGCGGTGCCAGGCTGGGGCACCGACGAGTTCCAGTGCCGCCTCCTGCAGGGGGCGCGGCACGAAGAAGCTGTCGACGACCTGGACGGCCCGCAGCCTCTCCATGACCGGTCCGCGCGCGGCGAGGGCGCCGACCCGCAGGCTGGGCGAGGTGATCTTGGTGAGGGAGCAGACGTGGACGACCGTGCCGTCGGGGTCGTCGGCGCGCAGCGGCGGCGGCAGCGGTCCCGCGTCCGCGTGGGCGAGGAACCGGGCGAAGTCGTCCTCGACCACGAAGGCCCCCGCCGCACGGGCCACCTCGACGACCTCCCGGCGGCGGTCCGCGGAGAGCACCGCGCCGGTCGGGTTCTGGAACAGCGGCTGGCAGACGAGGACGCGGGCGCCGCTCGCCCGGAACGCCTCGGCCAGCAGCCGCGGCCGCACACCGTCGGTGTCCACCGGGACCGGTACCGGCCGCAGCCCGGAGGCGCGGGCGGCGGCGAGGATGCCCGGGTACGTCGGGGACTCCACGAGCACCGGGGCACCGGGCGGGGCCAGCGCTCGCAGGGCGGTGGTCAGGGCGCTCTGCCCGCCCGCGGTGACCAGCACCTCGGAGGCCGCCACGGTGCCGGCGGGACCGCCGATGCTCCGGGCGAACCAGGCGCGCAGTTCGTCGAGGCCCTCCATGGGCGGACGGCCCCAGGCGCCGGGCCGCCGGCCGGCCCGGGCGAGGGCGCCGGCCAGTGCCCGCTCGGGCCGCAGGGCGGGTGGCGGGTACCCGCCGCTCAGCTCGATGACGCCCGGCGGCGGGGCGGCGAGCGTGGCGAGGACCCCGCCGGCGTCCACGGAACGGGACACCTGGTCGGGGGAGGTCTCGGCACTGAGGGCGATCTCCTGCCAGGAGGTGTCCCCGGGACGGGACGGCGCGGTGTGCGGCCGCGCGCGGAAGGCGCCGGCGCCCGGCCGGGTGACCACCAGACCCTCCGCGGCGAGTGCGGCCAGGGCGCGGGAGACCGTCACAGGGCTGACGCGGTGCCGCTCGACGAGTTCCCTGCTCGGCGGGAGCTTCTCACCAACACAGTAGCGGTCGAGTTCTCTCCGCAGGTGATTCACCAGATCATCGACACTGCTACGCTGGCTCATGAAAGACCACAGTAGCGCTATCACCACCGCACCGATAGCGGTCGACTCCCTCCCCGACAGGAGGACCACCGGCGAGGGTGCTCCCGCCGGGCCGGCCGCGGACTCCCGGGCCGGCCGGGGGACGGCGCTCGCCGCCCTCGGTGTCCTCGCCTTCTCCCTCACCTTCCCCGCCACCGTCTGGGCCCTGGAGGGCCTGGGGCCGTGGACGGCGGCCGCCGCCCGCGTCACCCTGGGCGCGCTGCTCGCCGCCGGCACGCTGGCGGCGGCCCGGGTGCCGCCGCCGGCGCGGCGCCACTGGCCCGGACTGGCCGTCGTCGCCCTGGGCTGCGTGGTCGGCTTCCCGCTGCTGACCACCCTGGCCCTGGTCACCTCGTCCACCGCGCACGCGGCCGTGGTCGTCGGCCTGCTGCCGCTCACCACCGCCTGCTACGCGGCCCTGCGGACCGGCAGCCGTCCGCCCCGTGCCTTCTGGCTCGCGGCCCTGGCCGGAGCCGGGACGGTGGTGGCCTTCACCCTGCGGGAGAGCGGCGGCTCCCTCACCACGGGGGACCTCTTCCTCTTCACCGCGCTGCTGCTGTGCGCGGCCGGGTACGGGGAGGGCGGCCGGCTCGCCGGGGAACTGCCGGGCTGGCAGGTGATCTCCTGGGCCCTGGTGCTCTGTCTGCCGCTCGCCGCCCTCGGCACGGTGGCCGCCGTGCTCGCCGAACCCGTCCGGCTCACCGCGCACACGGTGGCCGGGCTGCTCTGGCTGGCGGTCGGCTCGCAGTTCCTCGGGCTGATGGTCTGGTACCGCGGGCTGGCCCGGGCCGGCGTCGCACGGGCCGGCCAGCTCCAGCTCGCGCAGCCGCTGCTGACGCTCGGGTGGGCGGTGTTCCTGCTCGGCGAACAGCTCTCCCCCGCGGCTCCGGCCGCGGCCGTCGCCGTACTGGTGTGCATCGCGGTCACCCAGCGCGCCCGGGTCGGGCCGTCCGCCGGGCGCCGGGCCGGCCGGACGGCCCTAGAATCGGACATGCGGACACAAGCCCCCGAAACCGGTGATTCCGGTAACGCGGGCAACGCCGGTACCACCGACAACGGAAACGGATGGGAGTGGTCCCTGATGCGGGCGAACGAGGGAGACCTGCTGCTGGTGCACGGCAGGACCGTGGGGCAGCACGACAGGATCGCGGAGATCGTCGAGGTGCTCGGGACGGACGGTGAGCCGCCGTACCGGGTGCGCTTCGAGGACGGCCACGAGACGGTGATGTCGCCGGGCCCCGACTCCGTGGTGCGGCACCACGACCGACCCCGGACCGGCTGAGAACCGGGCCCGGCCCTCAGCGGGGCGGTTCGACCCGGTGGCGGTAGTGGTCCTCCACCACCCGGGTCATCGCCCCGATCGGGTCCGCGGCGACGTGCTTGGCCGAGAAGTAGATGTTGCCGCCCGCCTCGGGATGCCTCCGGCACAGCGCCACATGGCGGGAGAGCTCGGCCGGATCGTGCCAGGCCGCTCCCTGGGCCGGGTCGGCCACCTTGTACAGCGCCTCCCCGACGAACAGGTCCACCCCGGTGCCCCGCACCACGTCGGCCCACCAGGGCACCAGCCTGGCGTAGTCGGCGGCGGCGAAGCCGATGTTCCAGTAGATCTGCGGCGCGATGTAGTCGATCCACCGCTTCCGCACCCAGCCGCGGGTGTCGGCGTACAGGTCGTCGTACGTCTGCACCCCCGCCCGGGTGTCGGAGCCGGCCGGGTCGGTGTCCTTGTTGCGCCACACGGCGAAGGGGCTGACCCCGAAGCGCACTCCCGGTCTGGTCCGCCTCAGCCGCTGTCCCGTCTCGCGCACCAGCAGGTCGATGTTGTGCCGCCGCCAGGCGGCCCGGTCCGGGAAGCCGCCGCCGTACCGCTCGTACGCGGCGTCGTCGTCGAAGGACTCGCCCGCCGCCGGGTACGGGTAGAAGTAGTCGTCGAAGTGCATGCCGTCGACGTCGTAGCGCTCGACCGCGTGGAACATCGCGGCCTGCACGAAGCTCCGGACCTCGGGCAGCCCCGGGTTGTAGTAGAGCTTCCCGCCGTGGGCCACCACCCAGTCCGGGTGCCGCCGGGCCGGATGGCCCGCGGCCAGCCGGCCCGGGTCGGTGTGGTTGGCCACCCGGTACGGGTTGAACCAGGCGTGCAGTTCCAGCCCGCGCCGGTGCGCCTCGTGCACGGCGGTGCCCAGCGGATCCCAGCCCGGGTCCCTGCCCTGGACGCCGGTGAGGTACTCCGACCACGGCTCGTGGGGCGAGGGCCACAGCGCGTCCGCCGTGGGCCGCACCTGGAGGATCACCGTGTTGAGACGGCGCTCGACCGCCTCGTCGAGATGGGCCAGCAGTTGGGCGCGCTGCTCGGCGGCGGGCAGCCCCGGACGGGCGGGCCAGTCGAGGTTGGCGACGGTCGCCACCCACATCCCGCGCAACTCGGGCCGCGGCGCGCCGTCGTCGTGCACGGCCGCCGCCTCCCGGGCCGCCGCGGCCCCGTCTCCCGCGGGCAGCGCGCCCGCGAGGACACCGGCCGCCGCCACTCCGAAGGTCCTCCGGGAGAACCGCCCCATGTCGCCTCCTGCCGACGTGCCTCACCCGATCACGGGGCCCGGCCGGCGGGCGGACAACCGGCCCGCACCGGGCGGGCAGGCACTCCCGTCCCCGGGCCACGGCCCGCGGGCGGGCCTCCTGCGCGAACACCGTTCACCCACCAGCATCCCCGCCGCACCCGCCCGGGAGCGCTCTTACTCGCTGATTCACCGCTCTCACCGCCCGTTCGGGGGAACCTGCCCGGAGAGGAGGCGTCCGTGCACGGGAAGGGACCGGCCGGTGCCGCGGCGGAGTGCGCGGACCGGCCGCACGCGCGCCCGGCCCACCGGGTGCCGGCCGACCGTCACGGCCGGGAGGACGCCCGGGCGGAAGGCGGACCGCCCCTTGCACGGCTCGCACCGCTTGCACGGACCGGAACGCGGCGCCGCCCGTACCACCGGCCGACCGGTGACGCACGGCGGCCGCCCGCGCCGGGCGGGACCGCGCGGACCCCGACCGGCCCGCTGCCCGCGGGGGACGGGTAACGTCGTGCCGCGAGGCGCCGCGGCCGGAACCGTACGGGCGGCGTCACGGACCCTTGGATCGGCGAAAGGCACGAGGTGACCGACATCGAACGCGTCGGAGTGGTGGGCTGCGGCCAGATGGGCTCGGGGATCGCCGAGGTCTGCGCACGGGCCGGACTGCAGGTCCTGGTCGCCGAGACCACCGGCGACGCCCTGGAGATAGGCCGTACCCGGCTGGTGAACTCCCTGGACCGGGCCGTCGGACGCGGCAAGCTCGACGAGGCGGAGCGTGACGCCACCCTGGAGCGGCTGGCCTTCACCACCGATCTGGGCGAGTTCGCCGACCGCGATCTGGTGATCGAGGCGGTCGTGGAGAACGAGCAGGTCAAGACCGAGATCTTCCAGATCCTCGACCAGGTGGTGACCCGCCCGGACGCGATCCTGGCCTCCAACACCTCCTCCATCCCGCTGGTGAAGCTGGCCGTGGCCACCGCCCGCCCGGACCGGGTGATCGGCATCCACTTCTTCAATCCGGCGCCGGTGCAGAAGCTGGTGGAGCTGATCCCCGCGCTGACCACCTCCGACGACACCGTCGCCCGGACGGAGGCCCTGGTGGGCGAGGTGCTCGGCAAGCACGCCATCCGCGCCCAGGACCGTTCCGGCTTCGTGGTCAACGCGCTGCTGATCCCGTACCTGCTCTCCGCGATCCGGATGTACGAGACGGGCATCGCCGGCCGCGAGGACATCGACAACGGCATGGAACTGGGCTGCGCCCACCCCATGGGCCCGCTCAAGCTGGCCGATCTGATCGGCCTGGACACCGTCGCCTCGGTCGCGTACTCGATGTACGAGGAGTACAAGGAGCCGCTGTACGCCGCCCCGCCGCTGCTCCAGCGGATGGTCGACGCCGGACGGCTGGGCCGCAAGACGGGCGCCGGGTTCTACGCCTACGGCTGAGAGCCGGGGTGGCGGCCGGTGTGCCCTGCCGCCACCCCGTCCGGCGGGATTCCGGAGACCGGCGCCGTGCCCCGGAGCGGCGCCCCGGCCCGGTCACCGTTCCGGGTCACGGCGGAACACGGCCCTGCCCCGGGCCCTGGCCGGCGCGGGACCGTGACCGGTCTCCCCGGCGACGGCACCGGGCCACCGCCCGGACCGGACAGACCGACGCCCGGGGCGGCGCCGGACCTGTGACTCGTCGGTGTCCGCGGCGGCGTCCCCGCTCCGGCGCCGCCCCGGGCGTGGGTTCGGCGGAGGGACCGGTCATGCCGGGCCCGGGGGCCGGCGGCCTTCTTCCCCGGCTCCCCCGGTCCGGGGGAGCACTGCGGTGAGGGTTCCCCCGCGCCCCCGGGGCGGACCGCTGCCGGGTTCGGCGCCCGCACCCCGGCATCCCGGGGAGCGCAGGGGCCGTGTCCCCGGGGGGGCACCACAGGCACAGCACGCGGCAGCGGGGCGCCCCGGAATCCCGGGGCGCCCCGCTGCCGCGTTCTCCGGCGGCCGGTACCGTACCGCCCGCCGCGCACCGTGCGCGCTACGCGCCGCGCAGCACCGCGCCCGTGCGCTCGGCCGCGGCGGCCACGGCGGCCTCCCGAGCGGCGGAGGCGTCCTCGGCGGTCAGCGTGCGGTCGGGCGCCCGGAAGCGCAGCGTGTACGCCAGCGACTTCTTCCCCTCGCCGAGCTGCTCGCCGGTGAAGACGTCGAACAGCCGCAGCGACTCCAGCAGCTCCCCCGCGCCCTTCCGCAGGGCCGCCTCGACCTCGGCCGCCGGGACGGAGTCGTCCACCACCAGCGCGACGTCCTGGGTGGCCACCGGGAAGGTGGACACCTCGGGCGCCTGCACCGCGCCGGAGGAGGCCCGCTCCAGCAGATCGAGGTCGATCTCCATCGCGCAGGTGCGGGCGGGCAGGTGCATCACCTTGATGACGCGCGGGTGCAGTTCGCCGGCGTGGCCGACGAGGACCTGCCCGCCGTCGGTCCCGGCGTGCAGCGCGGCACAGCGGCCCGGGTGCCACGGGGCGTGCCGGTCGGCCGTCACGGTCAGCTCCACACCGGCCTGGGCGGCGACGGTACGGGCCGCCTCCACGGCGTCCGCCCAGGTCGCCGGGCGGCCGGCACCCCACCAGCCGTCCGGCTCACGGGCCCCGGCCAGGACGACCGCGGCCCGGCGCGGCTGCACCGGCAGCGCGGCCTCCAGCCCGGCGATCTCCTCGTCGGTCGGGCGCCGGTCGACCGGCAGCCGTACGGCCGGGACCTCCTCGCCGGTGGGCAGGAAGACCAGACCGGTCTCGAACAGCGCGAGCCCGCCGTGACCGCCCGCCGAACCCCGTCCCTCGTTGCGGCGCAGCGCGGTGAGCAGTCCCGGCAGCAGCGTGGTGCGCAGCGCCGGCTCCTCGTCGGAGAGCGGGTTGGCCAGCCGTACGATGCGGCGGCGGTTGTCGTCCGGCGCCAGGCCGAGCCGGTCGAAGGCGGTGTCGCCGAGGAACGGGTAGTTCGGCGTCTCGACGTAGCCCGCCCCGGCCAGCGCGCGGCCGATCCGGCGGTGCAGCCGCTGCCGCTCGGTCAGGCCGCGGCCCGAGGGCAGCCGCGGCAGGGTGGCGGGCAGGGACTCGTAGCCCTCCAGCCGCATGACCTCCTCGGCCAGGTCGTTGGGGTCGGTGAGGTCCGGCCGCCACGAGGGCACGGTCACGGTCAGCTCGTCGGCGCCGTAGACGTCGCAGCCCACCTCCTGCAGGCGGTGCACGACGGTCTCCCGTCCGTAGACCACGCCCGCGACCCTGTCCGGGTGGTCGGCGCGCATCTTGACGGTGTGCGGGCCGCTGGGCGAGACGATCTCGGTGACGCCCGCCTCGGCGGTGCCCCCGGCCAGCAGCACCAGCAGGTCGACGGTGCGCTGGGCGGCGGCGGAGGTGGCCAGCGGGTCCACACCGCGCTCGAAGCGGCGCGACGCCTCGGAGGACAGCTTGTGCCGGCGCGCGGTGCGGGCGATGGCGACCGGGTCGAAGTGCGCGGCCTCGATCACGATCTCGGTGGTGCCCGCCGTGTCCCGCCCGTCGGCGATCTCGGTGTCGGCGCCGCCCATCACCCCGGCCAGGCCGATCGGTCCGCTGTCGTCGGTGATGACCAGGTCCTCCGGGTCCAGCTCGCGCTTGGTCCCGTCGAGGGTGGTGAGCTTCTCGCCCGGCCGGGCGCGGCGCACGCCGATCGCCCCGCTGACGCGGGAGCGGTCGTAGGCGTGCAGCGGCTGGCCGAGTTCGAGCATCACGTAGTTGGTGATGTCCACCGGCAGCGAGATCGGGCGCATCCCTGCCTTCTGCAGCCGCCGCTGGAGCCAGATCGGGGAGCGCGCGTCGGGGCGGACCCCGGTGACGGTGCGGGCGGTGAAGCGGTCGCAGCCGCGCCGGTCGTCGATCCGCACCGGGTGGCCGTGCTCGTTGGGCACGGGGACGTCCAGCAGCGCCGGGTCGCGCAGCGGCAGGCCGTACGCGATGGCCGTCTCCCGGGCGATGCCGCGCATGGACAGGCAGTAGCCGCGGTCGGGGGTGACGGCGATGTCGAGCACCTCGTCGACCAGTTCCAGCAGCTCGATCGCGTCGGTGCCCACCTCGTGCTCGGGCGGGAGCACGATGATGCCCGAGTGGTCGTCGCCCATGCCCAGCTCGGCAGCCGAGCAGATCATGCCCTCGGACAGCCGGCCGTAGGTATTGCGGGCGCCGATCCGGAAGTCCCCGGGCAGCACGCCGCCGGGCAGGATCACCACGACCTTGTCGCCGACGGCGAAGTTGGTGGCGCCGCAGACGATGTTCTGCGGCTCGCCGGTGCCGTTGGCGTCCCCGACGTCCACCTGGCAGTACCGGATCGGCTTCTTGAAGCCGGTCAGCTCCTCGATCGCCAGCACCCGGCCGACGACCAGCGGCCCGGTGATGTCGGCGCCGAGCCGCTCGACGGTCTCGACCTCCAGACCGGCGGCGATCAGCCTCGCCGCGACGTCGCGGCCGGTCTGGTCGGCCGGCAGGTCGACGTACTCCCGCAGCCACGAAAGCGGGGCCCGCATCAGATCTCCATCCCGAACGGCCGGGTGAACCGGACGTCACCTTCGACCATGTCTCGCATGTCCTCGACGTTGTGGCGGAACATCAGCATCCGCTCGATGCCGAACCCGAAGGCGAAGCCGCTGTAGCGCTCCGGGTCCACCCCGCAGGCGGTCAGCACCCGCGGGTTGACCATGCCGCAGCCGCCCAGCTCGATCCAGCCCTCGGAGGAGCAGGTGCGGCAGGGCCGCCCGGGGTCGCCCACGGACTCGCCGCGGCAGGCGAAGCACACCATGTCCATCTCGGCGGACGGCTCGGTGAAGGGGAAGTACGACGGCCGCAGCCGGGTGCCCAGTCCCTCGCCGAACAGCGCCCGGACCATGTGGTCGAGGGTGCCCTTGAGATCCGCCATGGTCAGACCCTCGTCCACGGCGATCAGCTCGACCTGCGAGAAGACCGGGGTGTGGGTCGCGTCCAGCTCGTCGGTGCGGTAGACCCGGCCGGGGCAGACCGTGTACACCGGCAGGTCGCGCGTCAGCAGGGAGCGGATCTGCACCGGCGAGGTGTGGGTGCGCAGCACCACGCCGGACCCGTCCGGGCCGCTCTCCCCCTTGGCCCCCTGGACGAAGAAGGTGTCCTGCATGGTGCGGGCCGGGTGGTCGGGGGCGATGTTGAGGGCGTCGAAGTTGTACCACTCGGCCTCGGCCTCGGGGCCCTCGGCCACCTCGTAGCCCATGGCCACGAAGACGTCCTCGATGCGCTCCGACAGCGTGGTCAGCGGATGGCGGGCACCGGCGGGCAGGCGGTCGTAGGGCAGTGTGACGTCCACCGCCTCCTCGACCAGCACCCGCTCGTCGCGCTCGGCCTCCAGCTCCTCCTGGCGCTTCCGCAGGGCCTGGTTGACCGCTCCGCGGGCCTGGCCCACCCGGCGGCCGGCGTCCGCCTTGGCGTGCGGCGGCAGGGCACCGATCTCGCGGTTGGCCAGGGCGAGCGGGGAGCGGTCGCCGGCGTGGGCGGCCTTCACCTCGCGCAGCGCCTCCAGATCTTCCGCGGCGGCGATCGCGGCGAGCGCCGCGTCCCGTGCCCGGTCGATCTCTTCCGGTTTCAGTGCCTCGACCTCGACGGGGTCGTACGACTTGTTGGGTGCGGACATCTCTTCCCGTGCTCTTCGGTTGGCCCGTGCTTTCGGACTGGCTGCTTCGCTCCGCTTCGGCGCTTCGGCGTCTCGCCGCGGCGGAGCCGGGGCCCGGACCGCCGGAGGGTGCCGAATGCCGAGTCTACGGGGCGTGCGGTGCCGCGTGACACGCGGAGGAGCCCGTGGGCCCGCCCGGCTTCCGGCGCCGGGTGCGGCTCAGGCCAGGAACGCCGGAGCCCCCACGGGCAGGATAAATCGGAACTCGGCGCCGCCCGCGGCGGAGCGGCCGACCGTGATCGTCCCGCCGTGGGCCTCGACGATGCCCTTGACGATGTACAGGCCCAGCCCGGTGCCGCCACGCTTGCTGCCGCGCCAGAAGCGGGTGAAGACGCGGCTCATCGACTCCTCGGGGATGCCGGGGCCCTCGTCGCTCACCGTGACCGCCGTTCCGTCGCCGCCGCTCTTCGTCCGTGCCGCTGCCACCTCTATGGTGATGGTTCCCGAGCCGTGGCGCACCGCGTTTTCCAGCAGGTTGCCGAGGACCTGGTCGATCTTGTCCGGGTCCGCCCACAGGGCGGGCAGCGGGCCGCCGATCCGGCGGACGAACCGGGCCGGGTCCTGGCCGGCGGCGACGTACGCCCGCAGATGGCGGTCGACGGCGGCGGGCAGGTCGACGGGCTGGCGGCGTATCTCCAGCCGGCCGGAGTCGATGCGCGAGATGTCCAGCAGCTCGGTGATGAGCCGGGCGACGCGGTCGGCGTCGGCGTCCACCGTCTCCAGCATCAGCCGCTTCTGGTCGTCGGTGAACCGCTCCCACTTGGCGAGCAGGGTCGCGGTGAAGCCCTTGACGGAGGTGAGCGGCGAGCGCAGTTCGTGCGCGACGGTGGCGATCAGCTCGGCGTTGCTCCGCTCGCTGCGCCGCCGGGCCTCGGTGCCGCGCAGGGTGATCACCAGCCGGTCGACCGGGCCGGTGCGGTGGGGCCGGACGTACCGCGCGGAGACCAGCACCTCCCGGCCGCCCGGCAGTAAGAGGTGGCGCTCGGGCTGGCCGGTGCGGATGGCGAGGCCGCCGTACGGGTCGGTGACCTGCCACCAGCGGCGCCCCTTGAGGTCCTCCAGCGGCAGGACCTGCTCGACGGGACGGCCCAGCGCCTCGGCCGCGGGCCGCCCGGTGACGCGGGCGGCGGCGGCGTTGAAGCAGACGACCCGGCCGGCGGCGTCCGCGACGACCAGCCCGTCGGGGAGGTCGTCGGGGTGGATGCCGGGCCCGGCACCTGCCCCGGCGTCGGAGCGGGGGTCGCCGGGGCGCGTCTCCCGGCCGCCGCGGGGCGGGACGGGCGGCGGCTCCGGCTCGCGGGACGGGCGGGCTTCGAAGGCCGTGCCGCCCGCTCCGGCACCGCCGGGAACGGCTTCGGACACATCGCTGTCCCGCCCGCCGGAAATCCTCACGTCCACTCCCGCTCACCCCCTCTTCCGGGCTTCCGGGCTTCCGGGCACGCCACCCTACTAGCTCGGAGTGACCGAGCGGCACCCTCCCGCAGCACGCTGCGCACGGGCGGACGCGTAGAGACATACGGCCGCGGCGGTCGCGAGGTTCAGGCTCTCGGCGCGGCCGTGGATGGGCACGCGCACCACCTCGTCGGCGAGTGCGCGGGTCTCCTCCGGCAGCCCCCAGGCCTCGTTGCCGAAGACCCAGGCGGTGGGGCCGCCCATGCGCCCGGTGTCCAGCTCGGTGTCCAGGTCGCGCTCACCGGCGCCGTCTGCCGCCAGCACCCGTGCCCCGGCCGCCCGCAGCCCGGCCACGGCCTGCTCGGCGGTGACTCCGACGGCGACGGGCAGATGGAAGAGACTGCCGGCGGAGGCCCGTACGGCCTTGGGGTTGTACGGGTCCACCGAGGCGTCGGTGAACACCACCGCGTCGGCGCCGGCGGCGTCCGCGCAGCGCAGCACCGTCCCGGCGTTCCCCGGGTCCCGGACCCGGGCGAGGACGGCGACCAGTTCCGGGCGGGCGGCCAGCACCGCCTCGAAGGGCCGGTCGAGGAAGCGGCACACGCCGACCAGTCCCTGGGGGGTGACGGTCTGGGAGAGTTCCGCGACCACCTCGTCGGTGGTGGTGCGGATCCGGGCCCCGGCGGCCCGGGCGGCCGCGACGACGTCGGCGTGCCGCTCGGCGGCCTCCGGGGTGGTGAACAGTTCGACGAGGGTGGGCTCACCGCCGCCGCGGTGGCCGGCCGCCTCGCGTACGGCCTGGGGCCCCTCGGCGAGGAAGCGGCGCTCCTTGGCCCGGGTGGCGCGGCGGGTCAGCCGCCGGGCGGCGGTGACACGCGGAGAGCGCGGGGAGGTCAGTTCCGGGGCGGCGTCCACGGCACCCGGGCTCCGTTCCCGGGGGGCGTCCCCGGGCCGGAGCCGGTACGTCGTCAGGCCGCCTTGGGGGCGTTGACGTCGCTCGGCAGCGCCTTCTGGGCCACCTCGACCAGCGCGGCGAACGCGTTCGGGTCGTTGACCGCCAGGTCGGCCAGGATCTTGCGGTCCACCTCGACCTCGGCGGCCTTCAGACCCTGGATGAAGCGGTTGTAGGTCATGCCGTTGGCCCGGGCGCCGGCGTTGATCCGCTGGATCCACAGCTGCCGGAAGTCGCCCTTGCGGCGCTTGCGGTCGTTGTAGTTGTAGACGAGGGAGTGGGTGACCTGCTCCTTCGCCTTGCGGTACAGACGGGACCGCTGGCCGCGGTAGCCGCTGGCCTGCTCCAGGATCGCCCGGCGCTTCTTGTGGGCGTTGACCGCCCGCTTGACGCGTGCCACGTGATTACTCCTTGTCGCGGGGCCGGTGTGGCGTGCCGGTCGCCGTGGCCATGGTGGTCACGGCGCCGTCACCGGCCCGGGAATTCGATGAGGTTCCGGTCTTCGAGGTTCCGCGCCCGGCCGGTGCGGTCCGGCGGGCGGCAGGCTCACTTGCCGAGAAGCTTCTTGACCTTCTTGGCGTCGGCCGGAGCCATCTCCACCTTGCCGGCGAGACGGCGCGTCAGCGTGGACGGCTTGTGCTCGAGAAGGTGGCGGCGGCCGGCGCGCTGGCGCATCACCTTGCCGGAGCCGGTGATCTTGAAGCGCTTGCGTGCACCACTGTGCGTCTTGTTCTTCGGCATGTCGCCGTTCTCTCCTCGTCGGTGCCTCCCCGGACCTGTCGGCCCGGGGTGCTCCCGGACACGGCCGGCCGTGGGCCGGCGTGCGGAAGCGTCAGCTGTTCGGTTGCGGTCGGGGACCCGCGGGTCCCGGTCCCCGGCGGCCGGCGGGCCGCCGGGTCATGCCTCGGCGCGCTCCTCCGCGGGGGCCTCGGCCTGGGCCCGGTGCCCATGGCCGCCCTGCTGGCCGGCGGCCTTGCGGGCCGCCTGTGCCTCACGGGCCTCGGCCATCGCCTCGGTCTTCTTCTTGTGCGGACCGAGAACCATGATCATGTTCCGGCCGTCCTGCTTGGGGTTGGACTCCACGTAGCCCAGGTCCTGGACGTCCTCGGCGAGCCGCTGGAGCAGCCGGAAGCCCAGCTCGGGACGGGACTGCTCACGACCGCGGAACATGATCGTGATCTTGACCTTGTCCCCCTGCTTGAGGAACCGGACGACATGACCCTTCTTGGTGTCGTAGTCGTGCGGGTCGATCTTCGGCCGGAGCTTCATCTCCTTGATGACCGTGTGCGCCTGGTTCTTGCGCGCCTCACGGGCCTTCATGGCCGACTCGTACTTGAACTTTCCGTAGTCCATGAGCTTGCACACCGGCGGACGGGCGTTCGCCGCGACCTCGACCAGGTCGAGGTCGTACTCCTGGGCAAGCTCCAGGGCCTTGGCAAGCGGCACGATGCCGACCTGCTCGCCACTGGGACCGACGAGTCGCACCTCGGGGACGCGAATCCGGTCGTTGATGCGGGGCTCGGCGCTGATGGGGCCTCCTAGGTTGCGCCACGCGGTTGTCTGGCGGACAGCCGCGTACGGACGTGTGTTTCGGTGACCACCGGCACCAGGACGCGGAAAACGCCCCGGACGGGACGCAGGCGGGGCTCCTCATTGACCGGGAGCACCGCCGCGGTACACCGCGGGGCGCAGCCTGACCGTTGACCCGCCGACCCGGAGGTCGGTCGGGTGGGAGCTGTGGAGCCTCCACTTGCGGGCCGGATCACACGTCCGCTCGCCGCCCGCTCGCGGGAGGGGCTCGGCGGGGCGTACGGTCCGACCGGTCGATGTCCCAGCATACCAGGGCCGGAGGGCGGTTCCCCCCGCCGATACCGCGCGGATGTGCGCGGGAACGGGCTCTAGGCTGGACCGCACCGTCCAGCAGGGAGCGAAGAACCATGAGCGACACCAGCGGCACCCCGTCCTCCCCCGGCCCCGCCGGGAACGACGGACCGGTCGACTTCGAGGCGATGACCCGGGACATCGCGGACGTTCCCGCGGTCGAGGTGATCACCACGGTCGCGGTGCACCTGCTGAGCTCGGCCGCGGTCAACCTCGGTCTGGCGGAGGGCGGCGAGACGCACAAGGACCTGGACGAGGCGCGCAAGCTGATCAACGCGCTGGCCGGGCTGGTCACCGCCGCCGCCCCCGACCTCGGCAGCCACCACGCCGCACCGCTGCGCGACGGGCTGAAGTCCCTCCAGCTCGCCTTCCGCGAGGCCTCGCTGGTGCCGGACGAGCCCGGCCAGGGCCCGGGCGAGAAGTTCACCGGACCGGTCCTGGGCTGATCCCCGCCGGAGTGGCCCGGCCCGGCCGGGCCGCGAGCGCGGACCCGGGGGGCGGCACGTACGGAAGCAGCCACCGCCGGTCAGGCCCGGCGCGTTCCGCCGCGGGCGGGACAGGCGGGGGTCCGGACCGCGGCCGGGTCACCGGGGGCATGCCGCCCGGCGGGCGCAGTGACGCGCTGGGCGCGGGCATCGTCGACCCGGCCGCCGCCATCGAGCGGGGCGCCCGGGTCGAGCCGCGCCCGCAGGTGCCCGCGGCGGTGGCCCACCCGAAGCGGTACTTCGGTCCCGGTCCCGCCCCCGAGCGGGAGGACGATGCCTGGCCGGCGCCCGCCGCCGCGGCGGCGGGCATCGCGCTGGTGGTGTGCGCCGTGCTGCTGTACCGGGGGGCCCGGCCGCCCGAGCGGGCCGGGGGGCGGCCCACCACCGGATGACGACGGGCTACCCTCGTCGCGTGGCGCTCAAGAACATCCCCGACCCGGGCTTCGCCGGCGACGACGGCTCCGCCGATCCCGCCCTCGCCCGGGCGCTGGCGGCCTGGGAGCGGGACCGCTCGGCCGAACCGGAGGTGCTGGCCGCGCTCGCCGCGGCCAGGCTGCTGGTGCCGGTGGTCGCCGTACTCGGCGAGGCGGAGACGGGGGAGGACGGTCTGCGCCGCGAGAAGACCAGCGACATGGCGGTGCCCGTCCTCGACGCCCCCGGTGGCCGGCGGGCCCTGCCCGCCTTCACCTCCACCGGCAGTCTGGCCCGCTGGCGTCCGGACGCCCGTCCGGTGGCCGTCCCCCTGCACCAGGCCCTGCGGGCCGCGGCCCAGGAGGGCGCCGACACGCTCGTGCTGGACCTCGCCGGACCGGTGGCCTACCAGCTCACCGGACCGGCGCTGCGCGCCCTGGCCGAGGGCCGCACCGAGACCGCCGGAGCGCCGCTGGAGGACCCGGCCGTCACCGGCGCGCTGCGGGCGGCGCTGGCCGCCGAGCCGGCCGTCCGCGCCGCCCGGCTGGCCGTGGCCCGGGAGGGAGGCGGCACCGACGGGGTGCTGGCGCTGCGGCTGGACCCCGGTGCCGAGGCCCGCGAGGTGGCCGGACGGGTGGCGGCCCGTCTCGCGGCGGACGAGGTGCTCCGCACCCGCCTGGTGCGCGGTCTGGACCTCGCCCTGCTGCCGCCGGACGGCCCGTTGCCGGGCCGGGCACTGTACGACCGCGCCTGACGACCGCGCCTGGTCCCGTCGTCATCCGGTGGTGGGCCGCCCCCCGGCCCGCTCGGGCGGCCGGGCCCCCCGGTACAGCAGCACGGCGCACACCACCAGCGCGATGCCCGCCGCCGCGGCGGCGGGCGCCGGCCAGGCATCGTCCTCCCGCTCGGGGGCGGGACCGGGACCGAAGTACCGCTTCGGGTGGGCCACCGCCGCGGGCACCTGCGGGCGCGGCTCGACCCGGGCGCCCCGCTCGATGGCGGCGGCCGGGTCGACGATGCCCGCGCCCAGCGCGTCACTGCGCCCGCCGGGCGGCGTACCCCGGGCGGTGGCGGTGAGCAGTTCCCTGATCTGGGCCGGGCTGAGTTCCGGATGGGCGGCCCGGACCAGGGCCGCGCAGCCGGAGACGAAGGCGGCGGCGGCGCTGGTCCCCCAGCCCTCGTAGTACTCGCCGTCGGGGTAGGTGATGACGACGTCCTCGCCGGGGGCGGCGACGGTGGCGTACCAGCGGCGGGTGGAGAAGGGGGCCCGGGCCCCGGTGCGGTCCACGGCGGTCACCGCGATCACGCCGGGGTAGGCCGCCGGATAGGAGGCCCGGTCGCCGTCCTCCCCGCCGTTGCCCGCGGAGGCGACCACCACCGCGCCCCGGGCCAGGGCGTAGCGCACGGCGGCGTCCTCGGCCGGGTCGGGGTTGGCGGCGGCGCTGTCGTCGCCGAGGGAGAGGTTGATGACGTCGGCGCCGTGGTCGACGGCCCAGCGGATGCCCTCGGCCAGGGCCTCGCCCCGCTCCTCGCGGGCCCTCTTCCGCTGCGGGTCGCCGTCCTCCAGCAGCACCCGCACCGGCAGGATCCGCGCCTCGGGCGCGACACCGAGGACGCCCTCGGTGTCGCCGGGGCCGTGGCCGCGTCCGGCGATGATGCCGGCCATCGCGGTGCCGTGCCGGGCCCAGTGCTCGTCCCCCTCGCGGGCCCCGAAGCCGACGAGGTCCCGGCCCGGCAGCACCCGGTCCCGCAGATCGGGGTGGCCGGCGTCGACGCCGGTGTCGAGCACGGCGACGGTGACGCCCTCTCCCCGGGTGGTCCGCCAGGCCTCCCGGGCGCGCACCGCGTCCAGGCCCCACTGCCGGTCGCGCACGACGTCGGCGCGGGCGGCGGGCGCGGCGGCCACGCCGAGCGCGCACACCCCCGTGAGCACTGTGAGCACCGCCAGCAGCGCGGCGCCGAACGCCGTGGCACGGCGGGGGCGTACGGGCCGGGGGGCCGGCGCGGCGGGGACGGCGGGGACGGCGGGGAAGTCCGTGGCGTTCATCGGTCCTTTCCGGTCCCCTCGGTGGTCCCCGGGGCGGCGGCACGGCGCACCCCGCGCTCGATCCGGTCGGCGATGCCCCGTGCGTCGTGCCCGAGGCCCGACTCGGCGGGGGCGCTGGTCCGGTCGGTCCCGCCGGCCCCGTCGGCGGGCCGCGGGTCCTCGACGGCCCGGCCGTCGGCGAAGCCGGAGACGGCGTAGACCACCACCGGTACGTCGGCGAGCGGCCGGACCGTCCAGCTCGCGCGCTGGGCGTCGCCGAAGCCGACCGCGGCGGTGCCGGGCACGGCGTGGGGGCGGGGCATCAGGTCTGCGCGGCGGGCCAGCCCCTCCCGGTCGAACCGCTCCCGCAGGGCGCGCATCTCCGCGCGGTCCGCATCGGTGAACAGCAGCCCGACGGTGGTGACACCGCTGCCGGTCTCGTCGACGTAGGTGGCGCGCAGCAACCGCTCGCAGCCGGCCGGGGAGAGCACCCGGGCCAGCAGCGGGTCGAAGGCTCCGGCGCAGCCGCCGTCCGGGGCGACCCCGATCCTGACCCAGCGCCGGTCGGCCTGCCCGGGCCCGGCGCCGGAGCCGTCCAGGACCGGGGGGAAGAGGGTGTCGACGGGAGTCTCCCGCCACAGCGAGCGCGCCTCGGCGTAGCCGACCGCGGCGCTCCCGCCGGAGTCCCCGGTGAGCCAGGTCCCGGCGGCGGCCCCGCCCAGCAGTCCGAAGCCGAGGACGAGGCACAGGGCCGCGGCCGCCGTACGGACCGGCCGCCGCGCGGCGCGCTCCGGCACCGGGACGGCCGGTGGGACGGACGGCGGCACCGGCGGCGGCCCGTCCGGGAGGGCCCACGACCCCGGGGAGGGCGGTGGCGGCGGTCCGGTGGGTATGGGCGGTACGGTGCCCGCGGCCCGCGGCGGGCGCGGCTCGGCGGCGGGTCGCGGTGGCACGACGGGCCGGGACCTCATCGGTTCCGGGGCCCGGACCGGGTCGGCCTCAGTGCTCACCGGCACCCCCTCGCGCTCTGTGCCGCCCCGTCGACTCCCCTTCGGGGCAGGCCGGTTGGTATTCGGACATCACACCTCTGGCCGGAGTCCGGGCGTGGTGTTCGCGTCACTCTACGGGGAACGGCCGCGGTCGGGGCAACCCGCTCCCCGCCCCGGGGTCCCGGGGCGGGGAGCCGCCCGTCCGGGGCTGTCCCGGGCCCGGCCGCCTCTGGCAAGCTGCCGGAATGTTCGAGATGACCGCTGATCCCGCCGCCGACCGGGCCCGCTACGACCGGGCCACCGCCCATCTGGAGGCGCCGCTCGCGGTCGTCGACCTGGCCGCGTTCGACGCCAACGCCGCCGATCTGGTGCGCCGGGCCGGCGGCAAGCCGGTCCGGGTGGCGAGCAAGTCCGTGCGCTGCCGGGCCCTGCTGGAGCGGGTGCTGGCACGGGGCGGGTTCGCCGGTGTCATGAGCTTCACCCTCGCCGAGTCGCTGTGGCTGGCCCGCTCGGGACACGGCGACGTACTGCTCGCCTACCCGTCGGCGGACCGGGCCGGGTACGCCGAGCTGGCCGGCGACCCCGAACTGGCCGCGGCCGTGACGGTGCTGGTCGACGACCCGGCCCAGCTGGCGCTGATCGACGCCGCGCGCGACGGCGGGCGGGAGGAGATCCGGGTCTGTCTGGAACTGGACACCTCCCTGCGGCTGCTGGGCGGCCGGGTGCGGATCGGCGCCCGGCGCTCGCCGCTGCACTCCTCCGCCGAACTGGCCGCGCTGGCCCGCTCGGTGGTGCGCCGCCCCGGCTTCCGGCTGGTGGGGCTGATGGCCTACGAGGGGCACGTCGCGGGAGTGGGCGACGCGGTGCCCGGCCGTCCGCTGCGGTCGCGGGCGGTGCGGCTGATGCAGTCCGCCGCGCGCCGCGAGCTGGCCGGGCGGCGGGCCGCCGCGGTGCGGGCGGTACGGGCGGTCGCGCCGGACCTGGAGTTCGTCAACGGCGGCGGCACCGGGAGCGTGCAGCACACCGCCGCCGAGGAGGCGGTCACCGAGGTCGCCGCGGGCTCGGGGCTGCTGCTGCCGCGGCTGTTCGACAACTACACCGCGTTCTCCGGCCGTCCGGCGGCACTGTTCGCGCAGCCGGTGGTGCGGCGTCCCGGGGTGGGCGTGGTGACGGTGCTCGGCGGCGGCTACCCGGCCTCGGGCCCGGCGGGCCGGGACCGGCTGCCGGTGCCGTACCTGCCCGCCGGGCTGCGCTACGACCCGGCCGAGGGGCCGGGCGAGGTGCAGACCCCGCTGCTCGGGCCGGCCGCGGACGACCTGCTGCTCGGGGACAGGGTGTGGTTCCGGCACGCCAAGGCCGGCGAGTTGTGCGAGCGCTTCGCCGCGCTGCACCTGGTCGAGGGCGACCGGGTGGTGGCGACGGTGCCGACGTACCGCGGTGAGGGCCGCACCTTCCTGTGAGCCGGGTCCCCGGCCCGCCCCGCCTGCCGCGGGGACGGGCCGGGGGATCTCACCACCGGAGCCCGTCTCACTCGGACGGGGCGACGGCCTCCTCCACCTCCTCGAAGGTCTCGGGCTCCACCAGCCCGGTGTCCTCCAGCACCTCCATGTGGTCCAGGACCGTCTGGTTGGCCTGCCGGGCGTGCCGGCGGATCAGGTCGTTCTGGGTGGCGGCGCGCACCTCGCCGATGGTGGCGAAGATCTTGCCGTGCGAGGAGCGCAGCAGGTTGGCGAAGAGGCGGTCGAACTCCTTGCCGTGGGCCTGCTCCAGCTGCCTGACCCACTCCTGCTGCTCCTCGGTGGCCTCGTTGGGGATCTTGACCCCGAGGATCTTGGCGTCCTCGCGCACGAGCTGGTCGAGCTTGACGTGGCCCTCGAGCAGGTGCAGCCCCGCGCGCTTGACGGCCTCGCTGGAGGCGTTGGTCTGGGCGAGTCTGCCGGCCGGTATCTCCCACAGTCCGGCCTGCCGGACCTTGACGAGGAACTCCTCGTCCACCTCGGCGACCGGGCCCACATTCCCGGTTCCGCTCCCGCTGTCCCGCGAGTTGACCGTGGCGGAGCCGCCCTCGTCGGCCTGGCTGCTGCCGGACTGCAGGGAGATCAGCACGGGGATCGCCGCGAGCACGAGCAGCGCCGCCACGGCGGTGGCGACCACGCGCGGCGGCAGACCTCGCTTGCTGACTCTGCGGCTGGAACGGTTCGGGCGCATGGATCCTCCTCGTTGCACTGCCTCGTTCCCCGGCGGTACGCGGGAGGCGGACGGGGCGTTCACCGCTGTCCGAAAACACGCACGAGGATGAGCAAAACGCGGTCCACCGAGCCGCTGAGCCGCTGAGCCGGTGCTCAGACCTCCATGCCGGGACCGTCTGCGGCCCGGACGCCCGCCACGACGCGGTCCATCTCGGCGGGGACGGGGGCGTCGGCGTGGATGTCGAAGCCCAGCCGCATCACCAGCAGCCGGCCACCGCCGTCCGGCGCGGGGAAGACGACCGACTCCACGTACGCGTCGGGTTCGAGCCGGTTGTCAATCCGCCAGCGGATCCGGTGGCCCCGCTGCCCGGCGACGGTGACCTCGCCGGAGGAGACGACCTCGTGGCCGGTGACCCCGCCGTACGCCTTGGCGTCGTAGGACTCCTCGGCGTTGCGGGCGATGTCCGCCTCGGCCACCGCCCCGGGGTCGGTCCCCGCCCCGGGGTCGGCGGGCCGTACGGAGACCCCGCCGCGGACGCAGCCGAGGGACGGGTCCCCCGGGCACGGGTAGGAGCCGCTCGACAGCCAGATCCCCGTGTCGGTCCGCGCCTGGCTCCAGCCCTCGGGCACGGGCACGCTGATGCCGTTGGCCCGGTCGACCGCGGTGCCGGGGCCGCCGCCGTCCGGCGGCGCGTCCTCGGAGTCCTCCGGGGTCCCGTCCGGAGTGCCGTCGTCCGTCGGGTCGCCGCCGGGGTTCTTGTCGGCGCCGGTGCCGCTGCCGGGACGCGCCCGGTCGCCGGCGCCACCGGGCTCGCCCAGCAGGAGCAGCGTCCCGGCGACGAGCGCGGTCACCACGACCGCGGCGGCGATGACGGCGGCCACCAGCGGGCCGCGCGACGGCCGCTCCGGCGGCGGGGTGACCTGCGGGGGGAGACCGGCCGGGAAGCGGGTGTGGGCGGTCCAGGCGGAACCGTCCCACCAGCGTTCCGGTGCCGGTCCGGGGCCGGTGTGCCCGGGGTCCGGATGCCAGCCGGGCGGCGTCGTCATGCTCACGCGTGAACAGTAGTGGCTGGGCGCGCTCCGCAGCACGGGCCGGGCTAGAGCGGAGTCACGTAGGCGCCCGAGATCCCGCCGTCCACCAGGAACTCGGCGGCGTTGACGAACGAGGAGTCGTCGCTGGCGAGGAAGGCGACGGCGGCCGCGATCTCCTCGGGCCGGGCGAAGCGGCCCATGGGGACGTGGACCAGCCGCCGCTGTGCCCGCTCGGGGTCCTTCGCGAACAGCTCCCGCAGCAGGGGGGTGTCGACCGGGCCGGGGCACAGGGCGTTGACCCGGATGCCCTCCCGGGCGAACTGCACGCCCAGCTCCCGGGACATCGCCAGCACCCCGCCCTTGGAGGCGGTGTAGGAGATCTGCGAGGTGGCGGCGCCCAGGACGGCGACGAAGGAGGCGGTGTTGATGATCGAGCCGCGGCCCTGGCGGCGCATGTACGGCAGGACGTGCTTGCAGCACAGGTAGACCGAGGTGAGGTTGGTCTCCTGCACCCGCCGCCAGGCGTCCAGGCCGGTGGTGAGGATGGAGTCGTCGTCGGGCGGGGAGATGCCCGCGTTGTTGAAGGCGACGTCGACGGAGCCGTAGGTGCCGTACGCGGTCTCGAAGAGCGCCTCGACCTGCCCGGGGTCGGTGACGTCGGCGGGAACGTACAGCCCGCCGGTCTCCTCGGCCGCCGCCCGGCCCCGCTCGGGGTCGATGTCGGCGCAGACCACGTGGGCGCCCTCGGCGGCCAGCCGGCGGGCACTGGCCAGTCCGATGCCGCTGCCCGCCCCGGTGACGACGGCGGTACGGCCCACCAGCCGGCGGCACACGGTGGCCGCCGTACCGGCCACGGCCGTCTCGGCGCCCACCGCCTCCCCCACCGGGCCGTCCGCCGCCCCGCGGGCCGCCCCGTCCGCCGGTTCCCCTGCCGCTGCGGTCAATGCTCACTCCTCCGTGCCGATGAAGACGTTCTTGGTCTCGGTGAAGGCGGCCAGCGCGTCCGGGCCGAGTTCACGGCCGAGGCCGGACTGCTTGTAGCCGCCGAAGGGGGTCCAGTAGCGCACGCTGCTGTGGGAGTTGACGGAGAGGTTGCCCGCGGCGACGGCGCGCGCCATGCGCAGGGCCCGGGAGAGGTCACGGGTCCACACCGAGCCGGACAGGCCGTAGTCGCCGGCGTTGGCCAGCCGGACGGCCTCGGCCTCGTCGTCGAAGGGGAGGACGACGGCGACGGGACCGAACACCTCCTCCACCGCGACGGGGTCGTCCGGCCGGGCGTCGGTGAGGACGGTCGCCGGATACCAGTAACCGGGTCCGGAGGGCACCGCGCCGCGGATGGCGGCTGGGGCGTCCTCGGGGACGTGGGAGCGGACCCGCTCGCGGTGGGCGGCGGAGATCAGCGGGCCCATGTCGGTGGCGGGGTCGGCCGGGTCGCCGGCGGTGAACGCGTGGACGGCCGGTTCCAGCAGGGCCAGGAAGCGGTCGTACACGGACCGCTGGACGAGGACGCGGCTGCGGGCGCAGCAGTCCTGTCCGGAGTTGTCCAGGAAGGAGGCGGGAGCGGTGGCCGCGGCGCGCTCGAGGTCGGCGTCGGCGAAGACGATGTTGGGGCTCTTGCCGCCCAGTTCCAGCGTCACGCGTTTCACCCGGGCCGCGCAGCGGGCCATGATCTCCTTCCCGACGGCCGTGGAGCCGGTGAAGACGACCTTGGCGACCCCCGGGTGCTCCACCAGTGCGGTGCCCGTGACCGGTCCGGCGCCGGGCAGCACCTGGAACAGGTGCTCGGGAAGGCCCGCCACCAGGGCGAGTTCGGCCAGCCGCAGCGCGGTGAGCGGGGTGGTCTCGGCGGGCTTGAGGAGGACGGCGTTGCCCGCGGCCAGCGCGGGGGCGGTGCCCCAGGCGGCGACGGGCATGGGGAAGTTCCAGGGGGCGATGACGGCGACGACGCCGAGCGGCTCGGCGAAGGTGAGGTCGACGCCGCCCGCGACGGGGATCTGGCGGCCGGTCAGCCGCTCCACTCCCCCGGCCGCGTACTCCAGCAGGTCGCGGACGTTGCCCGCCTCCCAGCGCGCGTTGCCGACCGGGTGTCCGGCCTCGCGCACCTCCAGGGCGGCCAGTTCGTCCAGGTGGTCGTCGACGGCGGCGGCGAAGCGGCGCAGCAGCCGGGCCCGGTCGCCGGGGGCGAGGGCCGCCCAGCGCTCCTGCGCGGCGGCGGCCCGCCGGACGGCGGCGCCGACCCCGGCGGGCGAGGTGGCGGGGACGGTCGCGATCACCTCCCCGGTGGCCGGGTTGCGCACCCGGTGCTCGTGTTCGGTACCGGCTCCGGGAACCGTCTCGGACACGGCTGCCCTCCTCTCACATCCGTTCGAAGGAGCGGTAGCGCTCCCAGTCCGTGACGGCCGTGTCGTACGCCTCCTGCTCGACGCGGGCCATGTTCGCGTAGTGCTCGACCACCTCCGCGCCGAAGGCCTCCCGGGCGAGCCGGCTGTCCCGCCACAGTGCGGCGGCCTCGCGCAGGGTGGCCGGGACCCGCTCGGCACCGCCGGTGTAGGCGTTGCCGGTGCACGGCTCGGGGAGTTCGAGCCCGCGCTCGACGCCGTACAGCCCGGCCGCGATCATGCCCGCGACGGCCAGGTACGGGTTGACGTCGCCGCCGGGGAGGCGGTTCTCCAGCCGCAGCGAGGCGCCGTGGCCGACGACCCGCAGGGCGCAGGTGCGGTTGTCCGGTCCCCAGGCGACGGCGGTGGGGGCGAAGGAGCCGGGCCGGAAGCGCTTGTAGGAATTGACGTTGGGCGCGTACAGCAGGGTGAACTCGCGCAGCGCGGCGAGCTGTCCGGCCAGGAAGTGCCGCATCGGCCCGGACATGCCGTACGGGGCGCCGTCGTCGGCGAGGACGGGCCGGCCGTCGGTGTCGCGCAGCGAGAGGTGGATGTGGCAGGAGTTGCCCTCGCGCTCGTCGTACTTGGCCATGAAGGTGAGTGCCACGCCCTCCTGGGCGGCGATCTCCTTGGCGCCGGTCTTGTAGACGGAGTGCTGGTCGCAGGTGGTCAGCGCGTCGGCGTAGCGGAAGACGATCTCGTGCTGGCCGAGGTTGCACTCGCCCTTGGCGGACTCCACCGCCATTCCGGCGGCGGCCATCTCGTTGCGGATGCGGCGCAGCAGGGGTTCGATCCGGCCGGTGCCCAGCACGGAGTAGTCCACGTTGTACTGGTTGGCCGGGGTGAGTCCGCGGTAGCCGCGCTCCCAGGCCGACTCGTAGGTGTCGCGGAAGACGAGGAACTCCAGCTCGGTGCCCGCGTACGCGCTCCAGCCGTGCCCGGCCAGCCGGTCGAGCTGGCGGCGCAGCACCTGGCGTGGCGAGGCGGCCACGGGCGTCCCGTCGTGCCAGGCGAGGTCGGCGGTGATCAGGGCGGTGCCCGGGTTCCAGGGGGTGAGGCGCAGGGTGGCCGGGTCGCCGTGCAGGGCGAAGTCCCCGTAGCCCTGCTCCCAGGAGGACATGGCGTAGCCGTCGACGGTGTTCATGTCGGCGTCCACGGCGAGCAGGTAGTTGCAGCCCTCGGTGCCGTGCTCGAGCACCTCGTCGAGGAAGAAGGGGGCGGCGAACCGCTTGCCCTGGAGCCTGCCCTGCATGTCGGTGAAGGCCAGGACGACGGTGTCGATGTCCCCGGCCGCCACCCGCCGCCTCAGTTCCTCGGCGGTGAGCGGGGATCTGGGGTCTGCCAACGGAATCTCCTGTCGGGTGGGCGGGTGCCCCGGCGGCACCGCCGGACAAGCCCACCCCTGCCCCCTGGGTGCCCTTCTCACGCCTCCCGGCGGGGTCGCGCGTCCGAGGGAGGGGACGGCGGGACGCCCCCGGACCGCCCGGCTTGCCCCGGCCCCCGCCCCGGAACAGGATCGGGGCAGCCCGCCGCGGCGCCCCGCCGCGCCGGGACACGGACGGCCGACCGGAGGTTCGCGTGCCCGCCCCGCTCATCGGTGTCAGCACCTATCTGGAGTCCTCGGCGCGGTGGGGGGTGTGGGACCAGCCCGCCGCGCTGCTGCCCGCCGGGTACCACCGGCTGGTCCAGCGGGCGGGCGCCCTGGCCGCGCTGCTGCCGCCGGACGCCGCGCCCGGCGCCGCTGCCGACGTGGTGGCGCGGCTGGACGGTCTGGTGATCGCGGGCGGTCCGGACGTGGAGCCCGCCCGCTACGGGGCCGCGCCGCGCCCGGAGACCGGGCCGCCCGCGCGGGAGCGGGACGCCTGGGAGCTCGCCCTGATCGGGGCCGCGCTGGAGGCCGGACTGCCGCTGCTGGGGATCTGCCGCGGGATGCAGCTGCTCAACGTCGCCCTGGGCGGCACCCTCGTCCAGCATCTGACGGGCCACCGGGGGCCGGACGGCGTCTTCGGCACCCACACCGTCACCCCGGTGCCGGGCACGGAGCTGGCCCGGGTGCTGGGCGGAGAGCATTGCGGGGAGGGTGGCGGGGACGGCGCCGCGGGGGGCGCCCGGGACGTGACGGTGCCCACCTACCACCACCAGGCCGTGGACCGGCTCGGGGACGGACTGGCGGTCTGCGCCCGCGCCGCGGACGGCACCGTCGAGGCGGTCGAACTGCCGGGGGCGGCGGGCTGGACACTGGGGGTCCAGTGGCATCCGGAGGCGGACACCGGTGCGGACGTGCGGGTGATGCGCGCGCTGGTCAGCGCGGCGGAGCGGCGGGCACGGCGGCGGCCAGCGCCGCGCTGAGCACCGCGGGCGCCTCGGCCAGCGTGGGCCCGTACCAGGTCAGATGCCGTCCGCTGACGAGCGCGGCGGGCAGCCGGGGGAATGCCTCGGGGCCGTCGGCGGCGGTGAAGCGGTACGGCTCGTCGGGCAGGACTGCCAGCCCGGCTCTCCCCGGCTCGTTCAGCTCCGCCAGGGACACGCGCGGATAGCGCTCGGCGTGGTCCGCGTACGCGTTGCGCACCCCGAGGCGGGCCAGTACGTCACCGGCGAAGGTGTCCCGGCCGAGCACCATCCACGGCCGCCGCCAGACGGGCACGACGGCGGTGGTGCCGAAGGCCGGCCGGACGGACCGCCAGACGTCCTCGGCCTCGTCCAGCCAGGCGGGCCGGGGCAGTCCGCAGCCGGCGGTCAGCACCCGGTCCAGCTCGGTGAACGCCTGTGGGACTGTGCGGACCTCGGTGACCAGTACCGCCAGCCCGGCCGCCCGCAGGGCGGCGAGGTCGGCCGGGCGGTTCTCCTCCTCGTTGGCGAGGACGAGATCGGGGGCGAGGGCGGCGATCCCGGCCACGTCCGGGTTCTTGGTGCCCCGCACCCGTACGGCGTCCAGACTGGGCGGATGGACGCACCAGTCGGTGACGCCGGCCAGCAGTTCCGGCGCGGTGGCGGCGACGGCCTCGGTAAGCGAGGGGACGAGCGAGACGACCCGGCGGACGGTTCCCACCGCGCCACCGTACCGGGGACTCCGCACCCCGGGCACGGAGACGACCTCCAGCTTCATCGGCCTCGACACGACGTCCTGGCCGGTGGGCTCCCTCTACGACCTCTCGGTCACGCTGCCCCGGGGAGCGAGCGTTCGCCCCGGCCGGGCCGTGCCCGGCGGTGTCGGTGGTGTCGGTGGTGTCGGTGGTGTCGGTGGTGTCGGCCATGATGGCCCTCATGACCACGCCGCGAAAGTGTCTGCTGCTCGACACCGCATCCCTGTACTACCGCGCCTACTTCGGGGTCCCGGAGTCGGTGCGGGCCCCCGACGGCACCCCGGTCAACGCGGTGCGCGGGCTGCTGGACTTCGTCGCCCGCCTGGTGCGCGACCACCGCCCGGACGAGCTGGTCGCCTGCTTGGACAACGACTGGCGGCCCGCGTGGCGAGTGGCGCTGGTGCCCTCCTACAAGACGCACCGGGTGGCGGAGGAGTCCGCCGACGGCCCGGACGCCGAGCAGACGCCGGACACCCTGGCGCCGCAGATCCCGGTGATCGAGGCGGTGCTGGACGCGGTCGGCATCGCCCGGGTCGGCGCGGACGGCTACGAGGCCGACGACGTCATCGGCACCCTGGTGCGCCGGGCCGGCGGGCCGGTGGACGTCGTCACCGGTGACCGCGACCTGTTCCAGCTGGTGGACGACGCGCGGGGGGTGCGGGTCCTCTACCCCGTCAAGGGCATGGGCGACCCCCTGGTCGTCGACGAGGCGGTCCTGCGCGAGAAGTACGGCGTGGCCGGCGGGTCGGCGTACGCGGACCTGGCGCTGCTCCGCGGTGATCCCAGCGACGGCCTGCCGGGCGTCCCCGGGGTCGGCGAGAAGACCGCGGCCCGGCTGCTGGAGGCGTACGGGGACCTGGACGGCATCCTGGCCGCCGCCGGCGATCCCACCTCCGGGCTGACCCCCGCCCAGCGCCGGAAGCTGGACGCGGCTCGGGAGTACCTGGCCGTGGCGCCCAAGGTGGTGCGGGTGGCGGACGACGTGCCGCTGCCGGACATCGACCCGGCGCTCCCGGCGGAGCCCCTGCACGCCCAGGAACTCCAGGAGCTGGCCGAACGGTGGGGGCTGGGCGGCTCGCTGCGGCGGCTGCTGGACGCCCTGGCGGGGTGAACCCGCCGGGGCGGCGCGGCATCCGGCCGGGCGGTGCCGCGCCGGCCTGGGCTCGTCCCGCTCCGCCTTCCCGGCAGGGCCCCGTACTCGCCGCGCCGGGCGAGAGCCCCGGCCGGGGCCACCGCATACGGCTTCCGGGTGCTGCGGTCATGTCCCCTGCCTCCGACGGGGAGACCCCACCCCTGCCCACCAGCAGGAAGACCCCACCCCTGCCCACCGGCAGGAAGACCCCACCCCTGCCCACCGGCAGGAAGACCCCACCCCTGCCCACCGGCGGGGAGATCCCGCCCCTGCCCGGAGAGGAACACGGCAGCAGGACGGGCTCGCAGTGCGGGAGGAGCAGACCGGCACGGCACCGGGCGTGCCGCGTGGCCGGCCACCGGAGCCGGGACCTCCGCCGCTTCAGGCCCACCACGGATCCGCCCCGTGGTCCGGTCGAGCGGCGGAGACGGTCCGGGCAGGCCACGGCGGACCACCGCACCGCGCGGGCCGCGGTCCGCGCACCGGAGCCGTCCGGCGAAGCCGTCCGCGTGGTCCGCCGGGCGAAGGGGACCTCGCGGCGGCCGTCGTGGACAGCGGCCTCCCGGCCGGCGCACCACGGACGCCGCGTACCGGGCCTCCCGGCCCGGTGCGCGGCGAGGTGTCAGCCGACCGAGCTGTACGCCACCACCCCGCGCAGCAGCTTCTCGGCGGCCCGACGGGCGCTGCGGGCGACCGTGCCGCCCTCCGGGGCCGCCGCGGCGATCTGCCCGAGGACGTCGACGAGCTGCTTGCACCAGCGGACGAAGTCACCGGCGGGCATCTCGGCCTGCCGCAGCACCGCGTCCAGGCCGTCGCCCTCCGCCCAGCGGTAGGCGGCCCAGGCGAAGCCCAGGTCGGGTTCGCGCTGGCCGACGCCCTCGGACTGGTTGATCCGGTGCTGCTCCTCCAGGGCGTCCAGCCGGCCCCAGATGCGGACCATCTCGCCGAGCGCGTCCCTGGCCTTCCCGCCGGGCAGGGTGGGCGGCAGGGCGTCGTCGGCGGAGCGGGCCTCGTAGACCAGGGCGGAGGCGCAGGCCGCCAGCTCGGCCGGGGACAGCCCCTCCCAGACGCCCTCCCGCAGACACTCGCTCGCCAGCAGGTCCAGCTCGCCGTAGAGCCGGGCCAGCCGCCTGCCGTCCTCGGTCACCTCGTCACCGCGCAGATAGCCCAGGTCGCTCAGGAGGGCGTAGACCCGGTCGAAGGTGCGGGCGATGGTGTTCGTCCGGCCCTCGATGCGGCGCTCCAGCTGCCGGGTGTCGCGCTTGAGGCGCAGATAGCGCTCGGCCCAGCGGGCGTGGTCCTCGCGCTGGTCGCAGCCGTGGCAGGGGTGGGCCCGGATGGCCTTGCGCAGCCGGGCGAGCTCGGTGTCGTCGGCCGCCTCCGAGCGCTGCCTGCGGCGGCCGCGCCCCGGCGCCGGGTCCGCCCCCCGGGCGTTCCCCGCCTTCGTCCGCAGCGCGGAGGCCAGGTCGCGGCGGGACTGCGGGCTGCGCGGGTTGAAGGACCTGGGGATCCGCATCCGCTCCAGCGGCTCCACGGGGACCGGGAAGTCGACCGGGGCCAGCCGCTTCACCTGCCGTTCGGCGGTGAGCACCAGCGGACGCGGGCCCTCGTGGTGGTCCCAGCCGCGGTGGCCGCCGGTGCTCCGCCCGGCCGGGACGCCCGGGTCCAGCACGAGCGCCAGCCCGGCGAACTTGCCGGTGGGCACCTGGATCACATCGCCCGGCCGGAGCCTCTCCAGCGAGTCGACCGCCGCCGCGCGCCGCTGGAGGGCGCCCTGCCGGGCCAGCTCGGTCTCGCGGTCCTTCAGCTCCCGCCGCAGCCGCGCGTACTCCTCGAAGTCGCCCAGGTGGCAGGTCATCGCCTCGCGGTAGCCCGCCAGGCCCTCCTCGTTGCGCTGCACCTTCCGGGAGATCCCGACGACCGCGCGGTCGGCCTGGAACTGCGCGAAGGAGGTCTCCAGCAGTTCGCGTGAGCGGTGCCGCCCGAACTGCGACACCAGGTTGACCGCCATGTTGTACGAGGGACGGAAGGAGGAGCGCAGCGGATAGGTGCGGGTGCCGGCCAGCCCGGCCAGCGCGCCCGGGTCCATGCCGCGCTGCCAGAGCACCACCGCGTGGCCCTCGACGTCGATGCCGCGCCGTCCGGCGCGTCCGGTGAGCTGGGTGTACTCCCCGGGGGTGATGTCGACGTGCTGTTCGCCGTTCCACTTGACCAGCTTCTCCAGCACCACCGACCGGGCCGGCATGTTGATGCCCAGCGCCAGCGTCTCGGTGGCGAAGACGGCCTTGACCAGACCGCGGACGAACAGCTCCTCGACGACCTCCTTGAAGGTGGGCAGCATGCCCGCGTGGTGCGCGGCGATGCCCCGCTCCAGACCCTCCAGCCACTCGAAGTAGCCCAGCACGTGCAGGTCCTCGTCGGGGATGGCGGCGGTGCGCTCCTCGACGATCTCGCGCACCCGGGCCCGCTGCCCCGCGTCGTTCAGCCGCAGCCCGGCGACCAGGCACTGCTGTACGGCCGCCTCGCAGCCCGCCCGGCTGAAGATGAAGGTGATGGCGGGCAGCAGCCCCGCCGCGTCCAGCCGCTCGATCACCTCCGGGCGGCTCGGCGTGAAGATCCGGCTGCGCTGGCGCCGCTCCCGCTCCCGGTCGGCCTCACGCACCGGTTTCCCGCGCCGCCGGTCGCGGAAGGCGGGCAGCCGGCTGTTCTCCAGCTGGGCCATGCGCACCAGGTCGGGGTTGACCTCGCGGCGGCCGCCCTTCTCCTCGAACAGGTCGTACATCCGCCGCCCGGCCAGCACGTGCTGCCACAGCGGTACCGGCCGGTGCTCGGAGACGATCACCTCGGTGTCGCCGCGGACGGTGTCCAGCCAGTCGCCGAACTCCTCGGCGTTGGAGACGGTCGCCGACAGCGACACCAGCGTCACCGAGTCGGGGAGGTGGATGATGACCTCCTCCCAGACCGCGCCGCGGAAGCGGTCGGAGAGGTAGTGGACCTCGTCCATCACCACGTATCCCAGACCGGTCAGCGCCTGGGAGCCGGCGTAGAGCATGTTCCGCAGGACCTCGGTGGTCATCACGATCACCGGGGCGTCGGAGTTGATGCTGTTGTCCCCCGTCAGCAGGCCGACCCGGTCGGTTCCGTAGCGCCTGACCAGGTCGTTGTACTTCTGGTTGGACAGCGCCTTGATGGGGGTGGTGTAGAAGCACTTGCGGCCCCGGCTCAGAGCCAGGTGGACGGCGAACTCGCCCACGATCGTCTTGCCGGAGCCGGTGGGCGCCGCCACCAGCACGCCCTTGCCGGCCTCCAGGGCCCGGCACGCCTCCAGCTGGAACGGGTCCAGCTCGAAGTCGTACAGCTCGCGGAAGGGGGCCAGCGCGGTGGCCTGCTCGGCGGACCGCCTCCGGGCGGCGGCGTAACGCTCGGCAGGGGACATGTCCTCGGTCATCGTGCCTACGAGCCTACCGGCCGCCGCCGACAGAAGATCGGTCTTTCAGCGCGGGGTGAGCACCCGCACCGCACCCGGCACCGCCCGCGCCGTCAGCGGCAGGGGCCCCAGCGGCTCTCCGTCGGCGTAGCCGGTCACCCCGGCGGCCCTCAGGGTGACCTTCGCCACGCGGCGCACGGTCACCGCGGGGTGGCCGAGATGGGTTCCCGCGTAGACGCGGGGGAAGACCCGCAGCAGCGTGGTGCGGCTGCACGGACCCACCACGGTGACGTCCAGCAGCCCGTCGTCCAGCCGGGCGCCGGAGCAGATCCGCATGCCGCCGCCGTAGGAGGGCCCGTTGCCGACCGCGACCAGGACGGCCTCCAGCTCGCGGGTCTCGCTCCCGGGCCCGTCCCCGAAGGTGATGCGGTACGGGACGGTGCGCAGCGCGGCCAGCTCGGCCAGCATCGCCAGGTCGTAGCGGAGCCGGCCGGCGGGCCACCGCATGCGGTTGCCCCGGTCGTTGACGCGGGAGTCGAAGCCCGAGGCCAGCACGCTGCCGAACCAGCGTCCGCCGACGCGTCCGAGGTCGACGGCCCGGCTCTCCCCCGCCTTGAGCGCCCCGGCGATCACCCGTCCCGCCCCGGCCGGGTCGCGGACCGGCAGGTCCAGGGCGCGGGCGATGTCGTTGCCGGTGCCCACCGCGACGACGCCCAGCGGGGTGTCCGTGCCCGCCACCGCCTGGAGGGCCAGCGAGACCATGCCGTCCCCGCCGACGGCGATCAGCGCGCCGGTGCCGTCGCGGACCGCCGCGCGGGCCCGGTCCAGCGCGTCGGCGGCGTCGGTGCCGACGACCGTGCGGACGGCGAAGCCCGCCTCCCGCAGTACGCGGGCGGCGGGCCGGGCGGCGTTCCCGCCCCGGCCGCGGCCCGCGGCGGGATTGACGAACAGGGTGATCTCGCTGGTCACGCGCGGACGATAGCCGCTCAGGTGGCGTCGTCGTAACCGTTCCGCCGGGCCGGGCCGGAATCGCCGCTTCCGTCGGGCCGGGCGGCGGGGGCGTCGACGGGCTCCACCGCGCCGACCGTCTCCGGGGTGTGCTCGAGCGGCGACGCCTCGTCGTCGCTCAGACCGGCGTACGGGTCCCGGCGACGGCGACGGCGGTCGTTGAACAGGCAGATCCCGACGGCGGCGAAGTACAGCAGCACGATCGGCGCGGCCAGGGCGCCCATGGTCAGCGGGTCGCCGGTCGGGGTGGCGACGGCGGAGAAGACGGCGATGGACACCACCATGATCCGCCACCAGCCGAGCAGCTTGCGGCCGGTGACGATCCCGCCGAAGTTCAGCATCACCAGTATCAGCGGCAGCTCGAAGGCCAGCCCGAAGACGATCACCATCCGCGTGATGACGTCGAGGAAGTCGTCCAGCGGGATGAAGTTGCCGGCGCCCTGGGGGGTGAACTCGATCAGGGTCTTGGCCATCGTCGGCAGGATCAGGTACGCCAGATAGGCGCCGCCCAGGAAGAGCGGCACACCGGCCGCGACGAAGCCGCGCGCGTACTTCTTCTCGTGGCTGTGCAGACCGGGGGCGAGGAAGGCCCACAGCTGGTAGAGCCAGACCGGGGAGGCGAGCACCATACCGGTGGTGAGGCCGACCTTGAGCATGACCGTGAAGGGGGAGATCATGCCGCTGAGAACGATCTCGGCGCAGGCCTCGCCCTCGTCGGAGGCCTCGCCGAAGCCCTGGGTGCAGCCGACGGAGTCGCGGAGGGGCTCGGTGAGGAAGTCGGCGATCTGCTTGTAGTACACCAGCCCGACGACGGTGACGGCCAGGATGGCCAGCACCGACTTCATCAGACGGTTGCGCAGCTCCCGCAGGTGTTCCGCGAGCGGCATGCGCCCCTCGGGATCGCGCTGCGCTCTCCCCTTTTTGCGGGCGGACTTGAGCAACCCACGTCCTCGGTGTCAGTGGTTTTCGGATGTCTGGACGACACCGGCTCCGGCACCGTCGCCGGTCACCGGGCCCGGGTCAGTTCTTGGTGGTGGACTGCTGGTCCGGCTCGTTCACCGGGCGGGCGCTGGTGACGTCGCCCGGCGCGGCCTGGATGGTCCGGGGAGCGGACGGCTGGGTCTGGGAGGCCGGCTGCGTGTCCGTGTCGCTCTCGCCGTCCTTCTTCATGGCCTTGGCCTCGCTCTTGAGGATGCGGGCCGACTTGCCGAGCGAACGGGCCATGTCCGGAAGCTTCTTGGCGCCGAACAGCAGCAGGATGACAAGGAGGATCAGTACGATCTCCATGGGCCTCAGGTTCCCGATCATGTCCACTACCTTCTCGCCGGGGCGGCGGTGTCCGTGCCTGCCCTACTGATGGGACGGGCTCCTCGTACTGGTGCGCTGTCAGCGATCGTAACCCCCGGGGGTGAACGCGGGGCAATGCCTCCGCGTCTTCCCGGCACCGGCCGCGATCGCCGCTCACGAGACGTCCCTCGAAGGGTACCGCCCGGCGTCCGGGTGTGTGGAGACCCGCACGGCGGCCTCGTCCGCCCTCAGGGGCGCCCGGTCCGGGCCCGGGCCGCCGCCACCGGGGTGGCGGCGCGCTCCAGGTCGTCGGCCGCGCGGGCCAGCCGCTCGCAGCCGTCACCGACCGCGCGGGACAGTCTGCGTACCTCCAGCCCCACCCGTACGGCGAGCACACCGAGCACGGCGAGGCCGCAGAAGGCGAGCGTGAGGAAGAACATCGGCCAGACCATGGGGCGAGCGTAGCGGAGAAGCCCGGCCCGTCCTCCGGCGGGCCGGGCGGGTGTTTCAGCCCTCGTACGCCGCCAGGGCCGCCCGTGCCGCGTCCCTGGCGCTGTCGGCCAGTTCCGGCGGGGAGACGATCCGGCCGTCGCGGCCCAGCCGCAGTGCCAGCCTGCGCAGGGAGGCCGGGTCGGGGGTGCGCAGGGTGACGCGCAGGCCGCCGTCGGGCAGTTCCTCGGCACTGTCGTGCGGGTAGTACTCGGCGACCCAGCGTCCGCCCGGCCCGACCTCGACGACCACCTCCGGGTCCTCGGCGGCGGGCTGCACCAGCCCTTCGGACAGGTCACGCAGTTCGACGGGCGGAGGGTCGGAGGGCTCGTCGAGCAGTCTGATCTCGGCCACCCGGTCCAGCCGGAAGGTGCGGCGCGCCTCGCTCAGCCGGCACCAGGCCTCGACGTAGGTGTGGCCGACGGCGAACAGCCGGATCGGGTCGATCTCGCGCTCGGTCAGCTCGTCGCGCGCCGGGGAGTAGTAGCGGATCCACAGCCGGCGCCGCTCGGAGACGGCCCGGTCCACGTCCGCGAAGACCCCGCCCTCGGACTCGAAGGTGACCGACAGCCGGGAACTGGCACCGGCGCTCTCCCCCGCCGCCGCCTCGATCTTGGCGGTGGCGCGCTGGAGGGCGTCGCGGTCGCTCTCCCGCAGGCCCGGCAGGGTGGCGACGGCCCGGGCGGCGACCAGCAGGGCGGTGGCCTCGTCGGCGGCGAGCCGCAGCGGTTCGCCGGTGCCGGAGCCGACCGCCTCGGCGTTGTGCCACCAGATGCGCTCGCCGTCGGTGTCGATGTCGAGCAGGTCCCCGCCGCGGAAGCTGGTGCCGCACATCGGCAGGACGTGCAGGTCGGAGATCAGCTCGTCGGTGGTGATGCCGAAGGCCCGGGCGACGTCCGCCACCCGGGCGCCGGGACGCTCGCGCAGATAGGTCACCAGGGACAGCATCCTGCGGGTCTGGTCGATGGCGTTGGCTGCCATGTCGGCGGTCCTCTCCCCCTCAGCCCTTGGCGACGGCGCGCAGCCGGTCCACCACGTCGGCCCGCAGTTCGGCGGGCTCCAGTACGACCACGTCCGGCCCGAACTCCACCAGCCAGGCGTCCAGCCCGTGGCCGTAGGGGATCTCCAGCTCGTCCCAGCCTTCCCCGGCCTCCCGCACCTCGGTGGCCCTGGCCCGCAGCGGATAACCGGCGCCCCGCCGCAGCCGGATGCGGGCGGTGGCGGTGGCGATCTCCCCGGCCCAGCGCTCGACGGTCTCGCGCACCGTGACGTGGTCGGGCACCCCGGCGGTGTAGGCACCGGCGCGGGAGCGGACCGGGCCGGTGATGCGGGACAGCCGGAAGACCCGTTCGGCCCCCCGGTCGCGGTCGAAGCCCGCCAGGTACCAGTGGCCGCGCCAGCACTCCAGGGTCCACGGCTCGACATGCCGGGTCTCGGGGCGGGCGGCGTTGGACCTGCGGTAGGCGAAGGTGACCGGCCGCCGGTCGCGGCAGGCGACCATCAGGGGCTCGAAGGCCGCCTCGTGGACGGGGATGCGCGGCTCCAGGGCGCTGTGGCCGCCGTACGGGTCGCCCGGCTCCCCGGTGCCGGAGCCGGTGTTCTCGGCCAGCGGCATCCCGGCGGCGCGCAGTTTCTGCAGGGCGCCGCTGGCGGCCCCGGCGAGCCGGGCCTGCTGCCAGACCTTGGCGGCCAGGGTGAGGGCGGCGGCCTCCTCGGCGTCCAGGGTGATGGGCGGGAGGCGGTTGCTGTCGCGGCGGGCCTGGTAGCCGATCTCGCCGTCCAGGTTCTCCACGGTCTCGATGACCATGCCGAGCTCGCGCAGGTCGTCCTTGTCGCGTTCGAACATCCGGTTGAAGGCGTCCTCGCTGCCGGCCCGGCCCGGTCCCCCGCCGACCTCCAGATACGCCTCGATCGACGCCCGCAGCTCGCGCTTGGTCAGCGGGCGCCGGGCTCCCAGCAGGCACAGCGCCAGGTTCATCAGCCGCTCGGCCTTGGCAATGGCCATCGACGCCCTCTCTCGTGCTCGTCCCGGCGTCGACCGTACCGCTCGCGGGACGCCCCGTACAAAGCCGGGGCCCGTGCCGTACGGCACGGGCCCCGGCCGTGGTGTCCGGTGTCCGTCGCGCCCGCTGTCCCGGGGCTCACCGCCCCCGCGGGCGCGGACTCAGACGGAGACCAGGTCGCAGACGAAGATGAGCGTCTCGCCCGGCTTGATCCGGCCGCCGGCGCCCCGGTCGCCGTACGCCAGGTGCGGCGGGATGGTCAGCTGCCGGCGGCCGCCGACCTTCATGCCCTGGACGCCCTGGTCCCAGCCGGAAATGACCTGGCCGACCCCGAGCTGGAACCGCAGCGGGGTGCCGCGGTTCCAGCTGGCGTCGAACTCCTCGCCGGTGGAGAAGGCGACACCCACGTAGTGCACGGAGACCTGGTCCCCGGCCTTGGCGACCGGCCCGTCGCCCTCCCAGATGTCCTTGATCTCCAGGTCCGCCGGGGGCTCGCCGCCCGGGAAGTCGATCTCGGGCTTCTCGATGCTCACGAAATTGCTCCTACGAACGTTTCCTTCGGTCAACCGTGTCAGTCTGGCAGAACCGGACCGCGGCCGCCGCCGGAGACCGTCAGACCTTGCCGACGATGTCCACCACGAACACCAGGGTGTTCTTCGCCAGCTCGGACTGCGGGTTGTTGCCGTAGGCCAGGTCCGGCGGGATCACCAGCAGCACCCGGTCGCCGACCTTCTTGCCGACCAGGCCCTGGTCCCAGCCCTGGACGACCGAGCCGGTGCCGATCTGGAAGGCGATGGCGCCCCCGTGGTCCCAGGAGGAGTCGAACTTCTCGCCGTCCTCCCACTTGACCCCGGTGTACTGCGCGATCAGTCCCTCGCCGGCCTTGACCTCGGGTCCGTCGCCCTCGATCAGCACCTGCTGCTTGAGCTCCTTGGGGGCCTTCTCGCCCTCGGGGATGGTGATGGCGGCGGCCTTCTGCTTCACCGGCTTCACCTCGGGCATGCCCTCGCCGGTGTCCGCCTGCTCGCCGCTGACCTCGGCCTTGGCGTCGGTCTTGGCGGCGGAGACCGGGTCGACCACCCAGACCATGCCGGCCGACTCCTCGATCCCGGCCTGGGGGTTGAGCCGCTCGCCGATGATCGCCTTGGCGGTCCCCTCGACCAGGAGGCGTCCGCCGGTCCGCTCGCCGACCAGGGCGTTCAGCACCGAGGCGGGGACCATCTGCTGTTCCTCACCGAGCTGGATGACCAGCTGGGTGTGGGCGCCCTCCTTCGCGGAGGCGTCCTCCTCCGTCTTCCAGGTGTTGATCAGTTCCTGGTCGTCGGCGGTCATCTGGGCGAAGACGTCCATCCGGACGAAGTCGCCCTTGGCCATCTTGTCGCCCTTGCCCTCGGTGACGGTCCGCACCGCCGCCTTGTCGGGGGCCTCGGCGTCCTCGGGAACGCTGACCTTCGGCTTCTCGCCGACCTTGCCGGTGACCTCGGTGGCGGTGTCGGAGGAGCCTTGGGAGTCGTCGGAACCGTCGGAGCCGCACGCCGCGGTGAAGAGCAGGACGGGAACGGCCAGGGCCGCGGCGAGGCGGCGGCCGACCGGCCCGAAGGGGCGGATGTGTGGGGGGCGTGCCCCGGGAGTTCGCTGCATCAGTCCAACTCTTGGTGTGTAGGAGGTGTCCGGGCGTTCCGGGCGTGTCGGCCACTTTACGGGCCGCCCGGCCCACCTCCCACAACTAGCGGAAGAGCTGATTTCGTTCCCGGCTCCCGGAAACGTGTGCGAGCCCGCGGGCGTGGGTCACATGCCGGCGATGAGCTTCTCCACCCGTTCGTCCACCGAGCGGAACGGGTCCTTGCACAGCACCGTGCGCTGGGCCTGGTCGTTCAGCTTCAGATGCACCCAGTCCACGGTGAAGTCGCGGCGCTGCTCCTGGGCCCGGCGGATGAAGTCGCCGCGCAGCCGGGCCCGGGTGGTCTGCGGCGGCACGGACTTGCCCTCGAAGATCTTGACGTCGTTGCAGATCCGGGCGGCCTGCCCCTTGCGCTCCAGCAGGTAGTACAGCCCGCGGCGGCGGTGGATGTCGTGGTAGGCGAGGTCTATCTGGGCGATCCTCGGATGCGACATGGTGATGTTGTTCTTGGCCCGGTACCGCTCGATGAGCTGGTACTTCATCACCCAGTCGATCTCGGTGTTGACCTTGTCGAGCTCCTGGGTGCGGATCGCCTCCAGGGTGCGGCCCCACAGCTCCAGGACCTGGTCCACCACGCCCGTGCGGATGCCGCGGCGCTCGCAGAAGTCGGCGGCCTTCTCGTAGTACTCCTGCTGCACCTCCAGCGCGGAGGCCTCCCGCCCGTTGGCCAGCCGGACCTTCCGCTGGCCGGTGATGTCGTGGCTGACCTCCCGGATCGCCCGGATCGGGTTCTCCAGGGTGAGGTCGCGCATGACCGTGCCCGCCTCGATCATGCGCAGCACCAGGTCGGTGGCGCCGACCTTGAGCAGCATGGTCGTCTCGGACATGTTGGAGTCACCAACGATGACATGCAGCCGACGGTAGCGCTCGGCGTCCGCGTGCGGTTCGTCGCGGGTGTTGATGATCGGCCGGGACCGGGTGGTCGCGGAGCTGACGCCTTCCCAGATGTGCTCGGCGCGCTGGCTGACGCAGTAGACCGCGCCGCGCGGGGTCTGCAGGACCTTCCCGGCCCCGCAGATGAGCTGCCGGGTGACGAGGAAGGGGATGAGGACGTCCGCCAGGCGCGAGAACTCCCCGTGCCGGGCCACCAGGTAGTTCTCGTGGCAGCCGTAGGAGTTGCCCGCCGAGTCGGTGTTGTTCTTGAACAGGTAGACGTCGCCCGCGATCCCCTCCTCGTGCAGGCGGCGCTCGGCGTCGACGAGAAGCCCCTCCAGGATGCGCTCGCCGGCCTTGTCGTGGGTGACCAGTTCGGTCACGTCGTCGCATTCCGGAGTGGCGTACTCCGGGTGGGACCCCACGTCCAGGTAGAGGCGGGCCCCGTTGCGGAGGAAGACGTTGCTGCTGCGGCCCCATGACACGACACGGCGGAAGAGGTACCGCGCCACCTCGTCGGGAGACAGACGCCGCTGTCCCCGGAACGTGCATGTGACGCCGTACTCGTTCTCCAGTCCGAAGATTCGGCGGTCCATCAGACTCCTCACGAGGGAACTACCGGTTTCGACCGGTGGGGAAGTTCATTCCCTGGTTCGCGGTGGTTTACGTCAGTCCCACAGGGGATCGGTCCGGGCCGGACCGCGGCCCCTGGGCCACAGGCCCCCTTCCTCGGACGGGGAGCGGAGTCACGAGGGAACATTACGCCTGGCACCCGGTTTTGAAACCGCGCCCGGCGCACCATTCTGATCACTTTCCTCCGGGATAGGTCCTCCCGTCAGGACGCGGCGTGTCGCGAGGAGGACGAGCAGCGCGGCCAGGCCGCCCGCGCCCGCCGCGCAGAAGCCCGCCGCCGCACCCCACCGCTCGACGACCGGTCCCACCGCGGCCGTCCCGGCGGCGGCGCCGACCCCGAAGGTGGTCACCAGCCAGGAGAAGGCCTCGGTGACCGTGCCCGGCGGGGCGTGCCGGTCCACGACGACGAAGGCGCAGGCCAGCGCGGGGGCCAGGAAGACCCCGGCGACCCACGACAGGAAGGTCATCGCCGCCGGGCCGGGCACCAGGGCCAGCGGCAGATAGCCGGCCGCCAGGGCCGCCACCAGGACCCGCAGCCGCGGCTCCGGCTCCCCGGCCCACGTCCGGCCGCCGTAGACCAGGCCGCCGGCCAGGGCGCCCGCGCCGAGCGCCGCGAGCAGATAGGTGGCGATCAGGCTGTCGCCGTGACCGTCCGCGTAGGCGACCGCGGCCACCGCGATCGTCCCGAGGGCCGCTCCGACGAAGAAGAACGCCCCGAGCAGTGCCAGCAGCCCCGGCGAGCGCAGGGCGCCCAGCCAGTGCGCCTCACGCGGGGCGGAGCGCCACCGGCGGGAGGGCGGGGAGAGGACCACGGACAGGGCGCCCAGCACTCCCAGCACGTTGATCACCAGCAGGGCGGCGGCCTCGTTCGCCAGGGCCACCAGTACGGTGACCGCCAGCGGGCCCAGGGTGAACATCACCTCCTGGGCGACCGCGTCGAGCGCGTAGGCGGCGTGCACCCGGTCGCCCCGCCCCAGCACCGACGGCCACAGGGCCCGCAGCCCGCCCTCCAGGGGCGGGGTGAACAGCCCGGCGGCGGCCGTCGCGGCCCAGGCGACGGGCAGCGGGTCGATGCCGGCGAGGGCGAAGACGGCCATGGCCAGCCCGGAGAGCAGCGCGGCGGGCAGCATCACCCGCGGCTGGCCCCACAGGTCCACCGCGCGGCCCAGCAGCGGCTGCCCGACGGCGGTGGCCAGGCCGTAACCGGCCGACAGGGCGCCGGCCAGCGTGTAGGAACCGCCCTCGGCGCGGGTGAACAGCACGATGGCCAGGGCGGCGGTGGCGTTGGGCAGCCGTCCGGCCAGGGTGCCCGCCAGGAGCCGCACCACATGTCTGGCGCGCAGCAGTTCGGCGTAGCCCGTCGTCATGGCTCGGCCCCTCTCCTCCGGCCCGGCGGCCCGGCAGCCCTGGAGTGATACGTATAACGGAACCCGTCATACGTATCATGAGCCAGCCTCCGGGTCCATGCCGTTCCGTCCACTCCCGTCAGGAGTCAGCTCCCGTGTCCACCGACCGTCCCCGGCCGACGAGCCGGGATGTGGCGCGTGCCGCCGGAGTCTCGCAGGCGGCCGTCTCCCTGGTGCTGGGCGGCAAGTGGCACGGCAGGGTCTCGCCGGGGAAGGCCGAGGCGGTACGCGCGGCCGCGCGGGAACTGGACTACCGGCCCAATCCGGCGGCCCGCAGCCTGCGGCTGGGACGCACCCGCACCGCCCTGCTGGTCGTCCCGGCGCTCACCAACGAGTTCTTCGCCCGGCTCCACTCGGGAGCCGCCCGGGTGGCCGCCGAGCACGGTTTCGGGGTCGTGCTCTACCCCTCGCCGGAAGGGACCGGACCCGCCCGGGACCCCTTCGGCTCCGCGAGCGACGCACTGGACGGGGTGATCGCCTCCTCCATGGCCGCCGAGGCGCTGGCCGCCCTGCGGCCCGGCGGCGGGCTGCCGCTGGTCATGCTCGACAGCGACCCGGAACACACCGGGGCGTCGGCGACCGTCAACGTCGACATCGCCGACGGCATGCGGCGGACCGCGGCGCATCTGCTCGGGCTCGGCCACCGCCGGGTGGCGCACATCGCCGCCGCGGTGGACTCCTGGACCTTCGAGGTGCGGGCGAGGACCCTGGCCGGGGCACTGCGCGCGGCCGGCCGCCCGGCGCCGGCCGTCCTTCCGGCTGAACTGAGCGTGACCGGTGGCATGCGGGCCGCCATGGCGGCGCTGGCGGCGCACCCTCGCCCGACCGCACTGGTGTGCGACGACGATCTGCTCGCCGCGGGCGCCTGCAAGGCGGCGCGGCGGCTGGGGCTGCGGGTGCCGGAGGACGTCTCCGTCACCGGTTTCGACGACCTGACCCTGGCCCGCGCGGTCGAGCCGGAGCTGACGACCGTGCGGCTGCCGGCCGAGGAGGCGGGCGCGGCCGGGATGCGGGCTCTGCTGGCTGTCCTGGACAGCCGGACAGGAGGTGCTGTCCCGGACAGCCGGACAGCAGGCACCGGGCCGGGCACCGGGCCGGCGGGCGGCGGTGCCCCGGGGAGGACCGTCACCCTTCCGGTGGAGCTGACCGTACGGGGCTCCACCGCCCCGCCGCCGGACGCGCCCGTGCGGCCCGGCGGGCGCTGAGCACCGCCGGGCCGCACGGGCGGGACGCGAGGGCGCCCGCGGTTCACTTCCCGGAGTCGTCCCCCGGGGTATCCGGGGTCTCCGCAGCGGTGTCGGAGGCGGCGCCCCCGGAGGCCTCCCCGGCGCCGGGAGCCGCGCCCTCCTCCAGCAGCCGGGAGAGCTGCCGGCCCAGGAGACGCCGGAACTTGCGCTGCCGGGGCCGGGTGCGGTCGAGGACGGCCACCTCCAGCTGGTCCGCGGTGAGGGCGCGCTCGCCGCCGTTGGTGTCCCGGCTGAGGGACTCCGTCGCCAGTTTCAGCGCCTCGCCGAGGGTCATGCCGTCCCGGTGCCGCTGGTCGAGGTAGCTGCTGATCTGGTCGGCGTTGCCGCCGACCGCCACCGAGCCGTGTTCGTCGACGATCGAGCCGTCGTGCGGCAGCCGGTAGATCTGGTCGTCCTCGGGGCCCTCCCCGACCTCGGCGACGATCAGTTCCACCTCGTACGGCTTCTCCGCCACACTGGAGAAGATGGTGCCCAGGGTCTGGGCGTAGACGTTGGCCAGACCCCGCGCGGTGACATCGGTCCGGGCGTAGGTGTAACCGCGCAGGTCGGCGTAGCGGACGCCGCCGATGCGCAGGTTCTCGAACTCGTTGTACTTGCCCACCGCCGCGAAGGCGATCCGGTCGTAGATCTCACTGACCTTGTGCAGTGCCCGTGAGGGGTTCTCGGCGACGAACAGGATGCCGTCGGTGTACTGCAACACGACCACACTGCGACCGCGCGCGATGCCCTTGCGGGCGTACTCGGCGCGGTCCGCCATGGCCTGCTGGGGTGAGACATAGAACGGCGTCGACACCGGCTATCCGTCCCTTCCTTTGTGGTTAGAGCACCGGGGCCTGGGGCCCGTTGGGCGACTGGAGCCGGCCGTCGTGCACCGCGCGGGAGACCTCGGCCACTTCCTCCTCGGTGAGCCTGCGGAACCCCTCGTCCGTGATCACCGTGACGACGGGGTAGATCCGGCGGACGAGATCGGGGCCGCCGGTCGCGGAATCGTCCTCGGCGGCGTCGTACAGCGCCTGGACGACCGCCGTGGCCGCCTCCCGCTCGCCGAGGTCCTCGCGGTGGAGCTTCTTGAGCGAGCCGCGGGCGAAGACCGAGCCGGAGCCGACGGCCGCGAAGCCCAGCTCCTCCGAGCGCCCGCCGGTGACGTCGTAGGAGAAGATACGGCCCCTGTCCTCGTCGAGGTCGTACCCGGCGAACAGCGGGATCACCGCCAGGCCCTGCAGCGCCATGCCGAGGTTGCCGCGGATCATCGTGGACAGGCGGTTGGCCTTGCCCTCCAGCGACAGGACGGTGCCCTCGACCTTCTCGAAGTGCTCCAGCTCCAGCTGGAAGAGCTTGACCATCTCCACGGCGAGTCCGGCGGTCCCGGCGATGCCGACCGCACTGTACTCGTCGGCCGGGAAGACCTTCTCGATGTCCCGCTGCGCGATCATGTTGCCCATCGTCGCCCGCCGGTCACCCGCGAGCACCACACCGCCCGCGAAGGTGACCGCGACGATCGTCGTGCCGTGCGGCGCCTCGACGGCGCCCTTCACCGGCGGCAGCGGACGGTTGCCGGGGAGCTGCTCGGGCGCGTGCTCCGACAGGAAGTCCAGGAAAGAGGACGAGCCCGGCGTCAGGAAGGCCGCCGGCAGACGCCCTGAGCTACGAGTGTTGGCTTCCACACGTTTCCTTCCACGAGATCATGGGACCGGATCAAGAAACACTGCACGGACCTTACCCATGGCGGCAGATGTCACCCGTCCCGCACCCCCGCCTCGGCGGGGGTGCGGGACGGGGGGACAAGCCTTACTCTCCGCCCTTCTGGACGAAGGACCGCACGAAGTCCTCGGCGTTCTCCTCGAGGACGTCGTCGATCTCGTCCAGGACGGAGTCCACTTCGTCCGACAGCGCCTCCTGCCGTTCCTTGAGGTCCTCCGAGACCTGCGCGTCCTGCGCCTGCTCGTCGGTCTCCTCCGTGGACCGCGTCGCCCTCTGCTGACCGCCGCCGGTGTCCTTGGTCGCCATCTACCTCACCCCGCTCGGTTGGACCGTACAAGATCGGACCCTACAAGCCGGGTCCGACATCGGCCTGTGTCTCCTGCTGTTTCCTGTCACTGACGGGTTCGTCACCACAACGTCCGGAAGCCACCTCCATGGTTCCCCCTTCCGGGGACGTTCAGCCAGTCCGGCCGGGACCGGATACCGCCCGCCGCGGCCGGATCAGCCCCCGGACAGCGTCCGGACCAGCTCCTCCGCGGTGCGGCAGCGGTCCAGCAGGTCCCCGACGTGGGCGCGGGTACCGCGCAGCGGCTCCAGGGTGGGCACCCGCTGGAGGGAGTCGCGGCCCGGCAGGTCGAAGATCACCGAGTCCCAGGAGGCGGCGGCCACGGCGTCGGCGTACCGCTCCAGACAGCGGCCGCGGAAATAGGCCCTGGTGTCCTCCGGAGGGGCGCTGCGGGCCCGCTCGACCTCGGTCTCGTCCAGCAGCCGCTTCATCCGGCCGCGGGCCGCCAGGCGGTTGTACAGCCCCTTGTCGGGGCGGACGTCGGCGTACTGCAGATCCACCAGGTGCAGCCGGGCGGCGTCCCAGCCGAGCCCGTCCCGGCGCCGGTAGCCCTCCATCAGCTCCAGCTTGGCCACCCAGTCCAGCTCGCCCGCCAGGCTCGTCGGGTCGGTCTCCAGCCGCCCCAGGACGTCCTCCCAGCGGGCCAGCACGTCCCTGGTCTGCTCGTCGGCGTCCGCGCCCCAGCGCTCCTCCACGTACTTGCGGGCCAGCTCGTAGTACTCCATCTGGAGCTGCACCGCGGTGAGCTTCCGCCCGTTGCGCAGGGTGACCAGCCGGCGCAGCGACGGGTCGTGGCTGACCTGGTGCAGGGTGCGGACGGGCTGGTCGACGGCGAGGTCGACGGCGATGAAACCGTCCTCGATCATGGCCAGGACCAGGGAGGTGGTGCCCAGCTTGAGGTAGGTGGAGATCTCCGAGAGGTTGGCGTCGCCCACGATCACGTGCAGCCGGCGGTACTTCTCGGCGTCGGCGTGCGGTTCGTCGCGGGTGTTGATGATCGGTCGTTTGAGGGTGGTCTCCAGGCCCACCTCGACCTCGAAGTAGTCCGCCCGCTGGCTGATCTGGAAGCCGTGCTCGGAGCCGTCCTGGCCGAGCCCGACCCGTCCGGCCCCGGTGACGACCTGGCGGGAGACGAAGAAGGGCGTCAGGTGGCGCACGATGTCCGAGAAGGCGGTCTCCCGCTTCATCAGGTAGTTCTCGTGCGTCCCGTAGGAGGCGCCCTTGTTGTCGGTGTTGTTCTTGTAGAGGTGGATCGGCTGGGCGCCGGGCGGCTCGGCGGCGCGCCGGGCGGCCTCGGCCATGATCCGCTCCCCGGCCTTGTCCCACAGGACGGCGTCGCGCGGGTTGGTGACCTCGGGAGCGCTGTACTCGGGGTGGGCGTGGTCCACGTACAGCCGCGCGCCGTTGGTGAGGATCACGTTCGCCAGGCCGATGTCCTCGTCCGTGAGCTGGCTGGCGTCGGCGACCTCGCGCGCGAGGTCGAATCCGCGGGCGTCCCGCAGCGGGTTCTCCTCCTCGAAGTCCCAGCGGGCGCGGCGCGCCCGGTGCATCGCCGCCGCGTAGGCGTTGACGACCTGGGACGAGGTGAGCATGGCATTGGCGTTCGGGTGGCCGGGGACGGAGATCCCGTACTCCGTCTCGATGCCCATTACTCGCCGTACGGTCATGCGGCCCTCCTTGCCCGGCGGCGGCCCGCCATCGGGCCACCGCTCAAGTCCCGCTGCGCATCCGGCCCGTGTGCGGCCTCTGGTCCCGCACTGCGCGGCGCGGCAGTACGGACGAGCCTAGGACGGAAGAGCCTGCGTTGGGACATCACTGCGGACTTCCCGTGTCTGTCGATAAAGATCCGGCTGCGGAGGCCCGCCCCCCGGTACACCGGTGGGGCCGGGCGTCCGCAGCCGGACGCGGTGTCTTTACAGGTACTGACCGGTGTTGGCCACCGTGTCGATGGAGCGCCCGGTGTCCGCGCCCTGCTTCCCGGTGACGAGCGTGCGGATGAAGACGATCCGCTCGCCCTTCTTGCCGGAGATGCGGGCCCAGTCGTCGGGGTTGGTGGTGTTCGGCAGGTCCTCGTTCTCCTTGAACTCGTCCACGCAGGCGGCGAGCAGATGGGAGACCCGCAGACCCTTCTGGTCGTGGTCGAGGAAGGCCTTGATCGCCATCTTCTTGGCCCGGTCGACGATGTTCTGGATCATCGCGCCCGAGTTGAAGTCCTTGAAGTACAGGACCTCCTTGTCACCGTTGGCGTAGGTGACCTCCAGGAAGCGGTTCTCCTCGGACTCCGCGTACATGTGCTCGACGACCGTCTGGATCATCCCGGCGACGGTGGCCTCGGGGTCGCCGTTGTGCTCCGCGAGGTCGTCGGCGTGCAGCGGGAGGCTGGGCGTCAGGTACTTCGAGAAGATGTCCCTGGCGGCCTCGGCGTCCGGACGCTCGATCTTGATCTTCACATCGAGCCGGCCGGGGCGCAGGATCGCCGGGTCGATCATGTCCTCGCGGTTGGAGGCGCCGATGACGATGACGTTCTCCAGGCCCTCCACGCCGTCGATCTCCGACAGCAGCTGCGGGACGATGGTGTTCTCCACGTCCGAGCTGACACCGGAGCCGCGGGTGCGGAAGAGGGAGTCCATCTCGTCGAAGAAGACGATGACCGGCGTGCCCTCGCTCGCCTTCTCGCGGGCCCGCTGGAAGACCAGCCGGATGTGCCGCTCGGTCTCGCCGACGTACTTGTTGAGCAGCTCGGGGCCCTTGATGTTGAGGAAGTAGCTCTTCCCCTGGGGCCGCCCGGTCACCTCGGCGACCTTCTTGGCGAGGGAGTTGGCGACGGCCTTGGCGATGAGCGTCTTGCCGCAGCCGGGCGGGCCGTACAGGAGCACGCCCTTGGGAGGACGGAGTTCGTGCTCCTTGAAGAGGTCCGGGTACAGGTACGGAAGCTCCACCGCGTCGCGGATCAGCTCGATCTGCCCGCCCAGGCCACCGATCTTGGTGTAGTCGATGTCCGGGACCTCTTCGAGGACGAGCTCCTCGACCTCGCTCTTGGGCACCACCTCGTAGACGTACCCCGAGCGCGGCTCCAGCAGCAGGGCGTCACCGGCGCGCAGCGTGCTGTTCATCAGCGGCTCGGCGAGCTTGACCACCCGCTCCTCGTCAGTGTGCCCTATCACCAGGGCGCGCTCGCCGTCCTCCAGGACCTCCTTGAGGGTGACGATGTCACCGGCGCGCTCGAACTCCATGGCCTCGACCACGTTGAGCGCCTCGTTCAGCATGACCTCCTGGCCACGGCTGAGCTCCTCGAGGTCGATGCTGGGGCTGACGTTCACCCGGAGCTTGCGCCCGCCGGTGAAGATGTCGGCCGTGCCGTCCTCGTTCGCCTGCAGAAAGACCCCGAAGCCGGCCGGCGGCTGGGCCAGCCGGTCGACCTCCTCCTTGAGGGCCACGATCTGGTCGCGGGCCTCACGGAGGGTGTTGGCGAGCCGCTCGTTCTGCGCGGACACGCCGGCCAGGTTCGTCTGCAGCTCGACGATCCGCTCCTCGAGAATCCGAGTGTGCCGCGGAGAGTCGGCGAGCTTGCGGCGCAGGACGGCGATTTCCTGCTCGAGATGGGCAACCTGGCCGACCGGGTCTTCGGAACCCCGTTCGGGCCGGATGCCGCGGTTGATGTCGTCGTCGTGGGCTGCCACGGTCCTCACCTCCTCCAAGGGGAGCTGGACGCTTCCTGACCCTACCTGTAGCGGTGGGGGTTGAAACCCCTAGATCACAAAGACGGTCGGGGTGTGTCCGATCTTCACCCTTGCGCACTTCCTTACCCCGGGTGAATACCCACCCAACATGACTGGAAAGCCGCCGGTTGTATGGTCTGAACGGTCAACCCCCGTCACGGGTGCCTCTATTCCGCCAAGTTCACATCAAGATCACATCAAGACCGCGCCGGGGCCGGGTGGGAGATCGCGCCGGGAACCCTCACCCGGTCCGGCCACGAGCACAGGAACGGCAGGCAGCAGCATGGGCACGCAGAACGAGCAGGTCACCGGCCTGGAAGTGTGGATCGACCAGGAGCTGTGCACCGGGGACGGCATCTGCGCGCAGTACGCGCCGGACGTCTTCGAGCTGGACATCGACGGACTCGCCTACGTCAAGGCGCCCGCCCCCGCGGGCGAGGAGGCGGAACTGCTGACCGTGCCGGGGGCGACCGCCCCCGTACCGCTGCCGCTGCTGAACGACGTGGTGGACTCGGCCCGCGAGTGCCCCGGCGAGTGCATCCATGTGCGCCGGATCTCGGACCGGACCGAGGTCCACGGTCCGGACGCGGTGGAGGCGCCCGACGCCGGGAACGCTCCGTGAGGCGTCACACACTCCGCGCCGTCGGCGCGGCCCGCAGCACGAACCTCCCGTCCCGCCAGTTCCATTCGACGTCCCGGGCCCGGTCGGGGCAGCACCGGGGCACCTCGTCCGAGGAGTAGCCGAGCAACCTGGCGAAGGCCGTGCGGCCCCGGACGGTGAGGCTCTGGACGCTCATCCCCTCCTCAGGGTCCACCAGCGTCTCGGCGACCCGCGGCGCGGCCCCCTCGCGGACGGGACGGGCCAGGACGTACACCCCGCTGGGCGGGGTGCCGATCCCCGCGGCGCAGCGCACCACCGCGACGGTCTCGGCGCGGCCGTCGCCGTCGAAGTCCACCTCGGCCCGGGCCGTCACCTCGGGCTCCACCGGGCCGCAGTCCAGCGGGTAACGCGCCGTATCCGCGTCCGGACCGGGGGCGACGGCCGCGGTGCCCGCCCGCTGGACCGCCGTGGCCCCGCCGGGCCCCAGCAGCGCCGAGCCGCCCAGGACGGCGCCCAGCACCGCGGCCGTGACGAGCCAGTGCGCCGCACGGGCGCGGGTGTGGGGCGGCGCCGGACGGGAGGGCGGCGCCGGGGGCCCCGCGGCCGCCGGGGGGCCGGGCTGCGGCGGTACGTACGAGGCGGGAGGGTCCGCGGGGGCCGGGTCTCCCGGGGCGCCGGAAGCCGGGCCGGGGGAGGAAGCGGAGGGGGAGGGCGCAGAGCCTGCCGGGAGCTGCACGCGGGTCGACTCCTGTGAGTGCGGGCGGCCGGGGTGCCCAGCATCGTGCCACACGTCACACCGGCGCGGAACGGGCGGGGCCCGCTCTCCGCTCCGCTGTCCCCGCAACGGCCCCGCAACGGCCCCGGACGCACCACCGCCGCCGGTCCCGGGGAACTCGGCGGCGGTGCGGTGCCGTTGCGCGCGGTACCGGTCCGGGCGGGGCGGCGGGCCGGTCAGCCCCGGCCCGAGCCGGTGCCGGACGCCGCTCCCGCCGCCCCGCCCGGACCGGTGTAGTCCTCCCCGTAGGCGCCCTTCGAGGGGCGGCGGCGGCGCAGCGGGGGCTCGACGCCGTCGGCGAGGCGGCGGGTGGTCAGCAGGAAGCCGGTGTGCCCGACCATGCGGTGGTCGGGCCGGACGGCCAGCCCCTCGACGTGCCAGTTGCGGACCATGGTCTCCCAGGCCGCCGGCTCGTTGAAGGTGCCGTACTCGCGGATCGACTCCACGGTGCGGGCGAGCTGGGTGGTGGTGGCCACGTAGGCGCACAGGATGCCGCCGGGCACCAGCGCCTTGGAGACCGCGTCCAGGCACTCCCAGGGGGCCAGCATGTCCAGGATGACCCGGTCGACGCCGGTGTCCGACAGGTTGTCCTGGAGGTCGCCGACGGTCAGCCGCCAGGCGGGGTGCGGGCCGCCGAAGTAGCGCTCCACGTTCTGCCGGGCGATGTCGGCGAAGTCGGCGCGGCGCTCGTAGGAGTGCAGCATCCCCTGGTCGCCGACGGCGCGCAGCAGGAAGCTGCTCAGCGAGCCGGAGCCGACACCCGCCTCGACGACGCGCGCGCCGGGGAAGATGTCGGCCATCGCCAGGATCTGCCCCGCGTCCTTGGGGTAGACGACGGCCGCGCCGCGCGGCATGGACAGGACGTAGTCGGGGAGCAGGGGACGCAGCGCCAGGTAGGCGACGTTCCCCGTGGTACGGACGACCGTGCCCTCGGGCGCGCCGATCAGCTCGTCGTGGGGGAAGGCTCCCTTGTGGGTGTGGAAGCTCTTCCCCGCCTCGAGCGTGAAGGTGTAGTGGCGTCCCTTGGGGTCGGTGAGCTGGACCTGGTCCCCGACCTGGAAGGGCCCGCGACGGCGGGCGGCACCGGTCGGTTCGGACATGGACGCCAGCCTAGTCGAGTCCGTCCTCCGGGCCGTAATCGAGGTGCTGTCCGCGCCGGCCGCCCGGTTCGTTCCGGGCCCCGGGGCCCCGGGCCCGCCGCCCGGCGCGGCGGGGTCAGCCGGCCGGCTTGGCCATGGCGGCCACGAAGGCCCGCTCGACGTCGGCGGCGGAGAGCACCCCGTAGATCTCGCCGCTCTCCTCCACCACCAGGTACTCGGTGGCGGGGGTGGTGCGCAGCTGCTCCAGCAGTCCCTCGCCGGCCAGCTCGGCCGACACCCGCATGCCCTCGGTGAGGTCCTGGGCGAGGGCGCTCACGGCGACCCAGGGGCGGCGGTGCCCGGGCACTCCGGCGATGGCCGCCTCGCGGACGATGGCGAGCGGATCGCCCTGGCCGTCCACCACCACCAGGGCGCGGGCCCCGGCCTCGTTGGCCCGGCGCAGCCCCTCGGACAGCGGAGTGTCGGCGGTGACCGGCACGGCACGGCGGGTGAGGGCCCGGGCGCTCAGCTCGGGCAGTCGCTCACGCAGCCGGGCCATCCGCAGGCTGTTCCCGGCGCCGGTCCAGATGATCGCGGCGAGGATCGCGGCGAGCAGGGCGTCGGTGACCGAGTCCAGTCCGCCGAAGTCCCGCTGCTCGTCGGTGAAGCCCCCGGCGTAGCTGAGCAGCGGTATCCCGATCAGGACGGCGACGGCCAGGGCGCGGCCGGTCCAGGCGGCGGCGACGGTGCCGGTCATGGGCCTGCCGCTGACCTTCCAGATCACCGCGCGCAGCATCCGGCCGCCGTCCAGCGGAAGCCCCGGCAGCAGGTTGAACACCGCGACGATGAGGTTGGAGATCATCAGCCCGGCGAGCAGCACCGCGGGCACCGTACCGGGCTCGACGGCGTACAGCCCCAGGTAGAACAGGCCCGCCAGGACGAGGGAGAGCAGCGGGCCGACGAAGGCCAGGACGAACTCCCGGCCCGGCGTCTCACTTTCCTTCTCGATCTCCGAGACACCGCCGAAGAACTGGAGCTGGATACGGCGCACGGGGAGCCCGAAGCGCAGCGCCGCGACGGTGTGCGCCAGCTCGTGGACGAGCACGGAGGCGTAGAAGGCGACCGCGAAGAAGAGCGAGACCAGATAGCGGATGCCGCCGAGCTCCGGCAGCACGCGGTCGAGCTGGCCGCCGAAGACCCAGGTGATCAGGGCGGCCACCACGAACCAGCTCGGCGCCACGTAGACGGGTACGCCGAAGGGGCGGCCCATGAGGATGCCGCCGCCGCTCTCCCGCGGACGGTTCGGTCCGCTCTTCGCCGCTTCGCCGGAGCCGGGCTGCGGCCGACCGCCGTTGTCCGTGTCCGCCACGGGTTCCCCTCGTAGAAAATGCCCTCGCACCCGCCGGTGTCCCCGCGGTCATGCGGCGCGGGAGTGCGAAGGGGTACGTCGTCGATGGTAAGCGGCGGCGTGTCGTTCCCGGGTCGTAGGGTCTTCCCCATGGTCTCCCATCCGGCTTCCGGCAAGGCGTCCGGCCCGGCCCGCCCGGCCGCCTCCTCGTCCGCTCCGCCGCCCGTCCCCCCGCCGGCCCGTTCCCGGACGGCGCCGCCCGACTCGCTGTCGCCGTCGCGGGCCGCCGACTTCATGCAGTGCCCGCTTCTGTACCGCTTCCGGGTGATCGACAAACTGCCCGAGAAGCCGACGCCCGCGGCCACCCGGGGGACGGTGGTGCACGCGGTGCTGGAGCGGCTCTTCGACTCGCCGGCGGGCGAGCGCAGCGTACGGCGGGCGAGGTCGCTGGTGGTCCGGGAGTGGGAGCGGCTGCTGGAGCGGCGGCCGGAGCTGGCGGAGCTGTTCACCGGCGAGAGCGAGGAGGACGGGGGCGCGGCGGACGGCACCGAGCTGGCGCGCTGGCTGGCGACGGCGGAGGAGCTGGTGGAGCGGTGGTTCTCGCTGGAGGACCCGACCCGGCTGGAGCCCGCCGAACGGGAGCTCTTCGTGGAGGCCCGGCTGGAGTCGGGGCTGCGGCTGCGCGGGATCATCGACCGGGTGGACGTGGCGCCGACCGGCGAGGTGCGCGTCGTCGACTACAAGACGGGCAAGGCGCCCCGGCCCCAGTACGCGGCGGACGCGCTGTTCCAGATGAAGTTCTACGCCCTGGTGCTGTGGCGGCTGCGCGGCACGGTCCCGCGCCGACTGCAGCTGGTCTACCTGGGCAGCGGCGACGTGCTGAGCTACGACCCGGACGAGGGTGATCTGCGGGGCGTGGAGCGCAAGCTGCTGGCCCTGTGGGACGCGATCCGGCGGGCGACCGAGACCGGCGACTGGCGACCCCGGCCGGGTCCGCTGTGCGGCTGGTGCGCCCACCAGGCGCTGTGCCCGGAGTTCGGCGGCACTCCCCCGCCGTATCCGCCGGCGGTTCGGCCCGGCGGGGCCGCCTAGTGCCGCGTCAGCCGGGGTTCGCCCGGTAGCGAGGCGTCCTGGTGCTGGGGCCTCCCCAGGTCCGCGGGGTCGAGGGGACGCGATCGCAAGGCGGCCGGAAGCCGCATGTAGGGTCCTGCCCGGGCTTTCGGCCAACGCAGCGAGCGTGCGTGCCAGGGCGGCGGGCGGGGCGAACCCCGGCTGACGCGGCACTAGGCAAGAATGGGGCCCGTCCCATGCCTCCCGCCCCCGTTTTAGGAGTTCTCGTGGCGATCCGCGTCCTGCTGGTGGACGACCAGCCGCTGCTGCGCACCGGTTTCCGGATGATCCTGGAGGCCGAGGGCGACATCGTCGTGGTGGGCGAGGCCGGGGACGGTGTGCAGGCGCTGGACCAGACACGGGCGCTCCAGCCGGACGTGGTGCTCATGGACATCCGCATGCCGCGCATGGACGGGGTGGAGGCCACCCGCCAGATCACCGGTCCCGCCAAGGACGGCCCCGCCAAGGTGCTGGTCCTCACCACGTTCGACCTGGACGAGTACGTGGTGGAGGCGCTGCGCGCGGGTGCGTCCGGCTTTCTGCTCAAGGACGCCCCGGCGGCCGAACTGGTGCAGGCGATCCGGGTGGTGGCGGCGGGCGAGGCGATGCTCGCCCCCAGCGTCACGCGCCGGCTGCTGGACAAGTACGCCGGGAAGCTGCCCTCGGGCGAGGAGCAGGTGCCGGACACCCTCCACCGGCTCACCGAGCGCGAGGTGGAGGTGCTCAAGCTGGTGGCGCGCGGGCTGTCGAACGCCGAGATCGCCGCGGACCTGTTCGTCAGCGAGACGACGGTGAAGACCCATGTCGGGCATGTGCTGACCAAGCTGGGCCTGCGCGACCGGGTGCAGGCCGCGGTGTACGCCTACGAGAGCGGGCTGGTCCGCCCCGGCGCCCAGTAGCGGCCGGGGCGGCCCGGTCCCGCGCCGTGCGGCGCGGGACCGGGCGCGGCTCGGGACCGGGGGCTCAGTTCCCGCGCTTGCCGATCTCCCAGAAGCGGAAGACCGTGGAGGGGTCCAGGGTCCACTCCAGGCCGGAGACGTCCTGGTGCGCGACGGCGTACTGCTTGCCCTGCCAGACGGGCAGGATCGGCAGTTCCCGGGCGACGATGTCCTGGATCTCGCCGAAGTCCTCGACGGTGTCGGCGCGGTCGGTCATCGCCGCGGTGCGCGGCAGCAGTTCCCCGGCGATCCGGCCGGCGTCGTAGCCGTTGCGCAGCACGTTGCCCTCACCGAAGAAGGGCGCGGTGAAGTTGTCGGGGTCCGGGTAGTCGGGCACCCAGCCCTTGACGTAGACGCCGTACTTCCCCGCGTCGATGTCCTTCTCGTACTGCTCCAGTTCGACGCTCCTGACCGTGGCCTCGAACAGGCCGCTGGCGTTGAGCTGCCGGGCGATCTCCTCGAACTCGCCGACGGTGGCGGGCCCGTAGCGCGCGGGGGTGGCCCACAGGGTCAGCTCGACCTTGCCGGTGATGCCCTCCTCCCGCAGGGCCTTCTCGGCCTTCTCGGGCTGCGGACGGTCGCCGTAGAGGTCGAAGAAGGCCGTGTTGTGGCCGGTGATCCCGGCGGGGACGATCGAGTAGAGCGGCTCGGCGGTGCGCCGGTGGACGTCCCTGATCAGCGCCGGACGGTCCAGCAGGTACGCGACGGCCTTGCGGACCCCGAGCCTGCCGGTGACCGGGTGGTCCGTGTTGAAGACCAGGTGGTGCACCTCGGCGCTGGTGCCCTCGACGACCTCGATCCCGTGGTCCTCCCCGGTCGACGCCTCCAGATCGGCGATGTCGTCCGTGGCGAGTCCCCGGTAGGCCAGATCCACCTCGCCGCTCTCCACGGCCTTCTTCAGCGCTTCCTGGTCGCCGTGGAAGAGTTTCATGGTCATTCCGGAGTTCCGGACCTCGGCGGGCCCGGTGTAGTCCGGATTGACGGAGAAGACGGCCTCGTCCTCGGCGTAGGAGTCCAGCTTGTAGACGCCCGAGCCGACCGCCTCGCCGTCGGTGCGGAGCCTGTCGGACGGGTACTCGCGGTGGTCGACGATCGACCCGGCGCCGGAGGCGATCTTCTGCGGGAACGTGGCGTCCGGCCGGTCGAGGCGGAAGACGACCGTCCGCTCGTCCGGGGTGTCGATCGTGTCGATGCCCGCCAGCATGACGGCCGGGCCGTCGGGGTCGTCGATGCGCAGGGTGCGCTCGAAGGAGAACTTCACGTCCTCGGAGGTGAGGGAGTTGCCGCTGGTGAACTTCAGTCCCTCTTTGAGGGTGCAGCGGAAGACCCGGCTCGCTCCGTCGGTGAACGCGCACTCCTCGGCGGCCTCGGGCTGCGGGTCCGTGCCTCCTCTGGGGAAGCTGAGCAGCGACTGGAAGACGTTGTTGAAGACCAGCCAGGAGCCGGGGTCGTAGCCGGACGCGGGATCGGTGGCCGGGACCTCGTCGGTCATGCCCATCACGATCCGCTCTCCCCGGCCGGCGTCCGCCGCGTCCCCCTCCCCGCATCCGGCGAGCAGTGCGGCGACCATCCCCATACCGGCTAAAAGCGCCCTCGAGGCCCTTTTCCTCACGTGTTTGTCCTTATTCGCTCTTCTTGCCCGACTACCTGTCCTTACCGCCCCCGTACCGTACGGCCCCGCACCCCCCGGAGCAGGGGGTGCGGGGATCTTGCCCAGCCGGCTCTCCGCCGGCTCTCCGCCGACTCCTCGTCAGCCCTCCGTGGCCCGGCCCAGTTCCCAGAGCTGGAGCACCGCGGAGGAGTTGAGCGCCCACTCGACTCCGGTGACGTCCTCCCGGGCGGCAATGTACTGCTTGCCCTGCCACAGCGGCAGCACGGGTACGTCCTCGGCGACGATGTCCTGGGCGCGGACCAGATCCTCGATCGCGGCCTCGCGGTCGGCCTTCGTCCGGGTCCGCGGGATGATCTTGAGGAGTTCCTCGTTCTTGTAGGTGGCGCCGAGGAAGTTGTCCTCGGCGAAGAAGGGGGCGAGGAAGTTCTCCGGGTCCGGGAAGTCGGGGAACCAGCCCATGCCGTAGACCTGGTACTTCTGCTCCGCGGCCGTGGGGCGGTAGGTCTTCCACGGCACGCCCTCGGCGGTCGCGTCGAACAGCCCCGAGGCGTTGAGCTGCTTGACCAGCACCTTGAACTCCTCGGCCGTGACCTCGCCGTAGTGATCGCTGGTGTAGGTGAACCGCACCCTGACCGGGGTGGAGATGTCGGCCTCCTCCAGGAGGGCGCGCGCGGCCTTCACGTCCGGTTCGCCGTAGGTGTTGAAGAAGGAGTTGCTGTGGCTGGTGAGCCCGACGGGCACCATGGAGTACAGCGGCTCCGCGGTGCGCTGGTACACGTCACGCACCAGTTCGCCGCGGTTCACGATACGGGCGATGGCCTTGCGCACGGCCTCGCGGCCGGCGACCGGGTCGTCGGTGTTGAAGACGAGGTAGCGGATCTCCTGGCCGGACATCTCGACGACGTCGATGTCGCTGCCCTTCTCGCTGCTCAGCCGCGCGATCTGCTCGGGCGACATGCTCCGGTTCATCACGTCGATGTCGCCGTCGCGCAGCGCCTTCTCCATGGCCTCGGAGTCCTCGAAGAAGCGCAGTTCGACCCTGCCGTTCTTCACCTCCAGACCACCGGTGTACCTCTCGTTGCGGACCAGGACCGCCGTGCCCTTGTCGGGGTCGAAGGACTCCACGACGTAGGGGCCGGAACCGGTGATCTCGTACCCCTCGCGGACTCCGTCGGCCGGGTAGACCTCGCTGTCCACGATCGCCGCCGCCGGGGTGGCGAGCTTGTGGGGGAAGGTGGCGTCGGGCGTCTTGAGGTGGAAGACCACCTCGTGCTCGGAGGGCGCCTCCACCCGGTCGAGGTTGCTCAGCAGCGACGACGGGCCGGAGGGGTCCTCGAGCTCCAGGACGCGGTCGATGGAGAACACGACGTCCTCGGCGGTCAGGCTGTGACCGTTGGAGAAGGTCAGGCCCTCCCGCAGGGTGCAGCGGTACTGCGCACTCCTCCGGTCGGTGAATTCGCACTCCTTGGCGGCCTCCGCCTCCGGCTCGGTGCCCGAACGGGGCAGCCTCAGCAGGGTCTGGAAGGTGTTGCGGAAGATGTTCCAGGTGCTGACGTCGTAGGCGGCCGCGGGATCCAGTGGAGCGGGTGCGTCCTCTGTCGCCTCGATGCGGTCGGTGGTGCCGACGACCACCGTCGCACCCTCTCCGCCCCCGGCACCGTCGTTACCACATGCAACGAGCGCGGGTGCGAGCAGGCCCACCACGGCGGGTAGCACCAGTATCTTGCGGTTCATCGGTGACGGTCTCCTCATCCGGCCGGTTGTTGCGGTTCGCTCTGGCCGGGAGGTACAGACATTAGTGGCCGGGGCGCGCGCCGCCCGACCGGGCCGCCCATGTGCGGCTGTCATATCCGTGCGGCAGCGGTACGTCAGCCGTTGACCGGAGACGGGAGCGATCGGCGCGAGCGCGCACCAACCGGGACACTTGGGGACGCCGGGGAAGGGCGGGACTCCACCGAAGACGGACCCACCCCCGTCTGTCGACCCGTGAGGGCGTGACAAATGTCACGCCCGCAATCCTCTGCCCGATGGCTTGAATTCAACCGCCATATTCGCTACGGAAAATGAGCAATCCACTCCTCAGAGTTCCGTCCGGAGTTCCGCCTCCCCCACCAAGCGGCACCGCGCTCACACCCGGTCCGCGGACGGGACCAGGGAGCGCAGCACGGACAGGTCCACCTCCTCCAGGGACGGCACGACCGTGCGCCCGCCGGCGGGCTCGATCCGGGTCACCGACGGCACCGCCACCACGGGGCAGCCGGCCGCCTCCGCGGACGCCACCCCGGTCGGGGTGTCCTCCACCACGACACACCGGGCGGGATCCGCGCCGAGTCGGCCGGCGGCCAGCAGATACGGATCCGGGTGCGGCTTGGTGCGCTCCACCTCGTCCCCCGCCACGGTGAGTGCGAAGTGCTCCGGCCCCAGCCAGACCAGCATCCGGTCGATCACCCGGCGGTGCGACGCCGAGACCAGTGCCGCGGGTACCCCGTGCGCGTCCAGCTCCGTGAGCAGCCGCCGGGCCCCCGGCATCAGCGACACACCCCGCGCTATGCGCTCGACGAACCTGGCGTTGAGCAGCACCGTCAGCTCCGCGAGGGAGATGTCCGCACCGGTGACCCGGATGAGATGGGCGCCACTGCGGCTCATCGGCCCGCCCACCACGACCTCGCGGTGCTCGTCGGCCAGCTCGTACCCGAGCTCGGCGAACACCTCGACCTCGGTGTCCCACCAGAAGCCCTCGGTGTCCACCAGGGTGCCGTCCATGTCGAGCAGAACCGCCTGGAGGCCGGTGGGAGCGCCGGCGGCCGCCGTGGTGCCCGTGACGGGAGGAGTGACGGCCGTGACGGGAGAGGTGACGGGAGAGGTGACGGGGGCCGGGGCCCCTCCGCCGAGGGTGCCGGCGCGGGAGAAGGGACGAGTCATCCGCATACCTCCTGAAGGGACGCGAAGGCCGGTCGCCGCTCCGGCTGGGGAGCGGCGACCGGCCTGTACCGGACAGACCAGTGTACGGCGGACCGCCGATTACCGCGC